>JAZLKD010000013.1:0-91975 GCA_045597415.1 Treponema sp. | reverse complement strand
TGACTCGTTTGTCGTTTTTGGGACTTTGTCAGACCCCTTGTCCCCTGTCTTGTTTGTAGTTTTGGGGTTTTGTCAGTCACTTACCTCCCGACTTTTTATTTAAAATTATGTATAATATCTTTATGAAAAAACTTTTCTCTTTATTTGTTGTTTCTTTTTTATTTCTGGTGTCTTCTGTTTTTGCTTCAGAATATCAGTCTAAAACTTTTTTGTGGCGGGGTGTTAAAGGAATGGACACTCAGCTCAGGGATACGGTCCTTTATCATTTTCCGGTAAAATCAAAAAACATTTCTTCAGCTGCAGGTGAAGCTTCCGGTGATTCAACTGTTACTGTAAAAAAGCCTGCCGTAATTATCTGCCCGGGTGGAAGTTATCATCATCTGGGTATTCCTCATGAAGGTTTTACAAGTGCAGAATGGTTCAATTCAATTGGTGTCGAAGCTTTTGTTTTACAGTATCGCGTAGCCTACAACTGTCATCATTATCCATGTATGCTGGAAGATTTTCAGATGGCCATAAAATACATCCGTGAAAATGCTGCAGAATTTGGAATTGATAAAACAAAAATCGGTGCCATCGGGTTTAGTGCCGGAGGTCATCTTGTAACAATGGCCGGGGAATTTGCAGACCGTAATGAACTTGAAAAGCTTGGTGTTTCAACAAATGAGAGTCTGCGTCCTGATTATGTAATGCCTATTTACCCGGTTGTAACAATGGATGATGATATTGGTCACAAGTGGAGCCGCAAAAGTCTTCTGGGACATCAGTTTTCTGCGCCTGATGCAACTAAGGGGTTCAGTCTGTTTAATATTTGGGGACACGAATATTCTCAGGAATTAAAAGACAAGTTTTCTATGGAAAAAAATGTTCCGGATAATATGCCGCCTGTTTTTATTCTAGCCTGCATTGACGATCCTGTTGTAATTTACGAAAACTCAGTTCGTCTTGAAAAAGCGCTGGCTGAAAAAAATATTGCCCATAAATTTGTTACTTATCCAAAAGGCGGACACGGTTTTGGAATGAAAAAAGACAGTTATATAATGAAAACCCACCACTGGAACGACAATGACCTTCTTCCATGGTTAAAGGAAATAGGAGTTATTCAGAAATAATTTTTCCAGGGTCTTAGGGGTGGAACCCCTAGGAGAGGGGGCAGCGGAAGCCCTGCGGGCTGGAGCGAGGGGCAGGCGCCCTTTTTTTTATACTCTTTTGAAAATCAGACTTGTATTTATGCCGCCAAAGGCAAAGTTGTTTGACATTACATAATCAGTCTGGATTTCACGGCCTGTTCCTGTAATATAATCCAGTGGGGCACATTCAGGGTCGATTTCCTTAAGATTGAGGTTAGGGTGGAACCAGCCTTCGTTCATCATATTGATTGTAAGCCAGGCTTCAATGGCACCACACGCACCTAAAGTATGTCCAGTGTAGTTTTTTGTTGTGGAAACCGGAACAGCTCTCTGGAAAACATCATAAGTTGCACCGGATTCACAGATGTCGCCGGCTTTTGTGGCAGTTCCGTGAGTATTTACATAACCGATTTCCTTGGAATCAATACCTGCATCTTCAATTGAAAGGCGGATTGCGTTGGCGATTGTGTCTTTGTTTGGAGATGTGATGTGAGTTCCGTCTGTGGTTGTACCAAAACCAACGAGTTCAGCATAAATTTTAGCGCCACGGGCTTTTGCGTGTTCATATTCTTCAAGAATCAAAGTTCCGGCACCTTCTCCACAAACCAGGCCGTCTCTGTTTTTGTCATAGGCACTTGGTGTGAGTTCAGGTGTTTCGTTTTTTGTTGATGTTGAAAAAAGAGTATCAAAAGCGGCAGCATCAACAGGACAGAATTCTTCTGCACCGCCTGCAATCATAATATCCTGTTTGCCGAATTTAATTGCTTCATAAGCATAGCCGATGGATTGTGAACCGGATGTACATGCTGTGTTTGTTGTAATAATGCGGCCTTTGAGCTGATAGTAAACTTCCAGGTTTGCGGCACAAGTTTGTGGCATACATTTGATGTATGTTGTGGCACCGATTTTTGATGTGTCATTTGTAATGAGCATGGAAAAATAGTCCATAAGTGGCATTACTGAACCCATGGATGAACCGTAAGCAATTCCCATGCGTCCTGATTGGAAAATAGGATCGTCGGCGGAGATTCCGGCACACGCAAGGGCGTTATCTGTTGCAACAAGAGCCATCTGACTTACAGGACCCATGCCGCGGACTTTCTTGCGCGGATATTTTTCCGGATCCAGTGCAAAACCATCAATGGGTGCTGCGAGGCGTGTATTCATAAGAGGATATTTTTCAGCCCAGTCTGGCATGTATTTAATGAAATTTTTGCAGGCTTTAAGATTTGCCCTGGCTTCTTCCCAGTTATATCCCAGTACACTAACGATTCCGCCACCTGTTACTACAACGCGACGCATTGATTTTTCTGCCATTAATTTTCTCCATGAGTAATATTTAGCTATTATAGCAAAAAAAAAGCGGTACCACAATTAAGGGATACCGCTAAAAATTGACATCTGAATTACACTTCAGTAGCCTGACTTATGAAACAGGCAATTCCTTCGCCCATGTATTTTTCACGCAGGTCTTCTACAACCTTAATGATTTTTTTGGATTCATCTTCGTCACAGTAAATGATGAACATTACGTTGAGCTGAGGCCAGATTTCGTCTCCAAGGTGTGGATTTGAATATCCGGCTCCCTTTACGTTGTCCAGTTTTGTGTAACGGGCTGCAATCTGCTGTTCCTTAAAAATAGCATCAAAGTCTTCTTCAAGAGCCTGAGAAAAAATGATTTCAACTCTTGTCTGCAATCCAGCATGTTTTTTAATATTTTCAAGATATCCCATTTTTATTCTCCTTTAGCACCATCTTTTCCTTCAGCTTTTTTTGTTTCCATTGCTGCTTTGTATTCAGCTGCAGCTTTAGCTTCCTTTTCTTCCCGTTCCTTTGCTTTGCGTGTTTCTTTTTCAGCCTTTTCAGCAGCTTTTCGGATACGACGGTTGTTAAAGATGTAGTAGATAGTTGGCATGATGAACAGAGTCATGATTGATCCGAATGTCATACCACCGAATACAGTCAAAGAAATTGGCTGCATTGATTTTGAACCTTCACCAGGGAAGAATGCCATTGGAGTGAGGGAAATAATTGTTGTCAAAGTAGACATGAGGATTGGACGGAGTCGGTTGCAGGCAGCCTGAACACATGCTTCTTCAAGACCAAGGCCTCGTTTGCGCAGAAGGTTTGTATAGTCTACAAGAACGATACCGTTGTTTACGATAGTTCCTACAAGAACCAGCATACCCATAATTGTAACTACGTTGAGCTGATTTCCTGTAATTGCGTAAATCATCATTACACCGATGAATGACAGTGGAATTGTCAAAAGAACGATGAAAGGGTCGAGAAGAGATTCAAACTGAGAAGCCATTACAACGAATACCAAAAGGGCGGCAATGATGATGATAAGACCAAAGTTCAAAACTGCTTCGATCATATTTTCAAAACCACCGGTAAAGCCGATTGTAACTGCATCATCTTTTGGAATGTTGTCGTCAATGATTCTTTTTACGTTACTCTGAATAACATCAAGGGAAAGTCCATCAACTTTACTTGCTGTAACGTGAATTACACGAGTCTGGTTTTCGCGGAAGATTGTAACAGGTGCTGTAGATTCTTCGTAGTGAGCGAAACTTGAAAGTGGAATTCGCATATTAGAACTTGGACTGATTACAGAAATTGAATCAAGGTCTTCAAGTTTCTTCTTATCCTGTTCAGAAAGTCTTACAACAACATCAATATCCTTACCGTTCAATGTGTAACGGCTGGCAGTTTTACCGTTAATGGCACCTGAGATTTCAGCACCAACTGAGTAGATGTTTAGTCCGAATTCCTGCATCTTATCGCGGTCAACGACAATTACAGCTTCAGGAAGACCATCCTGAAGGTCAGAAGTAACTTCGTTTACGTAATCAGAGGCTTTTTCCTTGAGAACTTTTTCAACTTCTTTGGCTGTTGCACGGAGAATTGTAAGGTCATCAGATTTGATGTCGATGGAAACGTCGGCACCAGATGAAGCCTGGTTTGCACCTGCAGCAAATTTAAGGTCTGCTCCAGGGAATTTGTCAAAATATTTTCGAACTTTGTCTTTTGTTGACTGTTCGTTGTCGTAACCAGGTTTACGTTCACTTGGAGGATAAAGAGTATATGTGATGGAACCGGTATTTGTTTCAGAACTTGAAGCCAGCATACTTGTACCACCGACAGTAAGAGAACAGTATTTGATACCGATAAGTTCTTTCATTGTCATTTCCTGAAGCTGCATCATTGTATCTTCAGTTGCTTCTACCCGTGTACCCTGTGGTAATGTTACGGAAACTTTTACAGTGTTTGATCCGGCTGCAGGCATAAAGATGAAGCCTACAAGTTTTACGGCAAAAATTGAAACAAAGAAAAGGGCAATCATTCCGTAAACAAAGAGTTTTCTGTGTTTAAGAACGAAGCGTACACCTGTTTCATATTTTGCGTTGAGTTTTTCGAAGAATTTATTGTATGCGCGGTTGAGTGCATATTTAAATCCAAAACCATCTTCCTTTGAAGTGATTTTTGAAAGCCGAAGGTATTTTGAAGTAAGTACAGGTACGAGACAAACAGCAACAATCAAAGAACACATGAGGGAGAAGATGATTGTATATGCAAGGTCATTGAACATCTGTCCCATGATTCCAAGCTGTTTTTTGAACAGAAGCATCGGAAGGAAGATACATACAGAAGTTAAAGTTGAACCTGTAATTGAACTTACCATTTCGTGTGAACCGAGAATTGAGGCAACACGAGGTTTTGCATCACGCTGAACATATGAATAAATGTTTTCAAGAACTACGATTGAGTTATCTACAAGCATACCGATACCAAGGAGAAGACCTGCCATGGAAATCATGTTGATTGTAAGTCCCTGGAAATACATAAGCATCAAAGTGATGAATACGGAAATCGGGATGGAAAGACCTACAATAATTGTAGATTTAATTGAACGGAGGAATACAAGAAGAACAAGAACGGCCAGAGCGGCACCAACAATAACGGAACTTACTACTTCGTTAATAGTCTGTTCGATAATATCAGTTGTGTTCATTGTTTCAAGAATTTCAACGTCACTTGGCAAAGCTTCACGGATTTTTGGAATTGCTTTGCGGATGTTTTTTGCTGCAGTTACAGAGTTTTTACCTGACTGCTTCTGAACCATGAGGATTACACAAGGAGAACCGTCAAGGTAAGCAAGAGTAGACTGATTTTTGTAACCTTCGTAAACGTCTGCAATATCACGGAGACGGATAGATTTAAGCTGATAGTTTCCGTCTGGTTTATAACTGATTACAGTATTGCGAAGATCATCAAGGGACTTGTATTTACCTGAAGTTTTAATTGAGTAGTTAAGGTCGCCGGAAGTGATTGTACCGCCGGAACTCTGAATATTCTGAGCACCGATCATCTGGGCAACTGTTGAAATTGACAGTCCGTATGCTTCAAGACGGTCGCGGGGAATATCTACGTTGATTGATTTTTCACGACCACCGCTTACTGTAGCAGAAGCAACACCATCAAGCTGTTCAAGACGTGGCTGTATTGTATCTTCTGCATAGGCACGGAGTTCCTCTGGAGTACGGCTTCCTCGTACTGAAAGCATCATGATCGGCATCATTGAGGGGTCCATTTTGATTGTAATCGGAGAATTTGCATCTTCCGGGAGATAACCGCGGACCATATCGATTTTATCCCGGATTTCATTGGCGGAAGCATCCATATTTGTTCCATAATTCATTTCCAGGATGATCAAGCTCATACCTGACATAGAACGTGACTGGAGCTTTTTAAGGCCGGAAAGACCAGAGAGGGAACTTTCCATTGTACGGGTAATTGACTGTTCAACTTCTTCAGGACCTGCACCGGTATACTGAGTAACAACGATCATGTAAGGAAGATCGAGGTCAGGATACATGTCTACAGGAAGCTTGAGAGTACAGAAAATACCAAGGAGAATTGCTGTAATGAATACAAGCAATGTAGTTGTTGGTTTGTTTACACACTTTTCTGAAAATGTCATTTTTAACCTCTGAAAGTCTGCTTGTATAAATTAGAGTGAAGTTGCAACGCTGATAACGTTAACTTCTGCACCATCGTTAAGAAGAGTCTGTCCTTTTACGACGATTTCTTCGCCAGCTTTGATGCCATCAACAATTTCTGTTTTACCGTCAACAGAAATTCCAAGTGTTACCGGCTGAAGACGAACTGTTACAGCTGGTTTCTTTTCTTCTTTTGTTTCTTCAGTTGCCGGAGCTGCTTCTGCTGCTTTTTCTTCAGGACGCTGAACAACAAAAAGGTGAGGTTTGCCGTCACGGGTAACGATTGACGAGTTGTTTACAACAATTGCATTCTTAGAAGATTTTGTTACAAGTTTAACTCTGGCAAACATACCGACTTTTACGCGTGAATCTGGAGGATCGAGACGGAGTTTACAAGCCATTGTACGAGTTGCTGTATCAAGAACAGGACTAACTTCTGAAACTTTTGCCTTGAATACAACTCCAGGATATGAATCGAGGGTAATTGTTGCAGCCTGATTGTCTGAAATACGGCTTACAAAGCGTTCAGCAATGTTGATTTTGATTTCAAGTTCGTCAGTGCGGGCTACTTTTGCAACAGGATAAGCCTGACTTACTGTAGCACCAATCTGTGCAGGAATTGCTGTAATTCGTCCGGAAATTGGAGAAGTTACAGGAGAATCCTGATAAACCATACCTGCGCGCTGTGGGTTTACATAAGCGATTACATCACCCTTTCTTACCATATCACCGACACTAACTTTGATGTTTGTGATTTTACCAGCCTGGTCAGGCATGATGTCTACGGCGTTTACAGATGCAACATCTCCGCCAAATTCAAGGTAATCATCAAAGTTGCCTGCAACAGTTTTGTATGCAGATACTGCATAAGTTGTTGTTTCTTCTTCGGCAGTCTGTTTTCCGGCGCCTTTTGAACATGAAGCCATTGCAACCATAGAAATAACTGCGGCTGCAGTAAAAAGTGTTTTGTAAAGTTTCATATATTCCTCCGTTTCCTTAGTTTGCGTTTGTAAGTTTTGTATTGAGTGTATTTTCAAGATCCATCAAAGCAGAAATGTACTGGAATTTCTGATTCAACTGACCGAGTTTTGCCTGGTTAAGGGAAGTTTCAGCATCCCTGAGATCCAGAAGTTCTGCTGTACCGCGTCGATACTGTGTCAAAGTCATGTCGTATGCTTTCTGTGCAAGAATTACGTTTCTGCCCATGGCATCAATCTGTTCTTTTGCCTGGTTAAGGGTATCAACTGCTTTTCGAACCTGAACTTTCTGATTTTCCCTGAGGGTTTCAAGACCAAGTTTTGCTTTTTCAAGCTGTGCTTTTGTATCTTTTACCTGCTGTCGGTTTGAAGACCATGGAAGCATGTTTGTAAGGTTCCAGGCCAGAGTGAGGGAGAGGGAACCTGATTCGGCCCATTTTGCACCATCTCCGATGTCTCCTGCAAATTTGAATGCATCAACACCTGTATAAACATCCTGGTAAGAATAATTTACTGCGAGAACCGGGATCCATGTGCTTAAATCCAGGGCTTTGATTCCAAGTTCTGCAACTTCAATGTTTTTTTCAAGGTTGAGGATGCTCAGATTGTTGCCTGAATATTTGTTGAGAAGCTCATCTGCATCGGCTTTTACGTAAACAGGTTCAATGGAACTTGTAAAATCGATTTCAGTTCCGATTGGAAGTCCGATGAGGAAAGCAAAAGTATCAATATTCTGGCGCAAAGACTGTTCAGCACTGTCTACTGAAGGTTTTGTATTTTCGTAGTTTACCTGTGTCTGAAGATAAGAGATTTCAGGAATTGTACCATTGCTGAAGTTAATCTGTGCCTGGTTCATGCGGGAACGGGCATTTTCCAGTGTTGCTTTCTGAATTTTAAGGCTTTCCTGCTGGAGAAGAATTCCGTAGTAAAGCTTTTTGATGTTCATTTTTGTTTCGTTAAGGTTCTGTTCCCAGCTGATTTTGCCGGCTTCATAGTTTGCCTTTGCAATTTTAATCTGGGCAACATAGGCAGGAGTGAAATTCCATGAAGCTGAAAATGAACCGATTGTTGACCAGTGTGCAGTTTCGTTGTCTTCATAGCCCATTGCTTTTACTGTTGGCTCAATTGATGATTTTGGCGGAACCACACCACTTGTTTGACCGGACCAGAAAGCTGCCTGCTGTGCTGAAGTTACGATTGTGTCGTAATTTGATTTATTGTTGCGGTTTAATGTTCCATTTACAGAAACATTCGGCAAAAATACATTCCATGAATTATCTGCAGCACGCTTTTTCATTTCCAGATCAAGGTCGCTGCTTTTGAGTGTACGGCTGTTTTTAACTGCATAATCAATGGCATCGTCAATGGTCAACGCCACAGGTTCAGCAAAAACACAGGCTGTCATCATAACAACTGATGCTGCTAAAAGAATTTTTTTCATTTATCGTCCTCCAATTATTTACTAATCATCGATTCCGTTTTGCATGAAAACGAATATATAATCTGCAATCTTGCCGGCATCTTTCTGCTCAAGATTGTATTTATTTGCAAAGAGTGAAATTGCAACAGGCAGTACTCCCGCCCATGCCGTCAGCACTTTCGGCAGTACAGGAAATCCCAGATCAATCTGTTTTACAGGTGATCCAAGGGCTGTTTCCCAGATATTTGATTCTTCGCAGTCAGTTTTTTTGGCATCTTCAGGAGTTGCAGTCTGCAAAAGCCATCCACAGATGGGAAGAATTGATTTATGTGCATACAGATAAGAAAGAATTGAATGCATGGTTACAAAAAGATATTCACTGTACGATTTTGATTCGGCAACACATTCACGGATAAATGCTTCCAGAAGGGCAAGTTCTTTTTCCAGAAGTTTTCTGAGCATTTGATTTTTATTGTCAAAATATGAATACAGGCTGCTTTTTGCCATGTTCAGTTCTTCGGCAATGTGATCAAGAGTTGCCCCATTATTTCCATATTTTATGATTACATTTGCAAGGGCTGTAAAAACTTTGTGTTCGGCAGGAAGACTGTCAGGCTTGATTGAACAGATATTTTTTAAGATTTCAGTTCTTTCAGGTGAAATTTCGGCAGGGTAAAGAACATCTTCAGGTTTTGTAGACTCCTTAAGGCCTCCATGTGAGAGCTTAATGAGTTTTTCTGCAAAATCTCTGGTTGAAAGTTTCCTGGAATCCAGCTTGAGTTCTGAAATGGTATTTTCTCTTGTTTTAATAAAGAAGAGAAGAGTTGCTGCACCAAAAATAATGTGGGAATAACTTTTAAGAAGATCGTTTCCGTGAAGGTCCGCAAGATGATTTTTTATTCCCCGTTCTTCCAGCTGCTGCTGAATTTTTGTATCGAATTTTTTTTGACCTGCAAACTGGCAGATAAAATAATTGATGTATTTCGGGTTTTCTGTAAAAAATTCAATGAGTTCACCAAAGAGTTTTCTGGCTGTGTCATTGTTGTTGGAAACAGATTTTGCTGAATGGATGATGTTAACTCTTGAACCTACCAGGTCAAAAAAGAAAGTTTCCATTGCCTCAAGAACAGCATCCTTGCTTTTGTAGTGCTTGTAAATTGCAGGTTTTGAAATTCCCACCTTTGAAGCAAGTTCACTCATTGAAAAGTCTTTAAAATACGGCTGCTTAAAGAAGTTGAAGGCTTCTTCGATAATGAGGATTTTTGTGTTTTTTGATGAATCTGAATTACATGCGCACATAAACAGTTACCGAACAGTCGGTAACCTAAATATACCGAACAAACGGTAACCGTGTCAACAAAAAAATCCGTAAAATGCCATTTGAGGCAATTCACAGATATTGTAAAAAATTATTCAGCAGAAGTTAATTCAGCGATAAGGAGTCTGTAGGAATCCAGATCCGGGCACTTTAATTCCTCGGCTTTTTTAAGTTCCTCTGCCGATTTTGCGCCGTTTCTGTTCATGGCGTAGGCTACTGCCAGTTTTGCATGAATATTGTTGGATCTTGGAAAGAGTTCTGCGGCTTTAATCAGAAGTTCCTGAGCCTGCGCACCTTTTCCTGTTTTTATGTACAGGGAACCAAGACTTGCGTATGCTTCGGCCATATCAGGACAAAGTTCAATTCCCCGTTTAAAAGTTGATTCAGCCTTTGTATAATCCTTTTCTACACCTGCATCTTTAAGTTCTTCTATTTTAAGGTAACAGTGACCAAGGGTATTCAATTCAAAATATTCAGGTCGTGTGGCCATTGCAAATTCAAAGTTTTCAGCGGCAAGAGTGTAGTATTCCATGGCTTTGTCAGGAGTTATGTTGCTCAATGCCATATATGATTTTGCTTCCATAAGATGAACGTATTCGTCTGAATATGAAATTCCCTGTTTGCGGCCTTCTTCAAGAAGATTAATGGCTTCCTGATATTTTCCTTTCATAAAAGCATCCCCGGCCTGATGGATGTTCCCGTCACCTGGTTTGGCGCACGAAACGGCTGCGAAACAAAAAAGTCCTGCCATTACAGAAAAAAATGATTTAGAGATAAAAGTTGCAAGTTTCATAAAATAAGAATAACGGAATTTATTGTAAAATCTCAATACTGGACTTATAATTTATAGGATATGGCAAATTTACTTCCAATTGCGAGTGGAAAGGGAGGTGTCGGAAAAAGTTCAATTTCCGTAAACCTTGCCGTGACCCTTGCAAAATCAAATAAAAAAGTTGTGCTGGCCGATCTTGATTTAGGTGGTGCCAACCTTCATACTCTTCTCGGTTTAAAAAATAATCATGCCGGTCTTGGAAATTTTATCTACAAGCAGGTTTCTGATATGTCAGAACTTCTTCAGGATACTTCCATTCCAAACCTTCAGTTTATTGCCGGGGACTGTCTTTATCCTGGAACTGCCAATATCACTGCCGGAACAAAAAACAGAATCCTGAAGGCCCTCAGTAAACTGGATGCTGACTATGTGATTCTTGACCTTGGTGCCGGAACTACTTATAACACTCTGGATTTTTTCCTCAGTACATATAATTCAATCCTTGTAACTACACCTCAGCTTACATCGATTTTGAATGCCTATTCATTTTTAAAAGCAGCTGCATTCAGGTTTTTTATGCGGCAGTTTAAGACAAAAAGTGAAGAACGTATGCTCATTGACAGGTATATCAAGGAAAGTACTTCCGGGGCAGATATGTCTTTTACAGAAATGGTTGAAACGGTCGTTAATTATTTTCCGGAAACTGGAAAAGAAGCAAAAAATCAGCTTGCAAATTACAGGCCGCAGGTTATAGTCAATATTGGTGAAACTTCAGCCGATCTGGAAATGGCAAGAAGGCTCAGGTCACTTGTTCAGAAAAAGCTGGGAATCCAGATGGATTTTGTAGGCTTTCTTCCAGAAGATGACGGTGTTAATTATGCAGTTGCGCTGCGTACGCCTCTGGCAGTTACAAATCCTGACTGTCAGTTTGTTAAAGGAATTGAAAAGTCGGTTGAAAGAATTTTTCAGCACACTTATGAATATAATGAATTGCATCTTTTTGAATCAGATGAAAATTCAGAAGATCTTGAATTATTGAGTAAAGAATTTGAAGAAGCAGGAGAATAATAAATGGACATTAATCAGATCAAAAGTGAATTAAAGAGAATCAGCGATCAGTCAGAGAAAAACTTTCTTGCTTTAGGGAATCTTTTCCCTTCCCTTATGTCGCGTGATGGTGGAACATCTTTAAAAGAACTTCAGAATGCCATGAATGGAATCGGTTCTGTAAATGATGAATCTGCTGACCTTGAACATGATCTTTTTACAAGTTATGGCGATAAATACAATCCTCTTTTTGAACAGCTGAACAAAAAAATTTCAGACCTGGGTGAACTGGATAAACTTATTGCAGGCATGAAGGAAAATTCCGAACAGATGGAACTTATTGCCCTCAATGCCATGGTTATTTCCATTAAATCAGGAGAAAAGGGTCATGCATTCTCACGCATTACAGAAAACCTTCAGCGTCTTTCAAATGATATGTTCCTTTATTCTGATAAACTTCTTGAAGAAGAAAAACGTCTGCTGGAATTCATCAACAGCCTTAAATCTATTTTTGAAGGAATTCTCGCTTCACAGAAAAAACTTTCAGGAATCGGCTCTACAGGTTCAAGTGACATTACAGCTTTGATTTCAAAAGTAAATATTCCTCTTTCAGAAATGGAATCAAATATCGGATCAATTTATCCGTATATTCAGAAAGCGATGGAATCCCTCCAGCTTCAGGATATTATCCGTCAGGCTCTGGGACATGTTGATTCCTGTCTTGATGAAATTTTAAAATCGGGCATCGTTACTTCAGGTTCGGAGGATGAACTTGATTCAGTCTGCTTTAAAATTGCACTTTATCAACTGGGCGAAGAAGTTCTTGAGGACATCAAATCTAATATTACTTCAAGTATTTCTTCATTCCAGACAAACTGGGATACTGTTACAAATAAACTTAATGTAGTTCAGAATAAAAAAGCTGACTTTACTGACCGCTTCCTTGATCTTACTAAAAACAGTTCCGACAATATCAGCGCAAAGCTGGGCGATCTCGTTGATGCTTTTGCCGGAATGCTTGAAGAATTTAACCGCTATCAGATTGTTCAGAAGGACCTTCTCCGTACCTGTCAGAACATTACAGAAAAAGCACGCACAATGTTTGCCGTATTTGAAAACCTGCGCCCTGTTATGAGCCGTCTGCACCATGTTCGCATTCTTCAGCAGATTGAAGTTTCAAAAAACGATGCAATTTCTTCTGTAAAAGATTCTGTAATCGATATGGACAATCTGATTAATGATGCAAATGCTTCTCTTGATACAATGCAGATTCTTCTTGAATCATTCATCAAGGAAACAGGAACTCTTCTGGGTACATTTACATCGAATATTTCAAAAGATAATTCAATGATGCTGACTTTAAAGTCAAACAAGAATCACTTCTTTGAAGAACTTAAACTTACAGAGAGACGAATTTCTTCTCTTATCAGTAACTTCAATGTGTTCCCAAGCGGATTCGAAAGTAACTGTGAACAGGTAGACAAAAACCTGTCAGAAATCCAGACTCTTGATTCTACCCTTAAAACATTTATCCGCGGAATGGGCGAAGCCCGCAGTGAACTTGAACGTTACCGTGACAGACTCTTTGAACAGAGGCAGGTTACAAACTGGCAGATTAAGAACACAAAATTCTCAGACCTTATCAATAAATTTACAATTACTGCACATAAAGAAGCAGCAGGTAAAATTGGCGGGTTTGACATTGAATCAGGTTCAACTGCCGGCGAAATAACATTCTTTTAATGAACCGCTACTTTGACATGCACTTTAACAAAAACATAGTTACTCTTCATCCTGGTGAATTCTGGGCAACCGGTGAGAATGAAATGATTTCTACAGTTCTCGGCAGCTGTGTCAGTATTGTGCTGTTTGATGCTATTGCCGGCATTGGCGGAATGAACCATTTTATGCTGGCAAAGGATACAAGTGTTGACGGCAGTGCAAAAACCATGGATGTTGGAATCGGACTCGGTCGTTTTGGTGAATATGCCATGGAAATGCTGGTAAGCGATATGACAAAAAAAGGTGCCAGTCTTGAACGATGCCAGGCAAAGGTTTTTGGCGGCGGCAATATTTTTGGTGTGGCTGATACTTCCAATACACAGGTCGGAAAAGCAAATATTGAGTTTGCCTTTGACTGGCTTAAAACAAACAATGTTGAAGTAATTTCCAGTGATGTAGGCGGAAACCTGCCCCGAAAACTTTTTTTTGATCCTAAAACTTTCAAGGTATTTTTAAAGCATATCAACAATGCACAGCACAACGATGATGATTATTTGAGAAAGCAGGAAGAAGAAGGATATCTTAAAACTTTGCGGGAACTTGCAGAAATGGCAAAAAAACTGAAGGAAAAAAACTGATTTTTCAGTAAAGCATTCATTACACAAGATTTGCAACGTCTATTGTTTCAGTTCTTGCTACGTCGTTTTCAATAAAAGTGAGGATTTCCTGCGGGTCAAGAATGAGGATAAAATCATCTCCACGGCGGGCAACAGACTGAACGAAAAGTTTCTTTTCTTCAGGAATACCGTAGTTTGTAGAATCTGCAGAAATAAGGTTGAGAGGACTTACAATATCTACAGAGTTGGCGATGATCCCCAGCTGAACGGGCTTAGCCTTTTTCTGCGGAATTTCAAGGACGATTACCGAAGTTCCAGTTAAGTCACTGTCAGGATTAAAACCAAAGAGCATGCGCAGATCTGCAATAGGAACAACTGATCCGCGTACATTCATGACACCTTTTAAATAGTCCAGAGAATTAGGAACTTTTGTAATTGTTTCGTAGTCAAAAACTTCCTGTACAAAAGATACCGGTACAGAAAAAATACCTTTTTCAAGAATGAATGAAAAATATGAATTATTGTTTTTGTCTTCCATTTGACGACTCCAAATTCTCGTTATAAAATTATTTATAGTATCAATTATATCTTAGTTACAGAAATTCGCAATTTTAAAATGGAGTCTGCTGAATGGCAAAAAATAAGGAAGAGAGCGGAGTAAAGCAGGTTGTCTGGGCTGGTAATGCCGGTATTGAAGAAGCTGCAAAATTAAAGAAAACTTTGACTGACGCATTTAAAAAATCTTCATCAATTGAACTTGATCTTTCAGGTGTTGAAGATATGGACATTATTGGTGTTCAGTTGATTCTTGCGGCAAAAAAACAGGCCGAAGCCGATAACAAACTCTTTTTCGTAAAAGAAAATATTCCAAAAAAATTGATCGAATTTACATCTGGATTTGGTATTGAACTTAATAAATTGAATTTTAAGAATGGAGGTTCAAATGCTTGAGCAGCTTAATTCCGTTTTTTACGATGAAGCAAATGAACTCCTTGATAATCTGGAAGAACAGCTTTTAACTCTTGAGGCAAATCCTGAAGATTCAGATACAATCAGTGCAGTTTTCAGAGCCATGCACACTATTAAAGGTTCTGCTGCAATGTTTGGATTTAATGTTGTTTCTTCTTTTACACATGAAGTTGAATCAACTCTTGATCAGGTCAGAAACGGTACGGTACCGGTAACTCAGGAACTTATCGATCTTACCTTAAAAGCCCGCGACCAGATTCGTGATATGCTCAATGCTGGTGCTGATATTCCTAGCGAAGTCATGATGAGGGCTGACGGCCTTATCAACCAGTTTAAATTGTATGTTGGAAACCATGGCGGAACTGACGCAGTTGCTCAGCCTGCAGCTTCGGAACATACAGCATTGGAATCAGTTAATTCGGACACAGAAACTTTCCGTATTGCTTTCCGTCCTTCAAAGACAATTATGCTTAACGGAACACGTCCAGAACTGCTTGTAAAAGAACTCAGTGAAATGGGAACTGCTTCCATTACTCCGTTTGTCGAGGAAATTCCTGCACTTAATGATATTGATCCTGAAAAATGTTATGTTAACTGGGATGTTATCCTTACAACGAGAAAAACCCGTAATGATGTCAATGATGTATTCATCTTTCTTGATTCTGAGTCAAAGGTAGATATTGAACGCATTGAAATTTCTGCCAGCAGTCAGCTGCGTATCGGAGAAATTCTTGTTGACCGCGGTCATGTTAAACAGGAACAGCTTGATTCTGTTATGTCTGAACACAAGCAGATCGGACAGATTCTTGTTGATAAAAAAATTATTTCCCAGGAACAGGTTCAGTCTGCCCTTGCCGAACAGAAACATCTTAAAAACATCAGTCTTGATAACGGCACAAATCCTGGACAGGGACTGCAGCCTACAATTCGTGTAAGTTCAAATAAACTTGATAAGCTTGTCGATCTTGTGGGTGAACTTGTAACTTTTAATGCTCATCTCGAACAGTCTGCCATTGAAACAAATAATCCGGGGCTTCGTAACCTTAGTGAGCAGTGCGGCCGTCTTGTAGTTCAGCTTCGCGATGCTTCGATGGGTATGCGCATGGTTCCAATCGGCACATTGTTTCAGAAATTCAGGCGCACAATCCGCGACCTTGCAGAACAGCTTGGAAAATCAATTGAAATGCAGGTGGAAGGTGCAGAAACAGAGCTTGATAAAACTGTTGTTGAAAAGCTTAACGACCCAATGCTTCACCTTGTCCGCAACTCAGTAGACCATGGCGTTGAACTTCCTGCAGAACGGGCTGCTGAAGGCAAAGATCCAATGGGACATGTTAAGCTTAGTGCCGTTCATGCCGGTTCTTTTGTTCTTATCAGCATCAGTGATGATGGAAAAGGTATGGACAGGGATGTTCTTTATCAGAAAGGTATTGAACGCGGACTTTTAAATCCTAATCAGGAATATACGGATTCTGAAATCTATGAATTGATTTTTAATCCCGGCTTCTCTACTGCCAAAAAAGTTACTTCCATCTCGGGTCGAGGTGTTGGTCTTGATGTCGTTAAAAAAGACATTGCTTCTCTCGGCGGCAACTGTACGATTGAAACAGAATTGGGCAAGGGAACAACTTTTATTTTGAAAATTCCTCTTACCCTTGCAATCATTGACGGAATGCTTGTTCAGATTGGCAAAACAAAATATGTAATTCCTCTCAATACAATTCAGGAATGTCTCCTTATGCCAATGAAGAAAAACAGAACTACTGAAATGTTCCCGTCTGTTGATCTTCATGGAAAAGAAATGCGCTGCATCAATCTGAGAAAATTCTTTGGAATTGATGATTCGCTTCCACAGAGACAGGAAATCGTTGCAGTCAATGACCAGAATGAATGTTATGGTCTTGTTGTTGATAAGATTCTTGGTGACCATCAGACAGTTATCAAACCTCTTGGAGGGCTTTATAAAAACTGTCTTGGTATTTCAAGTTCAACTATTCTTGGTGATGGTTCTGTTGCCCTTGTTATTGATGTTTTCAAATTGTCAGAAATCATTAAGGCAACTGAAAAGGACAAGTAATGGCTCAAGATAATAATCTTCCTGAATCAATGCAGAATCTCCAGAAAGCTGAAATCACCGATGAACAGTTTGCAAGACTGTCGAATTTCATTCAGGACAATATCGGAATTAAAATGCCTGAATCAAAAAGGCTGATGGTTCAGGCACGATTGTGGCCGCGGCTTAAGGCACTTAATTACAAGGATTTTGACCAGTACATCAATCATATTTTTTCTCAGGGAATCGAAGCGAATGAAGAAATTGCTTTGATGATAAATGCAGTAACTACGAACCTGACTCATTTTTTCAGGGAAAGCCAGCACTTTGATTACATGACAAACAAGGTTTTGCCGGAAATGGCTGCGCGTGGTTTTAAGGAAATTGAAATCTGGTCGGCAGGGTGTTCTTCCGGAGAGGAACCATATACTCTTTCCATTGTTATGCAGGAATATATGAAGAAAAATCCTGATCAGTTTCGCGGTTATAAAATCCTTGCCACAGATATTTCTTCAAAAGTGCTGGAAAAAGCACAAAATGCAGTGTATCCGATGGACAGCGTCAAAGATCTGTCTTACGATTTAAAGAAAAGTTATTTTTTAAAAAGTAAAGATCCTGCAAAGGGAATTGTTCGCGTCAATAAGGAAACAAGAGAAAAAGTTCGTTTCGACAGACTTAATTTTATGGATGACAGTTACCCTGTCAGTTTTCCAAAAAACATTATTTTCTGCCGTAATGTTCTTATTTATTTTGATAAACCGACTCAGGAAGCCGTTATCCGAAAACTTGTTGAACATCTGATTCCAGGCGGATACCTGTTCCTCGGGCATTCAGAAACAATTTTTGGCATGGATCTTCCTCTGGAGACTGTTTCTCAGACAACATTTAAAAAGATTTAGGTAGAGTAGCAATAGATGATTAAAGTACTTGTTGTAGACGACTCGGCACTTGTTCGGGCAACAATGACAGAAGTTCTCAAAAATAATCCTGATATCAAGGTAATTGATACGGCTCCGGATCCTATTATTGCTGTCCGTAAAATTCAGCGGGAACGTCCTGACGTAATTACCCTTGATATTGAAATGGACCGCATGGACGGGCTTACATTCCTCAGAAAACTTAATGAAACTGTGGATCCTATTCCTGTTGTAATCTGTTCGGCACTTGTTCACAAAGGATCAAAAGAAGCAATGCTGGCTTATGAGTACGGGGCTGCTGAAGTTATCCTTAAACCTGCAGTAGGTACAAAACGATTCATTGAAGAATCAAAAGTAATAATTTCAGATGCAATTAAATCTGCTTTCCAGTGTACAGGCAAAATCAAGCAGCTTATGCCAAGTCAGGTTGAACTTCATTCCCAGGATTATCGTGACAGTATGTCGGAAAATTCAGAAGAAAAGAATTCAGCAGAACCTGTTTCAAAGCGAACTGTATTTACAAAACCTGTTTCGACAGAACGTCCGGCAATTCAGCCAAAACTTACGGCCGATGCAGTTATTGAAAAGCCTAATCCAAGTTTGGTTATTGAAAAGACTCCTCCGGTTGTAGTTGTAGGTGCAAGTACAGGTGGAACAGAAGCGTTGAAAGACTTTTTGACAAGTCTTCCGGAACAGTGTCCTGGTATTGTAATCGTTCAGCATATGCCGGAACACTTTACTGCAGCTTTTGCCCAGCGTCTGGACGGACTTTGCAAAGTTCATGTAAAAGAAGCCGAAAACGGTGATAAAGTTGAAAACGGTAAGGTTCTTATTGCTCCAGGAAACTATCATACGCTGTTAAAGCGTGTAGGAAAGCAGTATTCAGTGGAAGTTAAGGATGGCCCTCTTGTAAGCCGTCACCGTCCTTCTGTTGATGTTCTTTTCAGGTCTGCTGCCCGTTATGCCGGAAAAAATGCCATTGGTATCATTATGACAGGTATGGGAGATGATGGTGCAAAGGGAATGAAGGAAATGCATGATGCAGGAGCTTTCAATATTGCCCAGGATGAATCTTCATGTATCGTATACGGTATGCCTGGTGAAGCAGTAAAGGCAGGAGCTGTAGATAAGATCGTTCCTTTGACAAGTATTGCCTATGTAATGCTTACCGAAGCTGCAAAACGCTAAGCCGGAAACCGGGTTGATACCCTAAAAGTTTGCAGATTCAAAAGAAAAGGGTTTGTAAAAAACAGGCTTTTTATCGCAAAATGATACACTTTTTGAAATTCCGTGATAAAATTAAAGTAGGAAAAAATATACAGATATAAAAGAGAGGAAAAAAATTATGGGAAAAAAGATTCTTGCTGTAGACGATTCAAAATCAATCAGAGCCAGCATTTCATTCATTCTTGGTCAGGAAGGTTATGAAATTGTAGAAGCTGAAGATGGTGTTGATGCACTCGCAAAAGCAAAAGCAGATAAATTCAATCTTGTTATTACAGATATCAATATGCCGAATATGGATGGTGTAGAACTTACAAAACAGCTGCGTGCAACTGAAGGCTATAAGTTTACTCCAATCATCGCCCTTACTACAGAAAACCAGCAGTCAAAAATGGACGAAGGTAAAGCAGCAGGTGCGACAGGCTGGATTGTAAAGCCATTTGATGCTCCGAAACTCATTGCTGTCGTAAAGAAAATCATCGGCTAAAAAACATAAACGGTTTTAAAGACATACAGGAGGAGACATGAAAAGTATACGTTCGGCAATTGCCATTTTTATTGCGATAGTTGTAATCGCCTCGGCAGTTCCACTTACTTTGATTGCTATTAATAAAGGGGATAACGCAGTTCAGAATACAGCAAAACAGTGTATCGAAAATATCCGTGATCAGATTACACGTTATGCAGCTGCAGAACTGAATACTCAGTTTACTGCCCTGCAGATTATTGCTGATAATCCTATACTTAGAAATCCTAATGTCTCCCTGAGGGAAAAAGCACTTTCTTTGCGAGATTCTGCAGAAAGAACTCCAAATGCAAATTACTTCATTGTTGCCTCACTTGAAGGTGATGCATATACATCAAAAGGTACAACTGTAAAAGGTGGCATTGGTGACCGTGAATATTTCAAAAAAGCCTCTTCCGGCGAAGTTTGTATTGATGGTCCTCTTCTCTCAAGAACTACAAATTCTTACAACCTTTACTTTGCTGCTCCAATCAGAGACAGCAGAAATGATAAAATTCTTGGTGTAGTAGCCCTTAACTATCAGACAGGAATCCTTGACCGTTTTGTATGTAACATGTCTATTGTTAACGATGACTGCGCATTTATTATCGATAAAGGTTCTGGTGTAGTTGTTGCAAATACATTTACAGGCTACGGCGACAAAACAGCCCGTTTTGATGAACTTGTAGCAGAAGATTCTTCAAGTGAAAAACAACTGGGATTTGAAAACCTTATTTCAGTTGTTGACAGTATGCGTGCAGAAGAACTTGGTACTTCAATTGTAAAATTTGAAAACAAGAAATGCTGGATTTCATACTGTCCTTTGATGGACGACAACATTTCAACAGAATGGTCTCTGGCTATTATTATTCCACAGAGTGTATTCACATCCGAAGTTGACAGCATGGCCTGGTATATGCTGTTTATCGGTCTTGTAATCATTGTTATTGCAATTATTGCAGGACGCATTTATGCAAGATCTCTTTCACGGCCAATTAACATTCTTCAGAAAAAACTGGCATCTGTTGCGGAAGGAAACCTTACTCTTTCTGAACAGGATAAACTTGACAGCATGGTCATCTTTAAGCGTAAGGATGAACTTGGAAACATGGGACGTGCCCTCAATGATATGTGTATGTCCCTCATTCATACAATTAATGCTGTACGCGAATCGGCAATGCAGGTTCGTTCAGGCGGAGAACAGCTCAGTTCTTCAAGTCAGGCAGTAAGTTCCGGTGCATCTGAACAGGCTGCTTCTACAGAAGAAATGAGTGCAACAATGGAAGAAATGACAAGCAACATCCGTCAGGCTACAGACAATGCACAGCAGACAAGTGAAATTGCAAATATGGCTGCGGCAAAATCTGAAGCAGGTGGTATGGCTGTTGAAGAAGCCGTTGGTGCCGTTAAAACAATTGCTGAAAAAATCAGTCTGATTCAGGATATTGCAAGTCAGACAAATATGCTTGCCCTTAATGCTGCCATTGAAGCTGCACGTGCCGGCGAAGCAGGAAAAGGATTTGCCGTTGTTGCCAGTGAAGTTCGTAAACTTGCAGAACGTTCTCAGGCTGCTGCGCAGGAAATCAGTGAAATTTCTACAAAAACATATGCTACTGCAGAAAATGCAGGAAACCTTATCCGTGAAGTTGTTCCTTCAATTGAACAGACAAGCCAGCTTGTAAATGAAATTGCAACTGCCAGCCGTGAACAGGATGAAGGAGCTCAGCAGGTTTCAACAGCTATCATTCAGATGGATAGTGTTGTTCAGCAGAACGCATCTGCCGCAGAAGAAATGGCAGCCATGGCAGAAGAACTTAGTGCAGAAGCACAGAGACTTGTTCAGGTTATCAGTTTCTTTAAGATTGGCGAAGAATTCATGAAAAATGAATCTTATGATGCTATGAAAGTTTCTGATACACCAGAGGAAGTAATGGTTGCAGGTGAAGTGAGCAGAACTGCAAGAAAAGATATGGCTGTTGCTAATGGTGAACCTACAGGTATTCTGACAGTAACAGAACAAGTTTCTGAAGCACCTGCTGTAACTGAAGAAATTAAGATTTCTCCGGCAGTTGAAGTACCATCTCCTGAGGTTAAGGAAGAAATTTCAGAGGAAATAAAAGAAAAGACAGAAGAAGCTCCAAAAGCAGAAAAGAAATCTAAAAAAGATAAAAAATCTGCTCCGGTAAGCGGAACTGTAAAATTAAAGACAACTGCTGATCTTATCAGTGACGCAGATTTTGAAGAATTCTAAGTAAAGGCAGGCGGTCCAGCAGGATCGCCTTTTTTTGTAGCTTCTGTGATTTTGGACAGCAGAAAGGAACTGAGAGGCTTAAAAGGGAATGTTTGCACAACTAATAGTTAGTGGTAAACTGAACCTATGAATAACGAAACTCCTCTCTGGAACCTTGATTCCATTTTTAAATCAATTAATGATAAAGAATATCTTGATGCCGTAAAAAACTATGATATCGGCATGAATGATCTGCTGAACCGATGCAAAAATGTGGACAGCGATTTTGAAAACTGGCTAAAAGACTATCTCATTAAGGAAGATGAAGTTCTTGGGTTGGGACAGACATTGAATGCATATTCCTACATTATTTATTCTGTCGATACAACTAACACTTCATTTCTGAATAACATCAGCACTATTGATGAAATGGGACTTAAAATGACAGAAGTTGACCTTAAGTTCAAGAAAGTGCTTGTGCAGAACAAAGATAAACTGGATTCATTCTATAAAAAATATCCACAATTTGAAGAATACAGATTCATTCTTAATGAACGCATTGAAGAAACTGCTCACGAAATGTCAGAAGCAGAAGAAAATCTTGCCGGAGATCTTCAGCGAACAGGCGGCGATGCCTGGGACAGACTCCACGAACAGATAATTTCCAATCTTAAAGATGAAACAGGCAAAACTTTTAACGGGCTTCGAAACGATGCTTATGATCCGGATCCAAAGGTGCGAAAATCAGCCTGGAAAAAAGAAATTGAGCTTTTAAAGACTCATCGGATTGCATTTGCGGCCTGTCTCAATAATTTGAAAGGTGAAACAGTAACTTTAAATAAACGCCGCAACTGGAAAAAAGCCCTTGACCGTTCTCTTGCAGCAAGCCGGCTCAGTGAATCTACGCTGAATGCAATGGTTTCGGCAATCGAGGACAGTTTTGGAGAATTCCGAAAATATTTTAAGGCAAAAGCAAAATATCTTAAAAAACACAATTTGACAGCATCTGATTCTGCAAAGGAAGGACTTGCTTTTTATGACCTTTTTGCTCCTCTTGGGGATGGTTGTGGAGAAGGTATTTTAAGCAAAAAATGGACTTTTAACCAGGCAAAAGATTATGTAATTGAACGCTATGATTCTTTCAGTTCTGATATGGGGAATTTTGCCCGACAGGCTTTTGATGAAAACTGGGTAGATGCAGTTGTTCGTGAAGGTAAAGTTGGCGGTGCCTATGATGAGGATTTTGCAAAAGGACATCAGAGCCGTATTATGGTCAACTTTACCGGAGCATTCAGCGATATAATTACGCTGGCACATGAAGCTGGTCATGCCTATCACTTCAGCTGCTTAAAAGGCAAACCTTCAGTATTTTTCAGTTATCCTATGACACTGGCAGAAACAGCCAGCACTTTTGCAGAAACGATTGTAAAGCAGGATATGATTTCAAAGTGTAAAGGGGAAGAAAAACTTCAGATTATTGAAATGGATCTGCAGGATGTAAGTCAGGTTCTTGTGGATATTCTCTGCCGCTTTTATTTTGAAAAGGCAGTTTTTGAAAAACGAGGAGAAGGTGAACTTAATGCGGACGATTTCTGCCAGCTGATGAGTGACGCACAGGAAAAATCTTATGGTGACGGGTTGAACGATGAACGTCATGAATATATGTGGGCAGTGAAGTCTCATTATTATTCAACTGGATTTGATTTTTATAATTTTCCGTATGCTTTCGGTCAGCTTTTTGCAGCAGGTTTGTACAGCCGGTATTTAAGAGAAGGAAAATCTTTTGCTGCCACTTACGCAGAAATTTTGAGTAATACCGGAAGCATGAGCTGTGAAGATTTGTGCAAAAAAGCCGGCTGCGACATAACACAACCGGCTTTCTGGAAAAGTGGGATTGAGATGTATTTAAAAGAAATTCGTCAGTTTCTGGAACTTACAGAAACAGGAGACCTGTAATTCCCACTGGAATCAGGTAGGCGGCAAACCATTCAAGCTTGCCTTTGTTGATAAGCTTCATCAAAAGTGCAAGAGCAAAATAGCCGCTTACAAAAGCTGTTACAAAACTCACTGCAAGAGGGATAATATCCATTGGAGGGGCTGTCTCAAGTTCAAGATAATCCTTAATTGTCAGCGCAAACGCACCAAGAATTGCCGGAATGCTTACAATGAATGAATAGTCGCCTGCTTTAGCACGGTCCACTCCACAAAGCTGCGCTCCGGCAATTGTTGAACCGCTGCGGCTTATTCCAGGTAAAGTTCCGATTCCCTGGGCAATACCGATAAAAATTGCCTGATACCATTTGATATTCACGTATTCAAGGAAATGCTGACGGCGTTTTTCAATAAAAGCGCTAAAAAGAAGAAGCAGAGCAGTAACAATAAATCCAGCGCAGGTGAATTTTATGCTCAGAGCATCTTCGTCAATAAGTTTTTTTGTAAAGATTCCAAAACAGCCTGTAATTGCAGTCGTCAGAATAATCATCCAGATGGTGCTCATTCCTGCTTTATCCGAAGGTGCGAGATTCTGGATTTTTGAATCAGTGCAGTCGCTTTCAGGTTCTTCAATCCGGAATACAAATCTGAAAAAAATACAGATAAGGCGCCAGAGGACTTTTCTGAAATAAATAAAAACAGCAAGAAGAGTTGCAATGTGAAGGGTTACATCAAAAAGAAGAGGAACTTCTTCAAGGTCAAAAAGGGTCTGTGTAAGTTTAAGGTGACCGCTGGAAGAAACAGGCAGAAATTCGCCGATTCCCTGAACCAGCCCAAGAATAAAAGCATGTAAAGTATTCATAAAGAAATTATACAAAAAGGTTTAAAAACTGTCTTTTATAAAGAAAACTTTTTCTATAAAATCCATTTCTGATGATTAAGCATTTAATTTTTGACCTGGACAACACACTCTATCCTGAAACTTCTCAAATGAATGCCGGAGTCGGCGGCCGTATTCTCGGTTTTGCTGCGCAGTTTTACAATCTCCCGCTGGATCAGGCTGCAAAAATCCGCCGCGAAGCACTCAAAATTCATGGAACAACTCTCGGCTGGATTAAGGCCGGCGGATTTACAGATGTTGAAGAATATTTTGCTTACGTTCATCCGGCTTCAGAAATTGAAGAACTTGATTTTGATGAAAAGCTGGCACCGTTTCTGGACGGTCTTGCACAGGACAAAATTATCCTTACTAATTCTTCACGGGAACATGCTGAACACGTTCTGGATTTTCTGCAGGTTCGTGACAGGTTTCATCCAGTTATCTGTGACATCCGTATGAACAATTTTAAGGGTAAACCTGATCCTCTTTCCTATCAGCGGGCGCTTGAGCATATTGGCGGTACGGTTACGGATACCCTGTTTATTGATGATTATTCAGTTTATGTAAAGGGATACGCTGCAATCGGTGGAACTGCCGTTATGGTTGGAAGTGATGAACTCGAGCTGGATGCAGCAGATCTTCCTGGGAAAATCATACGTATTAAAAATCTTTATGAGCTTCCATCTGTATTAGAGGACCTAGGTTCTGTTACAGATTTTTAATAAGTGTTATATAATTAAGTTTATTAAAAAGTAAATGTATGGAGAAAAAATATGAAAAAATTTTTTATTTGTGCCCTTACAGTTATTTCTTTTGTTTTCACCAGTTGCTCTGGTCTTTTTACATCACGGGATGAAATCTGTTCTGTTGTAATTGATACAGATTCTATTTCAAGAGCTGTAAGTTCAAAAATGACTGCCGGAAGTGCAGACTTTTACAAACTTATTATTAAAGGATACGAATTCAGTGTTGAATCTGACGCCAGCGGTTTATATCCTAAAAATAAACATGAACCTTTTATTAACAAAACAATTAAATTCTCCCTTTCAAAGCCTGAAAGCTTTACGGTTCAGCTTCCACAAATCAAACAGGGAATGTATGCAGGATTCAGTCTTTATATTACTGATGACGCAGAAAACATTTATTTTGAGTCCCCTTGTTCTGAATTTGTAATTCTGGAAAAAGATGGTTCTGGAAATATTCATCTGTGCGGTAATGTTGTTAATTTTAAGGACCTGAGGAAGCCTGCCGAACTTAATTTTACCCTGGATTCTGGTGAAACAAAATTTGTAAAAAATATTAACGAGTTTAATGAAGCAACAGCTTCTTCCAGCAATGTTTCTAAGATAATCCTTAAAAGTGATATTAATGTATCAAGTTATTATTTAATTGACAAAACACTGACTATTGATTTGAACGGACATACTATTGGTATCCTGTCAGAGATGGAACAATCTCAGGGATACGTTTTTCAATCAAAAAACTGCAACCTGACAATTAAAAACGGTACCATTGATTTTAATAACCTGCCTGGCAAAACCTTTTTAATCAGTTCTAACGTTGACAGCAATGCAGTTGAAGATTATTCATTGAATCTTGAAAATATTTATTTTACAGGAACTGCATCAGGTGAAATGTCCGACTTGATTTCTTCAGCCGGGTATATCAGTGATGAGTATTCTGTTTATCGAGGTTCAAACTGTACAATCAGCCGCTGTAAGTTTGAAAAAATTGATCTGACCCAAAGTGAAAATTGCAATTCTGTAATTTCTCAGAATATTTATGGAAAACTGAGGATAAAGAATTCTGCATTTGTCGATTGTGCTGCAAAGAAAACTGTTATTTATGGCAGCGGAAATGATACTCTTCTTGAAAACGTATTGATAAAATCATGCCGCGGGCAGAATGCAGGTGCTGTCTTCCAGGATGAACAGGGATGCACAGTTCTTGCTGATAATACAGTGATTGAAGATTGTTTTGTTACCAAAGACGGATTAGGCGGTGATGGAAATCATTGTGCTGCTGCAATTCAGTCAAAAGGTAAAGTTGTCATCTGTGGTGCAAAAATAAAGGCTCCTGAAAATGCGGGCGACTGTAATGGTACTGCAGTTGCAACTGTTTTTGTTGCAGAAAGCGGAACTTTTGAAGTAACGGATTCTTATACTCATACAAAAGATGATGGTGAAGACAGTTATACAAAACGTGATTCCAATAATTTCAATGCAGTGACAGCCCTTAAACAGGATGGAGTAAAATCATATTCGGTTTTAACAAAAGGTCGTGTTCTCCTTGGAGGAAAAGCATTAATTGACGGAGTTATGAGATTTGAAGATGATTCAGGATATCTTATGATGATTTCTGAAAAACAGCCGGATAATCTGAAAGTTTCAGTAAACAGAGCTCCAACTGATGATGCCAATGGAATATGGAACACACCGTTTGGAACACCTGGAACTGAAGAAGGACTGGAAATCATAGAACCTGCCTATAAGAATATTTCCATTGATATAAGCAAGCTTACGGAGTTTGAAACCACTCCGGCTAAAGCTCATTGGGAAACTTCTGCACCAGATGATAAATATTGTCCAAAAATTATTTATGAATAAAATTCCCTTGAATTTAATTTAGAATTCACTTATTATATTCAAACTTATCGGAATTCCGAAGAAAGGAGGTGATTTTACAATGGCAACAATTTTCGTAGACGATTCAGAAAACCTCGAAAAAGCAATCAAACGTTTTAAGCGTATGGTTGAAAAAGAAGGTATCATTCGCGAATTCAAAAAGCGTGAATACTATGTAAAACCTTCTGCAACAAATCACCAGAAGAAAACAACTTTGGAACGCAAACTTCTTAACAAAAGACGCAAGTCAGAAAAGAAGGACTATTAGTTCTTGAGTGAGGCCGCCCTTGAGGTGGCCATTTTTTTTGGCTATAAAAGTGTTTGTTTCTATTGACAGTAACAAAAAGGACGTGTATATTTAGTTTATAAGATGTTTCTATTGATAGTAACATCCTGTGAGGAAACAAAATGTCACGTAACGATTCAATTTATTTTTCAATTCCATGCGACCGCTACACACCTTTCAGCCTTGCCCGCAAAATCGGAGCTTCTGCAATTCTTGAAAGTGCTTCTTTTGCCCGCGGTAAAGAACGCTATTCTATTCTGATGCTGGAACCTGCTTTTCATATTATCCAGGACGAAGCAGGTGTTGCTTTTATGATTGATGGCCGCCGTCTTCCGTACAAAGGAAAAAATGAAACTGGGGAAACAATCGCTCCCGGCAGCCGTGTTCTTCATACTCCTGATATTCTTGATGCCCTTCTGTACGTTGCACAGCAGAATGATATGAGTGTTGTAAATAATGAAGATGGAACTCAGTCTCCAAATTCAATTCCTGTGCCAGCTTCGGGACTTGGTTACCTCAGCTACGAATTCAGCGCAAGATGTGACACAATCATGTTTGCTCCACAGACAGATGAACTCCACATTCCTGAAAGTGAATTTGTTGCAGGTCACATCTACGTGATTTTCGATCATTTTACAGAAAAACTTCACGTATTTGCCCTTAACTATAATGAACATCAGATTGACCTCGATGGTGCTGTTGCAAACTTAAAAAAACGTCTTAATGACATGGACTTCAGCTATCTTTCAGCTCCGGAAGATCCACAGCCTGTACGTACAATCACAAATCTTGAACAGAGTGAACGTGAATATAAAGAAAAAGTTGAAGCAATTAAAAAAGAAATTATTGCCGGAAACCTTTTGCAGGCTGTTCCAAGCCGTCGTCTTCAGCTTGAATGCGGAAATTCGGCCCTGGAAATTTACCGCCGCCTGAGAAGCGTAAATCCTAGTCCTTATCTCGTGTATATTGATTTTGGTGACAGACAGCTTATCGGTTCTTCTCCAGAAAGCCTGGTTCGTGTTCGTGAAGGTGTTGCAAGCATTCGTCCGATTGCCGGTACACGCCGTCGTGGTGCAAATTCAAAAGAAGATGAAGCTCTTAAATCAGAACTTTTAGCAAATGAAAAAGAACGTGCAGAACACCTTATGCTGGTGGATCTGGCTCGCAATGACCTCGGGAGGGTTTGTGCAAACGGCAGCGTAGAAGTTGCCCGATACATGGATGTTGAATATTTCAGCCATGTAATGCACATCGTTTCTGATGTACAGGGAAAAGTTGCAGAAGGTTTTAAACCGATTCAGGTTCTTCGCGCAGCTTTCCCTGCAGGAACGGTTTCTGGAGCTCCAAAAATCAGTGCAATTCAGATTTTAAGCAAGCTTGAAAAAGTAAGCCGCAGATTCTATGCAGGTGCTGTAGGTTATATTCAGTCAAACGGTGACCTTGATTTCTGTATTGCAATCCGATGCGCCCTCAAGCAGGACAAAGTATGGACTTTACAGGCTGGCGGTGGAATTGTTTATGATTCCAATGCGGACCGTGAATGGGAAGAAACAAATGAAAAACTTGGTGCTTTGCGTGCCGTACTTGAAGGAGCAAAAAAATGATTGCATTTATTGATAATAAAGATAGTTTTACTTTTAACATTGTTCAGTCGCTGGAACGTATTTCTGAAGATAAAGTTATGGTTTTCAGATCTGAAGAATGTACCGTTGCCGATGTAGAAGCTGCAAAACCAACTCACCTTGTAATTGGTCCTGGACCTGGAACTCCTTTTGAAGCCGGCATTTCCATTGATGCAATTAAACATTTTGCAGGGAAAATTCCAGTCCTCGGTATTTGTCTTGGTCATCAGTCAATCGGAGCTGCTTTTGGTGCAAAAATTGTAGGCGCCAAATACATCCGCCACGGTATTGTAGAATCAATGACAACAGACGGAAAAGGTTTGTTCCGCAATATGGGTAAATCAGGTTCATTTACACGTTACCATTCCCTTGTTATTGATGAATCAACTTTGCCTGAAGATTTTGAAGTTACCTGCCGTGCAAAAGACGGTGATATTATGGGTATCCGTCATAAGACAATGATTATTGAAGGCGTACAGTTCCATCCGGAAAGTATTGCTTCGGAAAATGGGGACAGTCTGTTCAAAGCCTTCCTCAATTATCGCCGTGAAAACCTTCCTCATGCAGCACTCCTTAACAAGTTGATGGACCGTCAGGATCTTAGTGAAGACGAAGCTGCAATGTTTATGGAAAACGTAACAGACGGTACAATGGATGAACGCATTATGTCTGCAATACTTATTGCCATGGCTGCAAAAGGTCCTGTTCCGTCTGAAATGATTGGATGTGCAAGAGCACTTCTGCGCAAAAAGAAACTTCTTCCGGTTGAAAGCACAGGGCTTGGTGAAATTGTAGGAACAGGTGGTGACGGAAAAGGTTCTTTCAATATTTCTTCACTTTCGGCACTTACAGCTGCAGCATGCGGTCAGAGAATGGCAAAACATGGTAACCGTGCAGTTTCATCTAAATCGGGTGCTGCAGACTTTTTTGAAAACCTTGGAATCAATATTATGGCTTCACCAGAAAAAACTGCACAGCTTATCGAAAAAACAGGTTTCGGATTTTTGATGGCTCCTGTTTATCATTCTGCGATGCGTTTTGCAGCTCCTGTACGAAAGGCTCTTGGAGTAAAGACGATTTTCAATATTATGGGACCTCTTTTGAATCCGGCTGGAGCTGAATATGAAGTTCTCGGTGTATATTCTAAAGATCTGCTTCAGGATTACGCCCGCGCCGCAAAAGGTCTTGGTGCAAAACGTGTAATGGTTGTTGCCAGCGATGACGGTTATGATGAAATCAGTCCTTGTGCATTGACTCATGTTTACCAGATTGACGAACATGGCCGTGAAAACAAATATATCATAAATCCTGCTGATTTTGGCATTACAGATGCTGATGAAGAAGAACTCATGGGGGGGAACGGTGCCGACAATGCTGCCCTTGCAATGGATGTTGTTCAGGGAAAAGGCAAAAAGACAATCCGTTATGCCGTTGGTTTGAATACAGCTGCAATCCTGTATCTTGCCGGAAAAGCAAAAAATCTGAAAGAAGGTTATGCAATTGCAACAAAAGCTCTTGACGATGGTACTGTATTGGCTAAAATAAAGCAGATTCAGGAAATTACAAAGGCGCTTTAAATGATTTTATCTGCAATTCCGTTTGGACTTTTGATCGGGATTCTTAGTCTCGGTGTTTACATTTCGTATAAGGTAATGAATATTCCGGATTTGACCGTGGATGGTTCTTTTGCCTTTGGGGCTGTTGTAGATGGAATCTGCTGTCTTTACGGACATCCTGTACTGGGACTCTTTGCAGGACTTTTGGCAGGAGCGCTTGCAGGATCAATTGCAGGTATCATTCACACTCAGCTTGGTGTTAACGCCATTCTTTCCGGAGTTCTTGTTCAGACGGGACTTATTTCTGTAAATGTAATGATTCCGCTGTTTAAGATTTTTGAAGAAAAAACAGCTGGTTCTACAAGTTTTGCAATCAATCCGGATTTTGGCGGCGGATCAATTTTTCGTTCAGTTGCAGATTTTTTAGGAATCAGAAATCCGCAGACTGTGCTCTGGTTAAAAAATCATAATCTTACAGTTGCAGATGCAGATAAAATAGTGGGAATTGCAGTTCTTGTGATTATTCTTGCAATTCTTATCGGACTTCTCGTGCTTTTCTTTTCAACACAGCTGGGACTTGCAATCCGTGCAACAGGTAATAATGAAGAAATGGTAAAAGCAAGTTCCATAAATACAAATCAGAATAAAGTAATTGCTTTTTCCATTGCCAACGGAATTGTAGGTTTTGCCGGAGCAGTTTATGTTCAGTATTTAAAGTCGTATTCGGAAGGAATTGGGCTTGGAATGCTTGTTACGGCCCTGGCTTCAATCATCATCGGGGAAACAATTTTCCGCAGTTCAAAACTGTTTACAGGATTTTTCATTGTCGTGGGAGGCTCACTTATTTACAGAGTTATTTATGCTTTTGCTGTAAGAAATGGTGGAACAAATGGAATTAAACTCTTTTCTTCATTAATTGTTGTTGCATTCATTGCTTTTTCGGTAATAAGAAAAAAGCTGGCAGAAAAAAAGCAGGAAAGGCTTGAAAACAGTGAGGATAGCGATGCTTGAAATTCAGAATCTGAACGTGACATTTAATCCGGGCACTGCAATGGAAAAAAAAGCCCTTAAAAACATTAATCTGAAAGTTGAAAAAGGTGATTTTGTAACTGTCATTGGTTCCAACGGGGCCGGAAAATCAACCCTTTTGAATTCAATTTTTGGCCTTACAAAAATTTCCCGTGGAAAAATTATTCTTGACGGTTGCGATATTACAAAATTTCCTGTCCATAAACGTGCAAAAGACATCGGTATCCTTTTTCAGAATCCCCTTCTGGGAACTGCACCTGATATGACCATTGAAGAAAATCTTGTTCTTGCCAGTGCAAAAGTAAAGCATCGTCCATTCAGTCTGGCAATTACAGAAAAAAACAGAAAAAATCTTGTGGAAGAATTAAAGACACTTGAAATCGGTCTTGAAGAAAGATTAAAAACAAATGTAGGGCTCTTATCGGGAGGACAGCGACAGGCCCTGACACTTTTAATGGCTACTAGCGCAACACCAAAACTTCTTCTTCTGGATGAACATACTGCTGCCCTTGATCCACAGACTGCAATTAAAATCATGCAGAAAACTGATATGATAATCAGGGAAAAACAACTTACGGCTTTGATGATCACCCATAACGTTCAGAATGCTATCGATTATGGCAATAAACTGCTTTTGATGGATGGCGGAAAAATAATTAAAATCATTGAAGGTGAAGAAAAAAAGAATTTGACAGTTGCAGATATAATGGCTTTGTATCAGAATAACCTGTCAGATAAAATGATTCTGTAAACATTTTTGGAGGAATATATGAAAAAAATGGTAAAACTTTTTGCAGCTTCCCTTATGGCTGTTGCAGCTCTCATGTCTGTTTCCTGTTCAAAAAAATCAGACAAAAAAGTAACAATCGGTATTGTTCAGCAGATGAACCACAATTCTCTCAACACAATTTCTGAATCAATTAAAACTCGTCTTGAAGAACTCGGTTACAGTGAAGACAACTGCACTGTTCTTTTTAAGCAGGGTGACAATGACATGACAATGCTTGCCCAGATTTCAGAAGAATATGTAAGCCAGAATGCAGACCTTATTATTGCAATCGCAACAAAAGCTGCAAATGCTGCTCTTCCAGCTGTAGATTCTGGAATTCCTGTTGTATTTGCTGCCTGTGCTGATCCTGTTGGTGCAAAACTCGTTCAGAATCTTGAAGAACCAGAAGGACTTGTTACAGGTACTTCCCAGTCAATTCCTGTAGACCAGATTATGGAATTTGCTAAAAAAATTCAGCCTTCACTCAGCAAAATAGGTATCATCCACACAACAGGCGAAACAAATGCTCAGGCAACTGTAAACAAAGCTGTAAAGTATCTTGATTCCATCGGAATGAAATATGCTGATCACACAATTGACGATGTTTCTGTAGTTCAGGAAACAATTAAATTGATGAAAGATGAAGGATGTCAGGCAGTATTTGTAGCAAACGACAATAAACTTGCAAGTCACGGAAACATGGCAATTCTTTCAGGTGCATGTCTCGAATTTAATTTCCCTCTTTACTGTGCTGCTGACAGCCAGGTTGAAGACGGTGGATTTGCAAATATTGGTATTACATATTCAGATCTTGGCCGTGATACTGCAGATATGGCAGATACAATTCTCAAAGGAACTCCTGTTTCAAAAGTACCTGTTAAGTTCTACCTCAAGGCAGAAGACCTTAAGATTTTTGTAAACCCTGACGTAACAAAAAAACTTGGAATTACTCTTCCTGCAGACGTAATTTCATCTAAAAATTATGTAGAAGTAACACCAACAAATTAATTTTTTCTGAAAAATATAAGGCTGTCCCGGGAATCTGATTTGTTTCTGAAGACAGTCTTTTTTGTCTTCACTGCTTTCCTTTTGACCAATTTTTGTTACTTGGGTAAAATAAGATATTATGAATATTTCGGAAGCAGTTAAAAAATCTCGTAAAATCGTTATAAAAATCGGTTCAAATACTCTTGCAAAGGCAGATGGAACCCAGAATACAGAATTTATGGCATCTTTTGCCCGTCAGTGTAAAAATCTCATTAATGCCGGCAAACAGCTTGTAGTTGTAAGTTCTGGTGCACAGGTAAGCGGAGTTTCTACCCTCAAGGAATGGGCACGCAAAAAGGATGTTCATTTCCGTCAGGCACTCTGTGCCATTGGTCAGGTTGAACTTATGGCTCAGTGGCGAAAAGCCTTTGATGAACAGGGACTTCACATTGGGCAGCTTTTGTTCACAAAAGAAGATTTTGAAGACAACCATCGTTCACTTAACATCCGCAATACATTGTTTACCCTTGCAGATGAAGGTGTAGTTCCGATCATTAACGAAAACGACTCTGTTTCTACTGACGAATTTGCTATCGGTGATAATGACAATCTTTCGGCATTGACTTCAATTTTGTGGAGCGCCGACCTTCTTATTCTTTTCAGTGATATTGACGGAATTTTTACTGATAATCCAAAAACAAATAAAGATGCAAAACTTGTTGAAGTTGTTGAATCTATTCCAGAACTTAGAAAAACAATTAAAATCGGTTCTGCCAATGACTTTGGAACTGGCGGTATTGAAACAAAAATCCAGGCAGCAGAAAAAACAACTGTTTACGGAATTCCAATGCTCCTGGCAAACGGCGGCAAAGAGAATATTCTCGACCAGCTTTACAGTGGTAACGCAAAAGGAACCCTGTTTGTAGCTGAATAATTTTTTTGTAAGGTGGTTGAGCTTGTCTGAACCACCTTTTATTGATTAGGGGGAGATTCAATGAATATTTTTGCAGGTTTGTTTGAAAAATTGAAGGCATCTTTTAGCCGGTTTGCTGCAATGTATTTTTTTACAGTTACAGGAGCAGTTTTTGTTTCGGCCTTTGTTTTTGCAGGATATGAAACAGGAAAAATCCTCAAACCTTTTATTATGGACTGTGGTTTTTTCTGTGTTTTTTCCATTTTGTTCAAACTGGTATCTGAAAAATTCTGGGAACAGAATCTTAAAGTCAAAATCCTGAATGTGGCAGTTCCTTTAGTTCTTTCGGTTCCATTTTATTTTGCCTGCAAAACCTGGTACGAAAATAATTATTTTGATCTTGCAATTTTATGTGTCTGGTCTGTCATGATTTTGATTTCAGGACTTTTTATTTATCTTGAATCAAAAGAAAAAACAGGTGCCAGTATTTTAAGTTCTTTTGTTCTTTCAAATATTCTTTCTGTATCTGTTGGTGTTGCACTTACGGTCATAATTTTTGCAGTAGATTCTCTTCTTTTTGATATTGGTCGTGAAGAATATTATATATGCAGCGCATGGATTTTTGCTTACTGGCCACTTTTTGCCGGATTCTTTGTTTCCCTTGCAACCCTTAAATACGACCAGATTACAACGGGACAGTCTTTTAAAGTTGTATTTCTCTATGCGCTTTTCCCGCTTTACTGGGTACTGGTAGCAATCCTCTATCTTTATCTGCTTAAATCAATTTTTACTTTGAGTCTTCCAAACGGGCAGATTAACTGGTTTGTTTCTTTTGCTTCAGCATTTTTTATTTTGTTTAATGTTGCTTTAAGATGTTACAAAAATAGATTTACTGACCTTTTTTATAAATGGGGCGGTCTGATATTAACTCCTCTTGTTGTGATTCAGATTATAGCATTTACAATCCGTGTTACAGCTTATGGTTTGACTTTTGCCCGTTATGCCAGCCTTTTGTATATCAGCTTCAGTTCAGTTGTCATTGCCTGCACCATTTATGAAGGTTTTTCAAAGGAAAAAAGAGTTGATTTTGTCAAAACTGTCTTGGTTGCCGGTTCTGCTGTCTTGATTTTTGCATGTCTTCCTTATGTTAACCTTATTGATGTTTCAAAAAAATCAATGATTTCAGTTATTGAAAATACTTACAGAAAGCATCAGATGTTTGATGAAGAAAAAGGGTTGCTTCTGACAGAAAATGCAGAAAATGTGTTCAGTGCCCGGGAAAAGAATTCCATAAGGACTGCCTGGTATGAACTGCCGTATTCTATGAACAAGCATGAAATCAGATGGGCTGCATTTGAACTTAAAGAGAATTCAGAGAATAAGGTTTATGAGAATTTTTCTTTTGAAAGGACTTTTGGATTTGCTTATAAGTGGAATTATGAAGAAAATATAAATGGAAAATCTTTTTCTTTCAATGCATCTCACGTTAAGGTTGATGTAAAAGGTTTTTCTTCCATGTGTATTGCTGAAAAACTGACCAGGAATGAAAAAGATGGTAAGATTTATGTTACATTTGATTCGGAATCAGAAAAATGGGATGTTACTGAAGAATGTAATAATTTCCTGGAAGCATATAAGAAAAAGGAATCAATTGATAAACCGTATATCATTGACCGTGGAAACAGGCGTCTGGTTCTGACATACATGTATTATGATTATGAAGAGTTGAATGACGGAACTGTCCATTTTTACGGAAGTGTAAACGGATATCTTTTAATTAAATAAGACTGGAGAAAAAAAATGAAAGTTGCATTTATCGGAATGGGAAACATGGCTCAGGCTCTTGCAGCCGGATTTATAAAAACTAAAAAAATTGCAAAGGCTGACATTTTTGCCTATGCTCCAAATCAGGAAAAACTTGCAAAAAATGCCAGAAAAATTGGTTTTGTCCCTTACAAAACTCTGAGTGAAGCTGTTGAAGCTGCAGATACAGTTGTAATGGCATGTAAACCATATCAGATTGAAGATGTCTTAAAGGAATGTGGCAGTAAGCTGGCAGGTAAAGCCCTTATTTCCATTGCCCTTGGCTGGAATTTTGCTAAATATCAGGATTTTGTGGCAAAAGATGTCAGGGTTCAGTTTGTAATGCCTAATACACCTGCAATGGTTGGAGAAGGTGTGTTTCTTTTTGAAAAATCAAACTCCCTTAAGGAAGATGAACGCAGTCAGTGGATGGAACTTTTTGCCCGTCTTGGCCTTGTGGAAGAATTGCCTGACAGCCTTATGGGAATAGGTGGAGCAGTCAGCGGCTGTGGACCTGCTTTTGTTGACCTGTTTATTGAAGCCTATGCAGATGCAGCAGTAAAATACGGAATTCCACGCTCAACTGCATATAAACTTGTAAGTCAGACAGTTCTCGGATCGGCAAAACTTCAGCTTGAAACAGGCGACCATCCGGCTGTCCTTAAAGATAATGTTTGCAGTCCTGCCGGCTCAACAATCCGTGGCGTAACAGCTCTGGAAGAAGCAGGCTTGCGTAATGCATGTATTAAATCAATAGACTCTATTATGAAAAAATAATTATTCAGGGGGCTGCGAGCCCCTCTTCCCCTCCAAACCACCCCATCTCCCCGGCACGGCTTAGGGCTTGAGCCCTAAGAACCTGATATTTATGGCAACCGTCTGATTTACAGAATTCCCTTCCCGATGCACCAGTTTTTGAACAAATCGACCCATTGGGCGCACTGTGGCTGGATTGTTTCTCCGTTGGGTTTGCTTGATTCTGCGGTGGCAAGGGAAAGTCCGTGTTTTCCATGGTTGAAAATGTGGTATTCAAAATCTATGCCGTTTTTCCTTAAGGCACCTGCAAATAAAAGGGAGTTTTCAAGAGGAACTGATTCATCCTGGTTTGTATGCCACATGAAAACGGGCGGAAAATTTTTTGTAACGTGTTTTTCAAGGCTGAAGTAATCTTGTGAATATTTTTCTTCTGTTCCGCAGACATTATCGATTGAGCTTTTGTGGCAGTATTGCGGATCTGCAGTAATTACCGGGTAGCACAATAAAAGATAATCAGGCCGGCTCTGCTCATCCGGGCAGTGACAGGCTAAACTTGCCGCAAGATGTCCGCCTGCACTGAATCCCCCGACCACAATTTTATTTTCATCAAGGTTCCATTTATCTGCATTTTTGCGCATTGTTCGTACTGCTTCTGCTGCATCCTGGAGTGGTTCTCCACCTTTCAAGGGTGCGAGAGTGTATGACAAAACAGCAGCAGCAAATCCCAAAGAAAGCATTTTCAGGGCGACAGGTTCAGCTTCACGGTCAGATAAATGACCATAGCCGCCTCCGGGACAGATGACAATTACAGGCCATTTTTTATGGGCAGAAAAACTTTCATAAGTGTCTGGAATGTAAACTGTTAGGGATGAATTGTTTACAGCGAGTTTAATTTTTTCGGTAATCATATTATTATTGTAAGAGTTGATTTAAAAAAATAAAAGGGCCGCTTAAAGGAGGAGAAAACGCGACCCTTTTTGTAAAACTTTTATTACTTGCTGCTGAAAATAAGATATACTAACATATAATTTAAATCAATACTTTTTAATGAAAAAACCGCACATTTTTACGAAAATCTTTGCAAACTTTGCGGTTTTTTGCGAAAATGATGGAATATTTCGCAAACACTAACAGTATTATGCAAATCAGGAGATATAAATGAAAAAAATCGGAATTATTGGTGCCATGAGTGTAGAAGTAAATTACCTCGTTGACCTTATGATGGCAGAAGGCTCAGAATGCCATTACGGCCCGGCCGGCATGAGTTTTGAAGAAGGTACAATTCACGGAGTTTCTGCCGTAGTCTGCAAATCTGGAGTAGGTAAGGTAAACGCAGCCCTTTGTGCACAGATTCTTATCCTTAAATACGGTTGTACCCATATTATCAATACAGGTATTGCAGGAGCTATGGCAAGCGGTCTTGGAATCATGGATTTTGTCGTTTCCACAGATGCCGTTTATCACGATATGGATGCAACAGGCTTTGGATACAAAGTGGGACAGGTTCCTCAGATGGATGTTTATTCATTTCCTGCTGATGAAAAAATGATTGAAGCTGTAACAGAAACTTTTAAAGACAGTGAAAAAAATGTTGGACATAAAATTATTGCCGGCCGCATTGCAACAGGAGATCAGTTTATTTCTGACAAAGCTGTAAAGGCAAAAATTAAGGAAAATGTGGCTCCTGCCTGTGTAGAAATGGAAGGGGGTGCCATTGCCCATACCTGTTTCCTTAATAAAGTTCCATTTGTAATTGTGCGCTGTATGAGTGATATGGCAGACGATTTAAGTTCCAACGGATATGAATTCAATGAGGGTGTCGCTGCAGAAATGAGTGCAAAACTTGTTGAAGAAGTAGTTCAAAGGATATAATTAAAAACGAGGAAAATATGAAAAAATACAATGTAGATTCGTTCAATCTTGATCATACTAAAGTTTCGGCTCCTTATGTTCGTGTTGCTGCTAAAAAGCAGGGTGAAAAGGGTGATGTTGTAACAAAATTTGATGTTCGCGTAACTCAGCCAAATAAGGAATTTATGACAACCGGCGCAATTCACACAATGGAACACATTATTGCCGAATATCTTCGCGACGAAATTGAAGGTGTAATTGACTTTAGCCCGATGGGATGCCGTACAGGTTTTTATCTGACAGTCTGGGGCGATGTGGATGAAGAATACATTGCCGGACATCTTCTTCCTGTTTTTACAAAAGTTGTTGAATGGGAAGGTGAAATTCCTGCTGCCAATGAAATTCAGTGCGGGAATTACCGTGACATGGATCTTGAGGGAGCCAGAAAATTTGCAAAAGCCTGGGTCGATGGTATAAAAGCAAAAGGCTGGAATTGTTACAAATAACTGATCTGCTGCAACCATGAACTTTTACCTTAAATTTAAAGAAACAGTTTTCTCAGTTGTGCCTGTAATGGCCATTGTTCTGCTTCTGGGGGTTACGATTGCTCCATTAAGCGGAACCATGCTGATTCAGTTTGTTGAAGGTGGAATTCTTGTAATTATTGGTCTGACAGTTTTTCTGGTTGGCGTTGATATTGGAATTCTTCCGATTGGAGAACGAAGCGGTGCGGCTCTGACTCAAAAGCGAAGTCTGGGTCTTCTTGTGGCCGCAGCTTTTTTAATCGGCTTTATTGTTACTGTTGCTGAGCCGGATGTACAGGTTCTTGCAGATCAGGTAAAAGATCTTAACTCCAGCGTGGATAAGTGGCAGCTGATTTTTATGATTGCCGGGGGTGTAGGCTTTTTTGTTGCTCTTGGAATCCTCAGAACAGTTCTTTCCATTCCCCTTCAAGTCGTGCTGATTATCTCTTATATTGCGGTATTTGCCCTGGCTTTTTTTACTCCCCGGGAATTTCAGGGAGTAAGTTTTGACAGTGGTGGTGCTACAACAGGACCAATGACAGTTCCTTTTATTATGGCTCTTGGTGTCGGTGTTGCTGCCGTTCGTTCCAGAAATGTTGGACAAAAATCCCTCAGTTCTGGTGATGAATCATTTGGTCTGACGGGAATTGCCAGTATCGGTCCAATTGCAGCTGTTTTGATTTATGGAATTATTGTTGCCAATAGCGGAGATTCTGCATCTGTTCAGGCACAGATGGTGGAACAGGCGGAAGGCGGTTCGTTTGTTGCAATTTTCCCTTCAATTCTCAAAGAAGTTACAACTGCTCTTGCTCCTCTTCTTGGAATGGCGGTTTTGTTTCAGGTTTTTCTTTTGAAAATGCCTCCTTTTCAGGTTATCCGTATGGTTCGCGGTATGATTTTCAGTTTTGCAGGACTTGTAATTTTTTTGCTTGGTGCTCATGGTGGTTTCATGCCGGTTGGAACGGCTCTTGGTGAATATCTTGGAAAATTTGCCCTGAGTGGTGACAAGCTTGTTGTTGTTTACAATACGGCCGGAGATATTACCAGTCAGGTAGGAATTCCGGGGATAGTTCAGATAATATTTTTAATTGCCACAGGCTGCATTTTTGGTGCAGTTGTTGTTTTTGCAGAACCTGCAGTCTGGGTTTTGACAGATCAGGTTGAAAGTATCAGTGGTGGAACCATTAAGCGAAAAGTTATGCTTATAGCCTTAAGTGCCGGCGTTGCAATTTCCATCGGACTCAGTATGACCAGAATTCTGTACGGTTTCAGTATCTGGTACATTCTTTTGCCTGGTTATGCAATTGCTCTCCTTCTTACCTTCTTTTCGCCAAAAATGTTTACGGGAATTGCCTTTGACTCTGGTGGAGTTGCTTCCGGACCGATGACAAGTACTTTTATTTTAAGTTTTGCCGTTGGAACTGCAGCTGTTACAGGCGAGAATGCCATTTTCAGTGCTTTTGGTGTAATTGCGCTTGTTGCCATGACACCATTGATTGCAATTCAGATTCTTGGAATTTTCTATAAAATTAAAACAGGAGGAGCTGAATGAGTGCGTATAAGCTTGTAATCAGTGTTGTTCCTCACGAAGAAGGGGAACATTTGACCCGTGCAGCTATGGAAAGCGGTTGCCGTGGTGGAACTGTTTTAATGGGTCGCGGACTTGCAGATAAAAACTGGAAGGCTGTTCTCGGACTTGGGGAATCCCTTAAAGATATGATTCTTCTTGTTGTTGAAGAAGAAACAAAAGTTCCTGTCGTAAATGCCGTTGTTACTGCTACCAGTCGTGAAAGAAAAAAATTCGGTGAACTTTTTGTAGTTGATGTCGATTCAGTTATGAAGGCTGGAATTATTTCTACAGGAAAAAAAAGTGAAAATTGTGAAGAAAGCTCTTCTGAAAAGGGGGACGATGAAATGAATAATGAAATTGAAAATGAAATGATTACAGTTATCGTTAACAAGGGATATGCAGATGATGTAATGGCTGCAGCAAGAACAGCAGGTGCCGGTGGTGGAACTGTTCTTAATGCCAGAGGTACTGCCCGCGAAACTGATGAACGTTTTTTTGGCATGCACATTGTTCCAGAAAAGGAAATGCTTGTAATGGTGGTTCCGTCTGATAAAAAAGAAGCCGTAATGAAAAAAATTCAGGAGCTCAGCTGTCTTAAAGAACCGGGAATGGGAATTGCTTATTCCAGCGGTGTAGAAAATTTCTGTACCCTTGGAAAGAAATGAAACAGGGTATAAAAAAAGCGGTCATCTGGGTGACCGCTTTTCATAATCAAATAAAATCAACTAGCAGATAACTACAGAGTTGTCTGTGTGGCTGAATGGAGCAGGAATGTATTTGTCTGCTGCCCAGTCATTTTCCCAGCGGCAACCGTCAAGAAGATAACGGAACTGGTATTCTTTTCCAGCTTCAAGAGCAATTTTTACACTGAAAGAACCATCAGCAGCTTTTTTAAGTGGTGTTTCTGTTGAACTCCACTGATTAAAATCTCCGGCAATAGTTACAGACTGAGCTCCCTGTGCTGCTTCTGCAGATACAGTGAAAGTTACATTGCATTTAGTTTTATCTTTTGAATAAGTTTTTTTAAGAGCCATAATATTAACCTCCAAGTCAAGTTTCTTCAGTACCTGATAAAATTATAACATGTAAATTTTGAATTCACAAAATTTTTTTAAGAATGTCATGAAAAAGTAAGGGTATGCCGTAAAACACAGCACGTTTTTCAGTTACAGTTAAAGAGAAAAGAATTAATCATTAATTCCGTTGACAATTTCTAAAACTGTATTAATCTGAAAACATAACCTGCATAAACAAGGAGTTTTTTGTGAAGTTTAAGGAAGCAGTGACAGTTTGTCTTAATAAATATGCAGATTTTACTGGACGAGCAAGAAGAAGTGAATTCTGGTACTGGCAGTTATCAGCCTTTGTAGCACTGCTCATTTTTTCAAATATTCCTATCCTGGGTGAACTGGTTATACTGGCATTATTATTGCCTACACTTGCTGTAACTACAAGACGTCTTCATGATATCGGTAAGTCGGGCTGGTTGCAGCTTTTCAACATGATTCCGCTGCTTAACCTTCTGCTGATTTTCTGGCTTTGTAAAGAAGGGAATGAAGGAAATAATAAATACGGTCCTGATCCAAAAAAAGGTTCAGACAGTGGTTCAAAGAATTCATCAGATGAACAGAAAACTGAAAAATCAGAAGAACCAGTTTCAGTAGAACCAGAAAAAACAGCTGAAAAGCCATTAAAACCAAGAATTGGCGGCGGACTTCTGGGCGGCAAGAAAAACCAGTAACTGTCTTCAACTTGTACAAATGCAAAAATAGTATTATATTTTTCTGACACTAATTACCGCCGATTTATCCAAATTGCGGGCGGGGCTGTTCGTATGAATGGTTAAAACTAGCTAAACAGGAGGCATAATTCATGTCTATCTTGAAACCTAATCATTATCTTTTTACATCTGAATCAGTATCTGAAGGTCACCCGGACAAACTCTGTGACCAGGTATCTGATGCAATTCTTGATGCTTGTCTTGCTGCAGATCCATCTTCTCACGTAGCCTGCGAAACTTTTGCTACAACAGGAATGGTTCTTGTTGGCGGTGAAATCACAACAAAAGCAAACCTTGATGTTCAGAAAATTGTCCGTGAAGTAGTTCGTGACATTGGTTACACAGATGAAGCATACGGAATTTCTGCTGATTCAATGGCAGTTTTGAATACAATTCACACTCAGTCGCCGGACATTAACCAGGGTGTTGTAGGTTCTGGTCTTAAAGAATATGAAGGGAAGCAGGGGGCCGGCGACCAGGGAATCATGTTCGGTTTTGCTACAAACGAAACTCCTGAACTTATGCCTGCAACTTTGATCTACGCACACAAAATCCTTAAAAAAGCTGCTGAACTCCGCAAAAACGGAACAATCAAATGGCTCAGACCTGATTCAAAATCACAGGTTACAATTGAATACGACGAAAACCACAGACCTGTCCGCATTGACGCAGTTGTTGTTTCACATCAGCATGATGAAGATGTTGATTATGACACAATCAAATCAACAATCATCGAAAAAATCGTAAAGCCAGTTCTTGAACCAACAGGACTTCTGGATAAAGATACAAAATATTACATCAACCCGACAGGTCGCTTTGTAACAGGTGGTCCACACGGAGATTCTGGTCTTACAGGCCGCAAGATCATCGTTGATACTTATGGTGGAATGGGCCGTCATGGTGGTGGTGCTTTCTCTGGAAAAGATCCTTCAAAAGTTGACCGTTCAGCTGCCTACATGGCACGTTATATTGCAAAAAACATCGTAGCAGCAGGACTTGCTGACAGGGCTGAAATCCAGCTTTCTTACGCAATCGGTGTTCCACATCCGGTTTCGACACTTGTTGAAACTTTTGGAACAGAAAAAGTTGCAGTTGAAAAAATCGTTGCTGCCGTAGAAAAAGTTTTTGACTGTACTCCGGCAGGAATTGAAAAAACACTGGATCTTAGAAAACCAGTTTACCGTGGAACCGTAAATTACGGCCACTTTGGTAAAGAAGGCTTTATGTGGGAAAAAACTGATAAAGTTGAAGCACTTAAAGAAGCAGTAAAATAAAAGCGGCAAAGGGGCTGTTCATTGAGTATGTTATGCTTTCTGGACAGTCTTTTTTTATGAGATTATTGTTTTAAAAATGTAGATTTTATGAAAAAGTTGCTGGACTTGATCAGAATGAAAATGAGGAATGTTCCTGGAATGTGCCAGCGACAGAATCTGCTGATTGAGTGTTGAATAAAAAACGGAAGTGAAAGACATGAATGATTCCAGAATTACACCACAGTCAAAACGAGAAGCTTATGTTCATTATGTAACGGCTTTTATTGGCGGATTTCTGGGAATTTATCCGATGCTCAGTGCGGTACATCTTTTTGGTTCAGCCCAGACGTCAAACCTTATTGAATGTGTTTATGCTCTTATCGGCCGTAACTGGCAGGACCTGCTGCTCCACTTAATCGGAGTTCTTTTTTATGCCATTGCCGTGTTTATTGTTACAGTCATGGTTCCAAGAACCGGCGCAAAAATTGTAAAATCTGCGGCACTCGCTGTGGATGTTTGCGCGGCATTTGCCATGTGGCTTCTTCCCCAGAACCTTCCTGCTACAATTTATTTTTATCCAACATTTTTTGCCATGGCTTTTCAGTGGTCGGCTTTTCCGGGAGCTTACGGCTTTATCTGTTCAACGATTTTTTCGACCAACAATTTAAAGCAGTTTGTAAGTTCAATTGCTGAAGTTTACGTAAACGGAAAAAAAGAATTTAAATTGAAGGCTGCTTTTTTTGGAGCAACTCTGGTTACTTTTCATCTGGGTGTGTGTGCTTCTTATCTTTTGTGGAAAGCTTTTGGATTTGTGTCTTTTGTTTTTGTTATTGCAGCCGTTGTCGTGGATTTAGTGCTGATTTTAAGCGGGAAGAAAGATGAAACTGCTTGATGATGAACAGATTTGCATTGTAATGGACAGGATGCGCGCTAAAAATCCGTCTCCTGAGTGCGAACTTGTTTATAAAAATCCTTTTACACTTCTGGTCAGTGTTGTTCTCAGTGCTCAGGCAACGGATAAATCAGTAAATCAGTATGCGGGACCTGTGTATGAAAAAGCAGATACGCCACAGAAAATCCTGGAGCTTGGTGAAGAAAAATTAATTGAATACATAAAACCCATCGGTCTGTGGAAAAATAAATCAAAAAACATTATGGCTTTATGCCGTACCCTTATTGAAAAGTTCGGTGGGGAAGTACCCCATAACCGGAAACAGCTGATGTCATTGCCGGGAGTTGGGCGGAAGACGGCAAATGTTGTACTTAATGTTATCTGGCATGAACATACAATGCCGGTGGATACACACATTTTAAGGATTGCTCCAAAAATCGGATTGTGCAGTGGTGATACTCCTGAAAAAGTGGAAAAAGAGCTTCTTGAAAGAATACCTGACCGTTATCTGGAACATGCCCATCACTGGCTGATTCTTCACGGCCGCTATGTCTGTACTGCCCGCTCTCCTGATTGTGAAGGCTGCTTTATAAATGATATTTGCCTGCATAACAGTCTTTAAATCAGGAATTTTTGTGTTAAAATTTAACTATAGGAGTTAACAAATGAATTTTAAACGTTTTATTGGTTCACTTATGATGCTTGCCTGCGGTTCGTTGTTTTTCGCACAGGCAGTCGTAACTGACGAAGCTAAAAATCTTGCAGATAACCAGCAGACAGAAACTGCTGCCCTTGCTCAGGTACAGATGGCAGAAAAAGTTGCTGGAACACAGGAAAAAGGTCTTGTTGATAATGTAACTCAGAGCATGGATATTTTTAAAGATTTTTATGAATATGGAAAAAGCCTTATCACACCTCAGAACATTGCAAAACTTATTGGTGCAGTAATTGCTTTTTTTATTGTATTCGTTATCTACAAAATCATTCAGTTTGGTTACAGAAAAACTGCTGCTGCAAAACTTTCTGATACAACTGCAAGTCTGATTGAACGACTTATCAGATATATTTTCTACATTGTAGTTCTGATGATTATCCTTAAACTCTTTGGAATCAGTCTGTCGGCTATCTGGGGAGCTGCAGGAATTGCCGGAGTTGCCCTCGGTTTTGCTGCTCAGACTTCAGTAAGCAACCTTATCAGTGGTCTTTTCGTTCTGACTGAAAAAACAATGAAGCACGGTGACTTTATCGAAGTTGACGGCATTTCTGGTATTATTGATGAAATCGGACTTCTTGCAATTAAAATCCACACACCGGACAATCAGACAATCCGTATTCCAAACTCGACAATCATCAATTCAAAGCTTATCAACTATTCGGCAAATGATTACAGACGTTATGTTTTTGAGCTTGGAGTTGACTATGGAACAGATCTTGCTAAAGCAAAAGAAGTTCTTATGACAGTTCCTGGAATGTGTCCGACAGTTATTACAGATAATCCGAATTATGCACCTGCTGCATTCCCGACAACACTGGGGGACAGCTGCATCAATATGAGTCTTGTTGTATGGTGCAAAAGAGAAAACTTTCTGGCAACAAAAGAAGCTGTATGTTTCAATGTTGTAAAAGTTCTTAACGAAGCAGGAATCAACATTCCGTTTAACAGGATGGATGTTACACTCTTAACAGAAGACACAGTTCCTTCAATTTCGAAGAGTTAAAATCACAAAAACTGTTCCTGATTATCAGGAGCAGTTTTTTTTGCTGCAGTAATTTTTTATAGAATACGGTGTTTGAGGCTCTCGAAACCATCATTTGAGAAGAAGTGCTGCAATACAATGACAGACAGACTTTATTAAGAAAGCCATATTTGTAAATTGTGCTGGTATATAAGGCAAAGCTACCATAAAAAATCCATGTTCATTCGCGTTTATCGCTGTTGTTTTATTTATGTAGTGTGGCGTAACAGGATTGTTCGGGGATGTTGCATAATTAATTGTGCATTGCGAATTGCGAATTGCGCATTGCGCATTATGAATTGTATAATGATTGTATGAAAAGTATTCTGATTAAAGACACTACCCGTGAAGAACGGCAGAAAATCGTGGAAGAATCTCTTGGTGAAGACTGGGATGTTGGCTGCGGTTTTGGCGGAACAAAAATTGACTATCAGCTTTACATTGACGGCAAAAAAGAGCTTCGGGAACTGAATATGGAAGCCGACTGTGGCTTTGAAAAAGCATTTCCGGATGATAATCCGCGAAGCGGCTGCGGCATGGGAATGTAAAATCTGAAAACCGCAAAAAGGATTGGAGCAATTTGCGCAGCAAAACCCGGCAGGGTCGGAGCGCAAGCGCAGTTGCGGAAAACCTGGTCCCCGCAAGGGGATTTGCCCTCATTAATATACATAGAAACAGATATCTGCTAAAATTGAACCATTATGGCACGCGACATTTTACAGGAAATCGTAGACAGACGAATCAGTGATATCGAAAAACTTGGCTGGGAATACGGACACACAATTCCTGCACAGAGGAACAGAAAAGTCCATCCGTTTTTGACCGAAAAGGGCGTTATTCTTGAAGTAAAAAGAGCTTCTCCAAGTAAAGGCGATATAGCTCCAGATCTTGATTCGGCTCAGACTGCACTGTCTTATGCCCACGCCGGCGCCCGTGCCATCAGCTGTCTGACAGAAGAGCATTATTTTAAAGGTACTCTTGAAGATCTGCAGAAAGTTTGTGCCGCAGTTGACGCGTTTGAAAAGGAAACAGGAAAAACAGGACCTGCAGTTCTGCGCAAAGATTTTCTGATTGATGAAAAAGAAATTGAAATTGCATATCGCTGCGGGGCTGATGCAGTTCTTCTCATAAGCCGTATTCTGGACACATCAAAAATGATTTCCATGGCAAAAAAATGTCAGGAACTTGGAATTACCGCCCTTATTGAGCTTCGCCTTGATGAAGATGTTGAAAAACTTGCAGAAGTCGTTAAAAACGTTGATCCAAAGTTCATTGCCTGCGGCGTAAACAGCCGTGACCTTGCAACTTTTACTATTGACCTTTTAACCCCCTGCACAATCCTTACAAAAATTAAAAAGGTGCTTGGGCCTGATGCGCGCGTTATTTTTGAAAGCGGAATCCGCACACCTGTAAGCGCTAATTTTGTAGGAAGCCTTGGTTTTGCAGGAATGCTTCTTGGTGAGGCTGCCGCAAAAGATCCTTCCATCCGCAAAGCCCTTGTGGATAATTTTACAGGCGGAAAAGAAACTCCATGCTCACGATTCTGGAATAAATATGCAGAAAAACTTGCAGACGCCCAGGAAAAAGGCGCACTGCCATTTAAGAAAGTGTGCGGGATTACAAACCTGGCAGATGCACAAAAAGCAGCAGACCTGGGAGCAGACTTTTTGGGATTCATTTTCTGGAATAAGTCGCCTCGAAAGGCAGATCCGGCAGAAGCTGCAAAAATTGCCGGTGCTCTGGCTTTGGGACAGAATTGCCCTGTAAAAGCTGCCGTTATTGTTGACCCTGAAGATGAAGAAGCAAAAGCAGCCATCGGACTTGTAAAAAAAGGCGTTTTTGACGTTCTTCAGCTTCATACCGTGGATTGTGCCCGTAAATTTCTTGCCAGCGAAGAATTACGCCGTCTCCCTCATTATTGTGCCATAAACATCCGTTCGGCTGATGACATAAAAAATCTTGATGAACTGTTTGATCTTGGCGAACCTCGAGTTCTTGTTGATGCAATGACGGAAGGAAAAATCGGCGGAACAGGAAGACAGATTGACAGTGAACTTGTTGCCCTTGTACAGAAAAAATATAAATTGTGGCTTGCCGGTGGAATTACAGGGGATAATGCAGAAGAAACTGTAAAAAAATATGGTCCTGAACTTATAGATTGTGCCAGTGGAACAGAATGTGAGCCGGGGGTAAAGGATCTGGAAAAGTTAGAAAAATATCTTAGAAGGAGCTGATCGGATATGAAAATTGCTGCAACTTACGACAAAGAAACAGGAACAATTTTTCAGCATTTTGGACGGACACAGAATTTTAAGATTTTTGAAATTGAAAATGGTGCTGTAAAAAAATCCGAAATCATTGATAACGGCGGATTTGGTCATCACGATCTTGCAACATATCTTAAAAATCTGGGAGTTGAAATCCTTATTCTCGGAAACCGCGGTCAGGGCGCCATTGATGCCCTTAATAATGCCGGTCTCACGCAGCTGGCAGGAATTACCGGAGATCCGGACAAGGCAGTTGAATCTTATCTTGCAGGAACTTTAAAAGATAATCCTGCAGCAGTCTGTGCCCATCATCACGGACATCACCATCAGTAGGATTGTAAAGAAAATGGAATTTGAAGCACTTGTAAAATCACGCCGCAGTATCAGAAAGTATCAGGAAGGAATTACTGTTTCAGAAGAACAGATAAAAGAAATTATCGCCTGTACTCAGAATGCGCCTTCATGGAAAAACAGCCAGACTGCCCGCTACTATGCTGCAGTTTCTGCTGAAAAAATTGCAGAACTGAGGGAAAAAGCTCTGCCTGAATTTAACCGAAACAACAGTCTCAATGCAGCTGCAATTATCGTTACGGCTTTTGAAGCAAAACGAGCCGGCTTTAACAGGGAAGGAATTGCAGACAATGAACTTGGAGATGAATGGGGCGCTTATGATCTGGGACTTGCAAACCAGCTTCTTCTCCTTAAGGCACAGGAAATGGGATTTGATTCTCTTGTAATGGGAATCCGTGATGCAGATGTTCTCAGAAAAATCTTTGATATTCCCCAGTCACAGCACATCGTTTCTGTAATTGCCCTTGGAAAACGAACAGAAGATGCCGCCATGCCGCCACGAAAAGAAACTGGTGACATTGTGAGGATTTTTTAAGTTCATTAAATCGTAAAAGGTGATAAAATAGAATAACAATTATTTAGTTTGAGGTGCCAAATGCTCAATATCAACAACAATGCGTCAAATCTTAAAAGAAACATTCTTGTAGAAATTGCAAAACTTCAGCTTGAAGGAAAGCTTAAGGATGCAGATTCTGTAAACGAAATTGAAAAAATTCCGTCGGTTGTTGTTCCTGACGGAAGTATTCCAGTCCGCGGTTCACTTGAAGCTGACCGTGCCGTTGTCAGAACGCGAATTGTGGCAGACCTTGGAATCTCAGTAGAAGATTACGATGAAGCAAAACCTCTTTCAGAATATGTAAAAGAAGCATACGGCCGTGAAAAACCAACCTGGCCTATTCTTACAATGATGCAGAGTGCCTGCAATGCCTGCGTCAAACCACAGTATTTTCCGACAGATGCATGTCAGGCCTGTGTTGCCCGTCCATGTAAAGTAAACTGTCCTAAACAGGCAATCGAAGTTACAGACCGAGCCCGGATCGATTCTTCAAAATGTATCAACTGCGGACTTTGTGCACAGAACTGTCCTTATCACGCAATCATCAAAACAGTGGTTCCTTGCGAAGAACATTGTCCTGTGGGAGCAATCACAAAAGGCGCTGACGGCAAGGAATCAATCGACTACGAAAAATGTATTTTCTGCGGAAAATGTATGTCCAATTGTCCTTTCGGAGCCATGATGGGAAAATCCCAGCTTTTTGATGTAATCAAACACATCATGGACGGAAAACGCGTTGTAGCAATGTACGCTCCTGCAATCGGTGCCCAGTACAAGGGAACAAAACACGGCCAGCTGGAAGGAGCCCTTCTTGAAGCAGGATTCAACCGTGCCATGGAAGTTGCAATCGGTGCAGATATTACAGCTGACAGGGAAGCTGCAGAATTTGCAGAACGCATGGAACGTGGCGACAAAATGATGACAACAAGCTGCTGTCCGGCCTATGTTCGTGCAGTAAAAATCCATGTTCCTGAATTAAGTCCTTGTATTTCAGAAACAAAATCGCCGATGGTTTACACAGCTCAGCTGGCAAAACGTGATGATCCTGAATGCATTACGGTTTTTGTAGGGCCATGTCTTGCAAAACGCCGCGAAGGATTTGATACGGAAGAAGTTGACTATGTTCTCAGTATTGAAGACGTAAATGCACTTTTTATTGCAAAAAATATCGACGTCACAAAAGCAGAATCAAAGCCGGGCGAATACCTTACAACAGAAAGCGGCCGCAATTTTGCAAAGAGTGGCGGAGTTGCAGAAAGTGTGCGCCTGCGACTTAAAGACAAGACAATTCTCCGCCCGTTTGTGATCAATGGACTTGATAAGGCAGGAATGAAAGTTCTTGCAAGTTACGGTCAGATCAATGCGGGAACAATTCCAACACCTGCCGACTGTCCTAACCTTATCGAAGTCATGGCATGTGAAGGCGGTTGTATCGCAGGGCCTGCCGTAATTACAAATCCAAAGCTCGGAAACGGCCTTCTTACAATATACGCCAACGGTGGAGCCAAACCAGACGAAAGCGGAATCCCTGCAAAGTGTGAATTGCTGTAATCAGTTAATGGTGAATAAGTAAATAGGGAGCACATCTTTTTCTGTATCTTGCAGAAGGGATGTGCTTTTTTTTGCGCTCTTATCTGTCTCCGGCTTTCCGTGGCTCCGCTGCCGCTCCGACCTGCTGCCGCAGTTTTGCTCCGCAACCACTACAATCCGGGCTAGGGGGAACAGTTGAAAAACCGAGCAAATGGTGTTAAATTAAAAGGCGGAAGCACCTGAGAAATCAGGCTGTCTCCACTGGGTTTTAAGTGCCCGCAAGGGCGCACTTAGCCGCCGAAGGTGTCGACTTTGGCGGCTTATTTTTTTTCTCTTTTACTTTTTAAAGTATGTGAGAACTGCAATAATCATAACGGCAAAATTAATTACCAGAGAAATAATCTCATAATTCGTTATATGCAAGCCTCCCAAAATCGTACTCCAGATATGTCTGGTTGAGTATGCTATTGGTGGAGGTGTTTTAGGATATCTTCTAATCTATCGTGACTTTAATGGGGTTATTGGATTTGTAATTGGTGCTATACTGGGGCTTGGAATCGGATTTTTTATGATTGTTCTTGTTAGTGGATCAATTGTAACAATGATCGATCTTGCAAAATCTAATCGCGAGATTCTTGAAAAGTTAAATCAGAAAGCTGAATAAAATTGCTGTCAAAGAAAATCTGTTCAGAAATCTGGACAGATTTTCTTTGCGCTTACAAATATACTTGACATACATATATAATATATGTATGTTTAAATCATGGCAAATACAATGAAACCAGTGACAATTTATTTTCAGGAAATTCAATATCTTATGTACCAGCAGCTGGCTCAAAAAGAGAACTGCAAGACTGCTGAACTTATCCGCAGGGCCATGTCTGAATATCTGGAAAAGCGTCAGGTCAAATCTTCAAACCTTGATGAGTGGGAGCCTGTTTCTCTTGGTGGTCTTAAAAGTAACGGAGACTGGATTGATAAGGATTATCAGGACGAGATTCTCGGTGAGGCTTTCTGATGACAGGTATTGATACAACTTTTTTGATTGATCTTGAAATAACAGATTCACCCCGCCATGAAAGTGCCGTAAAAATTTTTAATGAATGGCGCAGCAAAAAACATTCTTCCCTGGCTATTTACAACCAGACCTTTCTGGAATTTATGCATGTTGTAACTGATGCAAAGCGATTCAACTCTCCTTTAACAATGGAACAGGCTGTTGAACGATGCTGGTTCTGGATGGATCAGGAGAGAATTAAGGTTGTTTATCCCGATGACAATTCATTAAAAAGGGCACAGCTGTGGATTTCTATGCATAAGCTTGGCCGCAAAAGAATCCAGGATACCCACATGGCTTCTGCCTTTGCCAGTAACGGGGTATCAGAAATCATTACTGCAAATCCTGATGATTTTAAGATTTTTGACACCTTTGATTTATCGGAATATTAGCGGACACTTGCTCAAAACTGTGTCATGTATTATAATGTTTCTATCAATAGAAACATAGCCCCGATTGTAGTGGCGAGCAGCGTTGAGGGAGGTGGTTGAGCCTGTCGAAACTACCTCCCTCAATGGAGGCGAAAGCCGGAACCACGAAAAGCGGGATTAAGCTCCATAAAAAAAAGGAATATTAAATGGCACATTCAGTTGACGGATTTTTTGAACAGTATGGTGGAAAATATGTTGCGGAAGTTCTCCGACGACCTTTGGACGAACTTGAAGTTGAATTCCACAAGGCAATGAAGGATCCTGAATTTTTGAAGGAACTGGAAACTATTCAGCGTGACTATATCGGCCGCGAAACACCGCTTTTGTATGCCGAAACTGCTACAAAACTTCTTGGCGGTGCTCAGATTTACATCAAGCTTGAAGGGGTTGCAAATACTGGTGCCCACAAAATCAACTACGCCATCGGTCAGTGTCTCCTTGCAAAACGCATGGGTAAAAAGCGCATTATCGCCGAAACTGGTGCCGGTCAGCATGGTGTTGCTACTGCCGCTGCCTGTGCAAAACTTGGCCTTGAATGTACTGTTTACATGGGCGAAGTTGACGTGCGCCGTCAGCAGCCAAATGTTGCTTCTATGGAAATGTATGGCGCAAAAGTTCATGCCGTAACTTCCGGCAGCCGTACCCTCAAAGATGCCGTAAACGAAGCCATGCGTGACTGGGCTGCAAATCCTGACTCAACTCATTATGTTCTTGGCTCGGCTCTTGGTCCTTGTCCGTTCCCTGATATTGTCCGCGAATTTCAGTCTGTAATCGGTAAAGAAATCAAAAAACAGTGTGCCGAACGAAACATTAAACCTGCTGCAATCATCGCCTGTTGTGGCGGCGGCTCCAACTCAATGGGCTGTTTTGCCCCTTTTGTTGACGAAAAGGAACCTCGTCTTATTGCCGTTGAAGCCGGTGGTATCGGTCCTAATCCTGGAGAAAATGCTGCCCGTATGACTGGAAATGCCGGTCGTGACGGTATCATGCACGGTTACAAATCACGCTTCCTTCTGGACGATGATGGTCAGGCTCTGGAAACCCGTTCAATTTCTGCAGGTCTTGATTACTGCGGTATCGGTCCTCAGCTGGCTGCCCTTGGTAAGTCTGGCCGCGTTGAGTTTACTTCTGCTCTGGACAGTGAAGCTCTTGAGGCCGTTAAGTTCTTTGCAAAAAATGAAGGCGTGCTTTTTGCCATGGAAAGTGCTCATGCCGGTGCTGAAGCTATCAAACTGGCACCAAAATTGAGCAAAAATGACGTTATCGTTGTAAATATGTCTGGCCGCGGTGACAAGGATATCTTTATTACCTGTCCGGTTTTCCGCCCTCAGGAGTGGAAGCAGTTCCTCGTAAGCGAACTTGAGCGCCTCAACGACGAAAAGGACATTCACGACGCAAAATCAATGGAGTAGATGTCACCTCGACCATCGTGGAGAGGTCTGATTTTGAAACTTTTGCAGGGGCGCCTGCCCCTCGCTTCAAACCTTCGGTTTTACGCTGCCCCCTCTAACGGGGACACCCCGTAACGCCCCGTTTTGACAGGAGTTTATTATGAGTAAAATAAAATTGATGAGTCACCTGGTTGCAGGTTATCCTACTGACGAACTTTCCCTTACAGCCGCCCGGGCTCTGGTTGAAGGTGGAGCTGACATTCTTGAAATCCAGCTGCCTTTTTCGGATCCAAGTGCTGACGGTCCTGTAATTCAGGGAGCGTGTACAGAAGTTTTAAGCCGCGGTTACAGAACTGCTGACGGACTGGCTTTTATTGAAAAGCTTCATAAAGAATTTCCTCAGGTTCAGATTTACATCATGAGCTACGGAAGCCTTATCTATACTCCGGGCATCAAGGAATTCTGTAAAAAAGCAGCCAGCGCCGGTGTTACAGGAATGATTATTCCTGACCTTCCTTTTGACTTTGATGAAGGACTTACTGCTGTCTGCAAGGAAAACGGAATGGTAAATATTCCTGTTGCAGCACCAAGTATGGCTCCTGAACGTCTTGAAAAAATGGCAAAGGCAGGATTCCCGTACATTTATGCTGCCCTCCGCACAGGTATCACAGGAACAGATACAACTATCGATCAGGCTACAATTGATTTTCTTGATAAGGTTAAGGCCGGCGGTTCAAAAATCTACGGCGGATTCGGTATTTCAAACGGCCAGCAGTCACAGGCTCTTGCCCACACTGTTGAAGGTGTAGTTGCAGGTTCAGTTTTTGTAAGGACAATCAACGAAAACCGCGACAGCAAAGAAAAGCTTTTTGAAGCCGTAAAAGCAAAGGCTGCAGAAATCACCCATCTGGATAATTAACAAACTGTCATTTGGAGAAAACTCCTTTGTAAACTGTCATTTCGACCGAAGTGGAGAAATCTTTTTTGTAAAATGTCATTTCGACCGAAGCGGAGAAAACTCTTTTGTAAACTGTCATTTCGACCGAAGTGGAGAAAACTCCTTTGTAAACTGTCGTTTCGACCGAAGTGGAGAAAACTCCCGGTTGAAATGACATTTTTTTGTTTGAATTCCTGCCGCAATGTTTTATATTTAAAATACAGGAGATTTTTATGTCTAAAGGATTAAAAACATTACTTATTGTTGCAGGTGTTGTTCTTGTCGTATTTTTTCTGGTTTATAAGTTTTTCATAGGAACATACAACAGTCTTATAGAACTTGACGAGACAACTGATTCCCAATGGTCGCAGGTACAGAATCTGTATCAGGAACGTTTTGATAAAATTCCAAATCTTGTTTCCACAGTAAAAGGCTATGCAAAACATGAAGAAAGTGTCTTTACAGAAATTGCACAGGCCCGCGCAAAAGCTGGCGGAGTTGTAAATATCGATTCTTCTGTTTTGAGTGATGAAGGTAAAATGGCTGAATTCCAGAAAGCTCAGGATTCTCTTGGAGCAAGTCTTCAGCGGCTTCTTGTAATTTCAGAAAATTATCCTTCCCTCAAGGCCGACAGGAATTTTCTTGCACTTCAGGATGAAATTTCAGAAATTGAAAACAAAATTTCCCTTGAACGCAAACGATTCAATGACAGCGTAAAACGATACAACACAAAAATCCGCTCGTTCCCTTCAAATATTATTGCAGGCAACATGGGATTAGAAAAGAAAGCGTATTTTGAAGCTGCAAAAGGTTCAGAAACTGCTCCTAAAGTTGAATTCTAATTTTTATAAGCACAATGAAAAAGCTTTTATCATTTTTTGTCGTTTTAGTTTCAATTTTTCCATTATTTTCTCAGGTTCCGGAATTAACCGGCCGGGTCGTTGATAATGCCCGGATTCTCAACTCCCAGCAGATTCAGGAAATTGCCCGAAAGTCTTATGAGCTTGAACAGCAGACAGGAATCCAGCTGGCAGTTTTGACTGTAAAAAGCCTGAACGGCCAGTCCATCGACACTTTTGGAGTTGAAGTTGCAGAAACCTGGGGACTGGGACAGAAAGACAAAGATAACGGAATTCTCATTACCATGGCTCTTAGTGAGCGGATGCTCAGAATTGATGTAGGATACGGCTTAAATCCGGTACTGACTGCATCAAAAACAGGTTTTATCCGCCGCGAATACATGAATCCATATTTTAAAAAAGGTGACTATGCCCAGGGCCTGCTAAGCGGTATTGCTGCAATTTCAGGCTATGTTTTGAAAGATGAAGAAATCATGGTTGCTGTTGATGCAGCAGGTGACAGTAAAGGCGGCAGTTTGAGCAATCTTCTCCTTAATTTGCTTCCGATTGTAATTGTTATGTTTGTTGCTACAACTGCTTCCGGAATCGGTCCTTTCGGGTTGTTGTGGCTTTACTGTATCCTTACCGGCCGTAAATTTACGCCGAAAAAATCGCATCACAGAAATGACGACTGGAATCACCGTGGCGGTGGATTTGGCAGAGGCGGTGGCGGCGGCTTTAGTGGCGGCGGCGGTCATTTTGGCGGAGGAGGTTCTTCTGGATGCTGGTAAAGAATAGAATTTTTATGGATTTTAGGTTATTCTATTATTATGGCTTATGAAGTAACAGCAACGCGACGCCGTCCCCAGACTTTTGAAGGTCTTATCGGACAGGAATTTGTCGCTGACACATTAAAAAACTCAATCAATTCTAAAAAAATTGCCAATGCATATCTTTTTACAGGCCCACGCGGTTGTGGTAAAACTTCAACTTCGCGTATTCTTGCAAAAGCTTTAAACTGTGCTAATGGTCCGACTGCAACTCCATGTGGTGTTTGTCCTCAGTGCCAGGAAATTACAAAAGGTTCCTGCCCTGATGTAATTGAAATTGACGGTGCTTCAAATACTTCTGTAGATGATGCCCGCAAAATCAAGGATGAAATTCTTTTTCCGCCACAGAGCTGCAAATATAAAATTTATATCATCGATGAAGTTCACATGCTCACAGTGAACGCTTTTAATGCTCTTCTCAAAACAATTGAAGAACCGCCTCCATATGTAATATTTATTTTTGCTACAACTGAACTTCAGAAAGTTCCTGCAACTATAAAATCACGCTGTCAGCAGTATAATTTCCGTCTTGTTGCTATTGATAAGGTTAAGGAACAGCTGGCTCTTGCAGCTCAGGAAATCGGTATTAAGGCACAGGATGAAGCCCTTTACTGGATTGCCCGAGAATCAACTGGTTCAATGCGTGATGCCTACACTCTTTTTGACCAGGTTGCAGCATTCAGTGGAGATGAAATTACTTTTGACAAAATCCGCGACAAGCTGGGGCTCGTTGGCGTTGATACACTTAATGCAATTTTTGAAGACTGTGCAAACAACAAAACTCAGGATGTACTTTTAAAGATTGACGGCTTTCTCCAGGCAGGATTGTCAATTGAACGGCTTATCCTTAACTCTACCGATTATCTTCGTTCACTTTTGCTGATTCGTAACGGAGTTACAAAAGAAAGCCTTCTCGGTCAATCAAAAGAAAGATTTTCAAATCTTGTCCTCAATAAATGGAATTCAATTCAGATTGAACGGGGACTTTCCCTTTTACTTAATTTATATCGTGATATCAGATATTCCCTAAGTCCCCGTTACGAACTTGAACTTTGTTTCAGTCGTCTTGCCTGGCTCAGTGATTACGTATCTCCTGCAGAAGTAAAAGCTGCCATTGAAAAAGCCCGCAACCTTCTTGAAGGAACTCCAGCAGCTTCTCAGCCTCAATCTGTAATGGCAGCACCGGCTGCGCAAAATATGCAGACCCTGCAGAATCAGCAGCCTGTGCAATCTGAACCTTTATCTCCAGTTCAGGGAACTAATTTTAACAATATGTCCCCAGCAGGAACTTCACAGCCTGTGCCGCAGCAGCCTCCAAGACCAAAATTGCCGACTTTCAGTGCGCTGCAGCAGATTAATCAAAATGCTGAAAGTGGCTGGGAAAATACAGGTGCACCAGATACTTCCACTCCGGAGGATGCGCACCCTTTTCCTGATGGCGGAGCTGTTCCGCCTGAACAAACAGCCTTCGTAGAAGAACCTGAAGTATTTCAAGGCGGAGAAACAGACAACAGAGATCTCAAGACAAAAGTCATCGACGAGATGAACGTTCATGGTGATTCTCTCCTTGCTGCAAGCCTTTCACAAACAGGCGACTGGGTTTTGAACGGAAACAAAATTTCTACAACAATCATGTCTGTTTTTCAGCAGAAACAGCTCATGTCCCATATTATGGCTGTCAGGGAATACATTAACAGAATCTGCGGCAAAAACATGTTCTTTGAAGTGGCTATAAAACAGTCTCAGACCGCCGCAAGAAAGCAGATTCCTGTTCCGCCTGAAGTAAATCTTCTTGTGAATATTTTTAAGGGATCGGTTCATACGATTATTGAAAAAACAGAAGAAGAGAAAAAGGCTGCCGCTGCCGGAAATTCAAATAAAGTTTCTGACGGCAAAGACAGTGACAGTGAAGACGATACAACGGAAGTTAGCGAACCTTCTTCAGACGGAGAAGCTGATAATTAATCAGACGCAGCTTTGAGAAAGTGAATTTTTAAAATAGAGGAGATTTTAAGTGATGAATCCTTTTGAATTGATTAAGAATTTAAAAAATATTGAAGGAACCATGAAAAACATGCAGGAACAGATGGGTAATATCCGTGCTACAGGTTCTGCAGGCGGAAACATGGTTCAGGTGACTCTTAACGGAAAATTTGATCTGCTGGAAATCAAAATTGATCCTATTGCCGTAGATCCACGGGATGTAAAAATGCTGCAGGATATTATTATTGCAGCTCATCATGACGCAGTAGAAAAAGTTCAGGAAGAAATTAAAGCTAAAGCCGGCCCGATGATGGGTGGTATGGGAATGTAATGAACGCAATTGAAGAATTGACTGAAAGTTTTGCCCGACTACCTGGTATTGGAAAAAAGAGTGCAGGGCGTCTGGTTAATTATATCCTCAAAGCTGACAGCAGCTGGAACAGCAGATTTGCCGCTCAGATTGCCTCTCTGCAGTCAAAAATCAGGCCATGTTCAGTCTGCGGCAGCTGGACAGAAAATGATCCTTGTCCTATCTGCAGTGATACTCTTCGTGATCACAGCCTCATCTGTGTAGTGGAACAGCCTCAGGATGTGGCTACAATCGAGAGTGTTCATGAATTTACAGGTGTTTTTCATGTTCTTGGTGGCGTTATTGCACCTCTCGAAGGAGTTGGTCCTGATCAGCTCAGGATTACTTCTCTTGTTGAGCGTATTAAAAACGGTCAGGTAAAGGAAATCATCATTGCCACAAATCCAACTGTAGAAGGTGATACTACAGCCCTTTATCTGCAGCGTCTTCTTGCACAGGAAAGCGGCTTAAAAGTAACCCGGCTGGCTTCCGGCCTGCCTGTTGGTGGTGACCTGGAATATGCAGATAAACTGACACTTGCCCGCAGTTTCAGGGGACGAACCGCATTTTAATAAGGATGGACATAAAAAATGGAAGTGTTCCAGTATTGTAAATTGCAGTGGGGATGTTTCATGGTTTTGCTTCTGGTGACTTACTGGATTCACCGTACTGCAAAATCAAGATGCAATAAATTTTTTCATTTTTTCTTATTTTTGACTCTTATTGAGATTTTTTTTGATGGTCTTACGGCCTGTACCGTTAATTTTATGGGGCCTGTCTCACAGCTGACAAATAAACTGCTTCATCTTGGATTTTTTCTGAGCATCGATTTTATGATGTACGTTTTGTTCCTGTACTATCTGAACATTACCGTAAGTCTTCCAAAACGAAACTGGTTGAGAATATTACTTATAGTTCCTTTTACTGCAGTTATTGCTGTTGTCATTGGTTTTATTGATGACATTGAATATCTGTCCACACCAGTAACAAATTATTCCACAGGAATTTCAGTTTATGCAACTTTTGCAGGCGCTTTTCTTCTTGTTATTGCTACATTGTGCCTTATGATTTTCGGGCGTAAATATTTTGAATCCCGCAAACGCTTTGCACTTATAACCACAAGTGCCTCGACTTTAATTGTAATTTTTCTCGAAGCACTTATACCTGATCTTTTGTGTACAAGTCTTGCATGTGTTTTTATGACACTTGGAGTTTCCCTTACACTGGAAAATCCTGGAGAAAAGCAGGCAGAAACACTTCATCAGGAAATGATTATGGGGTTTGCAACTCTTGTTGAAAACCGTGATGGTTCAACGGGCGGGCACATTCGCCGTACAAAGAAATATGTGGAAATGATGATTGAAGAAATGTGTAAACTGCCGGAATACAAGGAAATTTTTACTAAAGATTACATGAATGCAGTAATTCAGGCGGCTCCAATGCATGATATCGGTAAAATTGCCATCCCTGACCAGATTCTACAGAAACCGGGACGTCTTACTCCTGAGGAATTTGAAATAATGAAAACTCATGCAATCCGCGGCGAAGCTATTATCAGAGAAACTTTCTGCCATACTAACACTAATCCTCTGTATAATCAGACTGTACTTGAAGTTGCAAAGTTTCATCATGAAAAATGGAACGGCAAAGGCTATCCTGAGGGGTTAAAAGAAACTGAGATACCGCTTTCGGCAAGAATTATGGCCGTTGCAGATGTTTTTGATGCGGTCAGTGCAAAAAGGTGCTACCGTGATGCCATGTCCCTGGATGAGAGTTTTGAAATTATTACAAAGGGGACTGGAACTGATTTTGATCCGAAAATTGCTGAACTTTTTGTTGCAATGCGGCCAAAAATCCAGAAGGTGATAAAAGAAAGTTAAAATAAAACGGGCTGCCTGATAAGTAAAAAGTGACTTATCGGGCAGCCCTTTATTTTGGCTGATTACAGGTTTTATGCCTGGAGAGCTGTTACAGCTACTGTATCAACGATTTCATCAACGTTGCATCCGCGTGAAAGGTCGTTGAGAGGTTTTGCAAAGCCCTGACAAACAGGACCGATTGCTTTCCATCCGCCCATACGAGCTGCGATTTTGTAACCGATGTTACCAGCGTTGATGTTAGGGAAGATGAATGTGTTTGCGTGTCCTGCTACGCTTGAACCTGGAGCCTTGAGTTCACCAACTTCTGGAGCGATGGCAGCGTCGAACTGGAATTCACCGTCGAGGGCAAGTTCTGGAGCCTTTTCTTTTGCAAGAGCAGTTGCACGCTGAACTTTACCAACAGTATCACCATTTTTAGGATCTGCACCGGAACCTTTTGTAGAGAATGAAAGCATTGCTACTTTTGGTTCGAGACCTGCAATTTTCTTTGCTGTGTCAGCAGAAGCGATTGCAATGTCAGCAAGCTGTTCTTCTGTAGGGTCAATGTTGATGGCACAGTCACCGAAGATTGAAACTCCCTTGTCGAGATATTTATTTCCGCCTTCTGGAGCAACCATTACAAAACATGAAGAAACTGTGTTTACGCCAGGTGCTGTTTTGATAACCTGAAGTCCAGGGCGAAGTGTGTTTGCTGTTGAGTGACATGCACCAGAAACAAAACCGTCAGCAACACCAGCTTTGAGCATCAAAGCACCGTACATTGTGTTGTCCAGCTTGTCTTTTCCTTCTTTACCAGTTGTAGGGAATGAAGCGAATTTCTGGAGGTAAGCTTTTGCAGCTGCAACATCAGCGTATTCTGGTTCGTTTGTCTTTTTATTGATTTTTCCTTCACGAGCCTTGTAAAGGATTTCTGCATATTTGTCTACGTTTGGATCAGTTGCCGGGTCAACAATCTGAACACCAGTCATGTCAAAACCAAATTCTTTGATTTTTTCTTCGTTTCCGAGAAGGATGATTTTTGCAATTCCTTCTTTAACTACTACTGAAGCTGCTTCTACAACGCGTTTGTCTTCGCCTTCGCAAAGTACGATTGTTTTGTTTGCAGCTTTTGCTTTTGCACGGAGTTCTTTTACAAAGTCCATAATTTTCCTCGATTTAATAACTTGAATTTTGGTTCATTAATTGAATCGATAAAATAATATCACTTTGCACAAAAAAATAAAATAGAGGTAAAATTTGTGTCCGTAAAAAGAGTTGTTATATTAGGCAACGCTTCCATAAAAAAATTGAACAACAAAGCCGCTCGATTTCGTCGTTAATGCTGTATTGTTATTGAAACTATAAAATATGTCTGCATTATGCGGACCTAACAATACAGAATTGCTTTATTGCCCAATTTTTTTATTCCGCAAGTCATCAATAACAAGGAACACTTTTTACGGACATAGTCTTTTAAAAAGATGGATTTAGTGATGAGGAATGAATAATGTCCGAAAAAAATTACGCCTGATTGCAGGGGCGCGGAGCGTTGTTTTGCGGCGGTGGTTTTTACCTTGATAGTGTAAGTAACCGTCTTTGCTGAAACTACCAGAGCAAAACAATGGAGCGATAGCGGAACCCCGAAAAGAAGGTTGCCCGCAGGGCCGTCCTTAAGACTCCAGCTGAACTGTATATTTTGTAGCGCGGTCTTTTCCGTTGTTTTTTGAGTAATAGAGGGCTGTATCGGAATTTTTGAAAAGGGATTCAAAATCCGGCTGACCGTCGTAGAGTGCAAAACCGATGCTGGCATGAATTGTAGTTTCAATGTCCTTATTTTCAGGAATAATGTGAGTTTCGTTGAGCATTTTTATGAGGCTGTCGCAGCGAACCTGTGCAATTTCCACATTTGTAGTGTTTGCCATAAGGATTACAAACTCATCGCCGCCAAATCGACCCATTACATCAGTTCCACGGAAAGTACGCTGAATGCACAGTCCTGTCATTTTAAGGACGCTGTCACCTACAAAGTGGCCGTAAGTATCGTTGACTTCCTTAAAGAAATCCAGATCCATGATAATGAGAATGCCGTTTTTAGTGGCTGCAATTGATTTTTTTGCATCGCGGGTAAAGGCAGATTTATTCAAAAGGCCGGTAAGGTCATCGTGATCACGCTCAGTTTCAATAATCTGTCTTAACGAGAATTCCCTGACACGGATTTTTGTCAGATAAAAACTTGGAAGGTAACCTAAGATAAAGAATACCCAGTTGTAGCAGATATCAACTTTTGCAAGGCTCAGGTCTTTTTGCCAGATGGTCAGGGCTGTGAATGTAATACCGATGATAAATGTAAAAAGATACATACGCCTGATTTTGTCTACAAATATGATCGGGGCTGCAAATTCAAAAACAAACCATGTTGAGGCGAGGGTGGTGTTTTTTTCAAAAATGTCGCTGTAAAGGGTAAATCCGCCAAAAAGAACTATGAACAGATAAACAAGAAATGTGGAAAAACTGATCTTGTTTTCCGGCAATTTAAGGCTGATGATGTAAATTACCAGCAAGAGAATGAACATTATTCCATAGGGATAAGGATTTTTGAAAATAATGTCGTTCTTAAAGAAAATTGAAAAACCTGCAAGGAAGAAAAACAGCACCATGGAAATAAAAGAGCAGACCAGGAGCATGCTTTTATTTGTGTTGTAAATTTCGGAGCGGACACAGTCATATTCAAAATCGCTGACTTTGTTTCTGAGATAAAAAGATTTCAGTTGTTTGAATAATGACTGTTTTAACATTCCTGCACTCCTGAATTAATTAATATCCATCGCTCATGCTGCGGTTAATGTCACGCTGATAAAGTTCCTGATATACGAGGGAACGTTTTTTGAGCTCGTCTTTCTTTTCCTGGGTGAATGGAACGAAACGCCAGAAAATTGCACGAAGCTCTTTGTCCATGCGCTGAACACCGTCAACTTCTTTTGTCATCCACAAAACATAGTCGGAAATAAAGTAAGTTTTTAAGTCACCTTTCAGCTTCTGTTTTTCGATCCACTGATAATACTGACCTGTCAAACCTTCTTCCATCCAGTAGTAAGAAGCCTTTTCCTTTGCAACCTGCCATCTCAAATCAGCAACTGCCATGAGAAGGGCAATTTTTAAATCTCTCGGATACATTGGAATAACAATGCGGCCACGGGATGTGATTCTGTTATAGCGGTCAAAAGGTTCCCAGCAGAAACCAAAATCACCATAAGTTGGAACAAGAAGAACATAAGGAACGATTCTGTGTGGTGCGCCTTTGTGAATGCGGCAGAAAGCGCCCGGATCGTTGTCTTCAATCCATTTCATGATGTTAAGGACATTTTCACGGAATCCTGTGGAATTTGGCAGACAGTGGAAAAATTCCCTCGTAAAAATCGGAAACTGATTGCCCTGACGGCCGACTGTCATTTTTGCCATCTGGCGGACTGTATTATATTCAGTTGTAATGTCTTCGTTTGAAACTTCGATTGCATCAGGTGTGTCTGTAATTTTTGCTTCCAGAGACTGACCTACAGCCTTTGCTTCTTCAAGTTCTTTTAAATAGCCTGAAAGTTCCTTATCGTTTTTCTGGAGGGCACGAAGTCTGTCTGCAATTTCCTGGAACAGTTTTTTCTGACCTTCAGTGTATGGCATTTTGTGTGGTTCCATTCCAATCATTGGAGCATGTTCACACAAAGCATTGATTCTGTTGATGAGCTCGGCTTCCATCATTGAGCGTTCACTTTCTTTTGCATTGGCAAAACTTTCGGAACTCTGGATTTTTCCATCATTTTTGCTCTTTAACTGCATCATGTGCTGCTGTTCGGCACTTCCACCATTGGCACCTGATTTTTTAACACGGACTTCATCTGTTGCAGAAAGGGTGAGTCTGCCTGAAGCAATTTCCTTGAACCATTCATCCAGATAATAAACAGGCTCATCATGAACATTTTCGAGAATTGCCTTTGAGAAAAAATCTTTCTGTTCAGCAGTAAAGAGGGAAGGAAGTACAACTCCATAACGCAAAAGCATTCGCTTGCATTTTGGAACTGAAAAATCTGCCATTTTTGGAGCCATAACCCGGATAAGTTCCCAGAATGCCATTACAATCTGCTGGCGGTAAACTGTCCTGTCTTTTGGATCCTGGCATGTTAAATATTTTGAAAGAATCTGGTGAACGCGCTGTGCCTGATCACCTTCGCCGGAAAGTACATTTTTGTAATATCCCGGGTCATTAAAAATATCGTGAGGAGTATCTTCAAAAAACTTTGTAATGGGATTGAAGTGAGTGATACTAAGGTCTACATTCATGGAACTTGATTTTGTATCTTCTTTTTTTGGTAAAGAAGCTGGAACAATTTCTTTAAAAGAAGGTAACTTTGAAGGTCCTGAATTGGATTCGGCGAGAAGCGCTGCAATTGAAGGATCTAATTCCTGGTCACTCATGTAAAAATCTCCGGTGTTGTCTAAAACTTAATTTAAATGTTTCTATTTATATAATTGTAACATCTTTTTGAGTTCTGTACATATTTTATCGGCAAGTTCAGGCGGATTCAGTACTTTAACGGAGCCTCCAAAACTCATTATCCACTGGAATGCTTCCTGAAACTGGTTTGTGGTAAAGGTCAGTTTTACGGAACCATCCTTGTACTGTTCGATTTTTTGTGTAGCGTGCCACTGCCGTTCAAGAATCAATGTATTAACACTTGAATCAAAGAGAAGTTCTATCTGTACTGGTGCATCTGTTGTAGTCCAGATACCGAAAGCAGGGTCAATATGGTCCGAGAGATTAAAATCTGCAGGTACGACAAAAGATTCGCTGGTGGTTTTTGTGTTTTTCATGCGGGAAAGTGCATAGACACGGATATCGTTGCCGGGTTTTGCCTTTGCGATGGTGTACCAGTTTCCTTTTGTACAGACTACATGGTAGGGATCAATCTGGCGGTGTTTGTATTCCTGGCTTGAAATTGCCCTGTAATCAAATTCGAGGCTGCGTTTTTGTCTCAAACTCTGAAAAACTGAATTGAAAACATCTTCTTCAATTTTTGGAAGAGGGTCTGAAATAAAACTGAATTCATGGTTTAAAAGACTTGTGTCGACTGAAACTTCATTTGGAAGCATGCTTGTCATTTTTTCGAGAATGTTGCGGAAAGAAGTTTCGAGAGGTGTGTTTTTATACTGATCCAGGAGAGGCATGATTGTTGAAACTGTAAAAAGTTCTCCTTCAGAAAGCATTACACTCTGAATGAAGAAGGTAGGGTCAGTGTAATAAAAGCCGTTTTTCTGAGCATCGTATTCCAATGGTGCATGGTAGCGGTCCCGTAAAAAGTCCAGGTCACGCATGATTGTAGCCCTTGAAACTTCAAAATGCTTTCTAAGGTCAGTTGCATTAGGATATCTGCCGCTGCGGATCATCTCATCTATTTCAATAATCCTCAATCCTTTAACTTTTTCATCTCGTTTTGCGCTCATATCTTCTATTATACCACAAGTTCTATATTCAATATTGCAGAATTTATGTAAAATAAAAATATCTGAATAATAATTAAAAAAGGAGAAAAAAAATGGACATGACTCTTGTGGCAAAAGTTGCCGCTTTTGTTCTTTATCTCGGCATGATGATTTTCATCGGTCTGAGAAACGCAAATAAGAACAACAATGCTTCCGACTTCTTTCTTGGAGGTCGTAAAGTTGGTCCTTGGGTTACAGCCCTCAGTGCAGAAGCATCAGACTCATCTGCATGGCTTTTGATGGGACTTCCGGGTCTCTGTTATCTTGGTGGTGTTCAGGAAACATTCTGGACAGCTCTCGGTCTTATTGCCGGTACTTACCTTAACTGGCTTTTTGTTGCAAAACCTTTGCGCAAATGTTCGATTGCCTTTGGTGATTCAATTACAATTCCGGAATTCTTTACAAACCGCTTTAAGGATAAGACAAAGGTTCTTTCAATTGTATCTGTAATTCTTATTGTATTCTTCTTTACAATTTACACTGCATCTGGATTTGTTGCATGTGCAAAACTGTTCAATTCTGTATTCAATCTCCCATACCATGCAGGTCTGGCAATCGGTCTTGTTGTAATCCTCTGTTACACAATTACAGGTGGTTATACAGCCGTTTGTACAACTGACTTTGTTCAGGGTGCTTTGATTTTCATTGCATTTGTAGTTTCTGCTGTTGTTGCAGTTGTTGCTCTCGGTGGTTTTGGAGATTCTGTAACTGCTGTTGAAGGATTCAGTCAGACTGCCGTTAACGGCGGTTTTGGTGATAAAATCAAAGATGCATTTATTGGAAACGCAACTTACAATTCAAGTCTTATGAACATTATTTCTGCCCTCGCATGGGGACTTGGTTATTTTGGTATGCCACATATCATTATCCGCTTTATGAGTATCCGTTCAAATGCAGAAGTTAAAAAAGCACGCCGTATCGGTACAATCTGGATGATCGTTTCTTATGTTGGAACATTCCTCATCGGTACACTCGGTACTGCTTATCTTTTGAATCATGGTATTTTGTTGAGTGGTTCTGAAACTGTTGGTAATTTTGCAAACGGTGATGCAGAAACTGTATTCTCTGCCCTGATGCAGAATATGTATCCTTCATTCATTGGCGGAATCTTCCTTTGTGCAATTCTTGCTGCTTCTATGTCTACTGCTGACTCACAGCTTCTTGCTGCTTCTTCTGCTGTTGGACAGGATATTTACAAAGGAATCATTAACAAAGATGCAGACGAAAAGACAGTTTTGAATGTCAGCCGCTTTACAGTATTTGCTATTGCAATCGTAGCGCTTTTCCTTTCCCTTAATCCTGAATCTTCAATCTTTGGGCTCGTTTCTTATGCATGGGCCGGATTTGGTGCTACTTTTGGACCTCTTGTTCTTCTTGCCCTTTACTGGAAAGGAACAACAAACAAAGGTGCTATTGCCGGACTGATTACAGGCTTTATTGCAGTAGTCGCATGGCACAATATTCCAAATTCTGTACATCCTATTTTTGGACTTTACGAAATTGTTCCAGGCTTTGTAGTTTGTCTTGCTGTTACAATCATGGTTTCCCTCATTGATTCTAAAAAGAATCAGGAAATGGTGGAACAGTTTGAAACTTTCAAAAAGATGGAAGACTAATACAGACTGATCTGTAATACATAGAAAGGTGACCGGTACTTTTTTGTAAGGAACGGTCACCTTTTTTTTGTTCAAGATTCCTTAAATTTGTGCCGATATTAAAATGTATTGGTTTATTCAGGAGAATTGAATGAAAAAGCTTATTTTTTTGATTGTAACTTTGTTTATTTTTCTTTTCGTTGCAGAATTAAGTTCCTGTTTTATTGAAGATGATGACGGAAGATATCCGGAGCCGTCAGTTACAAGTACAAGTGATACAGCAATTTCTATTGCATGTAACTCATACAAGGGAATGAAATATATTACAGTTTTCAGACGTTCTTCTACTGATCCGCAGATGAGCGATGCTGATACACAGCTTATTGCTCAGATTGATTTCCCGGATAAACAGGTAAACGGTGTTGTATTCCTTGATGAATCTGTAGAAAACAAATACTACACATATTTTTTGCGCTACAGTAATGGTTCTTATTATACTTATACAAAAGAAACAGAAGTTCAGAACAATCCTAACTGGACTGGAAGTGAACTTGAAGCAAAACCAACCGGCGTAGGAAATCCTGAACTCCTTTATCTTGCAGACAAACGCTCTAAAAACCACACTCTTGAACTTAAATACGAATTTGGAGTTCCTGCAAAAGAATATGATCTGTACATGATTGTTAATAACGGCAAATCAAACCGCCCGTTCAAAATGTATGGTTCTGACGGTGACAACCTTTATGCTCCAAATGTTCCTGTAGACCTTTTGCGTCTCCTTACTCCAGACTGTTTTGACGTTGATATTAAAATTTCCGGTATTATCGGTGTAAAGAATGAAAAAGCTACAAATGGCGTTATTACACACCGGTGGACAAATTTGTGTGAAACTGATTTGTTCAGGACATTATTTGAAGAAGACAATGACACTATGACTCCAGATGAATCTGATACGGCAGTAGCTGACAAAACAATCAGACTTCCTATTCCTTATGAAACAGATAACAAACTGGATTATTCGCCATCGTCAAGAGCTGCTTTTGCAACTCGTGAATACGGACTGGATTTTAATAATCCCTTTAACTAAGTCCCTAACTGGACATAGCCTTATTTATTGAGAATTCCATCGATGAACAGGTGGAATGTTGAAACCAGTTCTTCAAGGTTGTTATTGTTATAAAGGCAGGCTTCAAAAATTGTAGCTTCAAACAGTTTAAAGAATGCATCCTTAATGTGTTTTGCAGGGAGCATTTTGAATTCACCTGATTTCTGTCCTTTAAGTACAACAGTTACAATAAGATGGTCAGCCCTCAATACCCGGCGATGGATTCTCTCTTCCGGATCAGAACCGCTTTTTTGAACTCCAATAAGGTACATTAAAATTACCTGAAGCAGCTTTTTGTTGGAAACACAATTTTTTACGATTGATTCTACAATTTTTCTAAGGCATGTTTCAGCGTTGTTCTGGGCATCCTTGATGATTGCAACAAGATCTTTTTCAAGTTCGCTTGTCATCTGCTTGATGGCACCTGTAAAGATTTCTTTTTTATTTTTGAAGTAAATGTAAAGTGTAGTTCGTGTAATTCCACAGGCATCTGCAATTTTCTGGAATGTTACGTCTTCATAACCTTCTTTGCTGAAAAGCTCAATGGATTTTTCGAGAATTTCATGTTTTCGTTTGTCGTGTTCAACAATGATAGCCATTAGTATCTCTCCGGACCTTTGCGGCTTGGACGAGGTGAGTCTTTTTTGTCTGATTTATAGTTATCTCGTCTGCCTCTTGAATGGGTCGACTGTGGTTTTGAACCTGAAAATTTTTTAGTTTTTTCTGTTCCATCGTAAATGTAGAAAGTTGTGTCAAGATTTCCGGCTTTAAGGCTTTTGAGGAGGGACGCATATTTGCCGATACATTCCTGAAACTGTTTGTTTGCTGTAATTACACCCATCTGCCAGCCTTTAAAGTCATCAAAAAGGGATGCCATTTCTTTGTAAAGGCGCTGGGCATCTTCTTCTTCGCCAAGACGTTCGCCGTATGGCGGATTGCAGATAATGAGACCTTCAGGAAATGGAGCCTGAATATCCTTGAAATCAGAAACTTCAAAATCAGGTCTGTTGATATGAGCATCAACTCCAATAGATTTAAGGGCACGGCCGGCCATTACACAGGCATGTTCTGCATTTGTGCGAGCCCGCTGAATTGCTCCGGGATCAATGTCAGTACCTGTAATGCGGCATTCAACATCAGTACGGATTTTTGCAGCTTCTTCTTTGCGGATTTCTTCTGCACGGACTCTGTCAAAAATCGGAAGGTTTTCGATGGCAAAGCGCCGGCCGAAACCTGGTGCTACATTGTATGCGTACAAGGCAGCTTCAATTGGTAATGTTCCGGAACCACAGAAAGGGTCGTGGAGAGGAGTTTTTCGTCTCCATGTCATAAGCTGTAGCATTACTGCAGCAGTTGTTTCTCTTAGAGGTGCCATTCCACCATCAGTGCGGTAACCGCGTTTGTGGAGAGGAAGTCCGGATAAATCAAGAAGAACCTGAACTTCGTCTTCAGTTATGTAAACGCGTACATCAGACTGTTCGCCTGATTCAGGGAGAGTGTTCATGTGCCATTTGTCACCAAGTTTTTTATAAATAGCTTTCTGAACCATTCCCTGTACTGAGTGTTCTGAATTGAGTTTTGATTTATATGAACGAACTTTGTCGATTACGACTTTTGTATCTTTTTTGAGAAAATCCTGCCATTCAACTGCGTAAACACCATCAAAAAGATCATCAAAATCTTCTGCATGATATCGTGCCATTTCAAGGTAAACACGGTCACTTGTGCGCAGACAGAGATTGCATTTGAATAAAGCATCATTGTCTCCCTGAAAGAAAACACGGCCCGGTGCATTTCCTGTCAATTTGTAACCGAGAAATTTGATTTCATTACCGAGAATTTTTTCTGCGCCTACAGCACAGAGAGCAACTAAATTGTTCATTGAGCTTCCTTGAATGGTGGGTATATCTGAAAAAGATATAATCATTTATCTTGACATTTTAGCAAAAAATGTCATTTATTACAAGGTTGTGAGGGGAAAAATGAGGCTGCACAACCCCATTAATTATCGAGGAAAAACCTTACGCTTTCAGCCGGAGTTTTATCGTTGTAGAGATAATTGTACATGACGCTGGCACCGATGATTTTGCGGCCATATTCCCGTGTTTCTTCAAAAGGAAGGGTTTCAAGAAAAAGGTCCATGCTGATGCCTGTAATTTTGTGAGCATGTTTTTGAGTTGTCTGCCAGTCACTTTGTGCCATTGAAACCCAGCTTTTAACTTTTTGAGGTCCTGCATTGTAACCAAAAAGAGCAAGAAGGGGAGAATAACCCGGAGCGCGCTGAATGAGGTCTGACAGATAATGTGTTCCCATGCGGATGTTGTCGTCGGGATTATTGATGTCATATTTTGTCATTTTGAGTTTGCGTGCTTCGTCTTCTGCAGTTCCGCGCATCAGTTGTGTAAGTCCGCAGGCTCCCGCAGATGATGAGATTTTTGCATCAAAAAAACTTTCAGAGCGGATGAGGGAGAAAATGATGTCCTGACTTAAATTAAACTCCATTGAGGCCTGGACAACAGGTTTTTCAAAATACTTAGGATATACAAGCCGGAGAAGTTCATCCGGAATCCTGCCGGTCATAGCCGATTTTGTGCGCGATGCAATTCTGAGGCTCTGCACATTGTAGTCGTTGTTGTAAAGACCGCATGTCTGGAGATAAGCTGCGCACTGAATCGAACATTCCGGACTGATTTTTGTGCGGAGTTTGTTCCATTCATCATATACTTTCTGCGGAAATCCAAAAAGACAGTAACCGTTGAGGAGTTTTTCTGCGTCCTGGTCGTATTCTGTTTCTTCTTCCTTGCCGTTGTAACAGAGAATGTTCTGGACTGCATCATTATCAATTATGTTAAGTCGTTCGAGAGCGCAGGCTTTATAGTAGATTCCTGCCTTGCCGTAGAGTACATGGGTGAATGCTTCTACTGCCTGACGTGTTGCCAGTCCTTCCTGACCTTTTGCAAGACCTTCTTCAATTAAACGGCCTGCGATGTAGGAATATTTTGCGCTGATTTCAGGGCTGGCATAGCTGTCGATTATCTGCCATACGTCGTAAAAGTCCTGCCATTTCTGACCGCGGAGAAGAATTACGGAAAGTGGTTCAAAAAGGTCGTCAAAATATGCACTGTTGTGAATGTTTGATCCGTATTTTCGCAGGGAAACGATTATGTCGTCGGTGGAAATGCGTGACTGATTGTCCAGAAGATACCAGAGTGTGTTGTCGTACTGATCATCTGTAACTGAAGCTGAAAGGGCGCTTTTAAATCGTGCGACAGCCTGTTCCTGATAGCGGCCTGTTTTGGAATAAAGTCGGGCAGCATAGAAGTAAGCATAATATTTTGCAAGACCTGAAAGCTGTGCTGCGTATCTGTCAAATTTCTGTGCGCTGGCTTTAAAATCATCAGTGCCGAACAGGTGTGCTTTTCCTAAATCTGAGTAGAAGAGAGGAATGTCCCAGTGGCGTGCTTTTATCAGCGAAAGAATTTCGTCGCCCTGATTTAAAGCGATTTTATAGTCTTTTGTAAAAACTGCCATTCTGAATGCGATGAATTTATGTTCAGGTGAAAGTACATGTTCCGGTAATGAAAAATCAGGAATCTGGTCTGCATCTGTGAGTTCAACAGGGGAAGGGGAAACTTTGTTCAGTGCACTGGCTGGAGCGTAGAGAATTTCTTCGTTGTGTCTGCGTCTGTTAAACTGATCTTCTGCTTTTTCTTTTTCCAGGTTTTTGAAGAACTGATTTTCCTTGAAAACGATGTATTTCTGGTAAATTTCGTACTGATTGTAAGATGCAGCTTTTTTTGAGAACCAGTTAAAGACTTCCTCTTCAAAATGGCTGTCGTTAAGCTCGTAAAGGGCATTGAGGCGCATCTGAATGATTGAATCTGGTGTGTTGAGAATGTCCAGGTTTGAAGTTACGGATATGATTTCTGAATAAAGGTGTTCTGCTTCAAGATTTGAACAGGCCAGGTAAAGTGAATCTGTATCCTTGAAGTTTTTTGCAAGGTAAACACAGCCGGCAGTTTTCTGTTCAAGGGTTCCAAGCTGGGTAAGAGCCTGTGCACTTTTTTTTGCGATGTAATATGTTCCGTTTGCCCGTGAGTCTTCAAAATACCGGATGGCACTTTTTACATCGCCATCGTCAATGGCCCTCAGTCCCATGTAATACCAGGCATCATCGCCAAATTCTGATTTTAATGTGTCGGCGCGGGAGTGTGAGCATGATACCAGGATGTTTAAACTAAAAACGGCCATCAGAAAAATCCAATGACCGTTCCTGAACAATTTATTGAACATTAGTTTTCCGAAGCAATGTTGATATAAGTTCCTGAAATGATTCTGTCAGGATTTTTGATTTTATTATAATCAGCAATGTTTTTGAATTTCCAAGGTGTTTTGTAGAATGTTTCAGAAATATCCCAGAGAGTGTCGCCCCACTTAATTTTGTAGCGGATATCTTCTTTTGATCCAGAAGGTGAAGGAGTTGAAACAGGAACAGTTACGGCAGATTCTTCTTCAGTAGCGACGATGATTTTGTCTTCCTGGGCTTCTGGTGCAACTACAACATTTTCTTCTACAGGGTCTTCAACAACTGGTGGAGGAGGAGGAAGTTCTTTTTCTGCAGGCTGTTCAATTTCCTGAGAAGTTTCTGTATTTCCTTTGTTGAGAAGATTGTATTTTGAAGGAATTACAAAGAGAACGAGGGCTGTAGCAATGAGACAAATGATTGCGCAGATGATGCAGATGATTACTGATGTGCGGCGTTTTCCGTCGTCTTCTTCATCGTCATCATCATAAGGAGTTGCATGTTCTCCTGCAAGAGTTTCGTCGTCGTACAGGTCAGAGAAATCCATTCCGCCAGAAGATGAAGAAGAAAGATCATCGTCTGTGAAAACAGGATCTTCGTCAAATGTCGGATCATCAAATACTCCGGAAAGTCCTGTTGTTTCTGTTGTAAATGTGTCTGATGTATCGCCAAAGTCAGGAATAGAGAATTCTTCTTCTGTGAATGTTGAATCTGAAGAAACATCATCGGTTGAGAAATCAACGTCAGAGAAGTCGTTCTGTGTTTCCTGTTCTGTTGAAGATGTAAAATCTGTGTCCAGGTCGCCAAAGTCAGGCAGATCAAGGCTTTCGTCTGCTGAACCAAAGTCATCAGTAACTGTAATGTCATCTGTTGCAAAATTGTCTGCAGCAGGTTCGTCAAAAGTTGTTTCTCCAATTGCAGGTTCATCGAATGCTGTATCTGTAATTTCTGTTTCTTCCACGGCAGGCCCTTCAAATGAAGATTCTTCCACTGCAGGTTCGTCAAAAGTAATTTCTTCTTCTGCAACAGGTTCTTCAGAAGGGATATCTTCAAAAGACGGTTCTTCAGCAGAAATTGTTTCATCAGTTGAAACTGTTTCTTCTGCAGGAGCTTCATAATCTTCAACAGGAATATCATCAAATGAGAAAGTTTCTGTAAGGATTGAATCTTCAGCTGCAGCTTCTTCCTGAGGAGCCGGTTCGTCCATGGTCACTTCTTCCACAGCAGGCTCTTCAAATGAAGATTCTTCCACTGCAGGTTCGTCAAAAGTAATTTCTTCTTCCACAACAGTTTCTTCCGAAGGAATATCTTCAATGACAGGTTCGTCGGTTGTTGAAGCTGTATCTTCTGTAAGGGTATCCAGGTTAAAGTCGTCAAAAGAAGCAGGTTCTTCTGCGGCAGTTTCAGTTTCTGCGGCAGGTTCTTCAGTTACAGTTTCTTCTGGAACAGGAATTGAAATGTCTTCAAAATCAGTTGAGTCGAGAACAGGTTCTTCTGTTGCAGGTTCTTCAAATACTGATTCTTCAAAAGCTGTTTCTTCCATTACCGAATCAGCTGCAGGTTCGTCGAGTACAGGTTCTTCAGTTGCCGGTGTTTCTTCAGCAGGAGTTTCCTCAACTGAATCAAGAATGCTGTCGAGGGAAAGTTCTTCTTCGCTGATTGCAGTTTCGCCCATAACAGGTTCTTCCGGGTCAACAACATCAGGTTCTTCTGTAACGGCAGGTTCTGAAGCGGGTTCTTCTGTAATTGAATCTAAATCTACTGTATCAAAGCTGAAAGGAACGTCATCTGCAGAAATCTGTTCAGGAATAATCGGATCAAGGTCTGTAGGATCTTTTACTTCAATTTCTTCAGCTGTTTCCTGTGGTTCTGCAGCAGGTTCGTCAGTAATTACTGTTTCTGTGTTTTCATCAGAAGGAAGTTCAAAAGAGTCAAAACCAAATGTATCATCTGTGGAATTATTAGCTTCTGAAAGACTGAAATCGGCAGGGGAAGCATCACGTTCAGCAAGAGTTCTGTTTACAAGCTGAACCTGGATTTCACTTTTTTCACCAGTTTCAGAATCGATAACTTCGGCAGACAGTTCATTGTTCTCATCCAGACCAACAGAAAGGTGAAGTTCTGGTTCTCCGTTTGGATGTGGAGTGAGGTTTGTAACTTCAAGGGTATCAACATATTCGGCATCTTCCATTGTGCCCAGTTCAGAACGGTAAAGGTCAACCTGAACTTTTGTCTGGTTGTCTTTTACAGTTGTCAGATCGAGCATTCGTTTTTTAGGAGTACCTTCGTCAAGGATTGGATAAAATTGTCCGTCTGCAAGTTTAATACCGATTTTTTTCATAAAATTCCTCTTTTGAAATTACTATTCATTATAGTATCGGTTAGTTTTGTAAAAAATAATAGTAAAAAAAATTGCTGTATCTGTAAATGTGTTGTTTTTATGAGGTAAAGTTTCCATAAAAAAAGGCTGCCCTTTTTGAAGTTTTGATAACTTTTAGGACAGCCACTTTGAAATTGTTCTGATTTGCCGTTATTTTGCGTTGCTTACGTCTGCTGTAACTGGAGCTGCGCTTCCTGTACCGTAGTTGTATGCGTATTCGCAGATAGCTGTAAGTTCATTTACTGTGCCGCCGAATTTTTCTGCAACTGTGTAAGTTGTCGCTTTTGTGATGTTTCCGGCTGCGTCATATTTGTAAATGATTCTCTGGATGAGTTTGTTTGTTCCGCTGTATGTCTGTTCTTCTGTTACTGCGTATGAAGAATCAAAGCGGTAAACAACTTTTTTCTGCTGAACACCATTCGGGTGGAAATAAGTAACTTCTGAAAGTTTGTTTGCATCGTTGTATGTGTATGAACGGCGTTCATCAAGTTGACCGTTTGGCGAATATGTGTTTACTTCTGAAATACGGCCATGTTCGTCAAATTTTGTGATTGTTTTGCCGAGAAGGTTTCCTTCTGCAGAGTAGTAAGATTCTTCACTTGTTTTGCCTGGAATAAGTTTCCAGATTGATTTGTTTGAAAGAACATCGCCGGCGTTGAATTCTGATTCTTCTGTTTTGTTGCCGTTTGAGTCGTAAACTGAAGTAATCTTCCACTGAACTTTGCCGTCAGCATCTGAGCACACAGTATTTGTAAGATTGTTATTTGAATCGTAAGTGTAAGTGATTTTGTCTACGAGAACATCTTTAATAGAAAGTTCTGAAGTTTCAATCTGTTTTCCGGCTGCATCAAAAACGTGAACGTATTTTGCTTTTGGAGAACGATAGTAGTCTCCGAATTTTTCTGTGATTGTATAATCTGTTTTTGTGTAGCTTGAAATTGCACCAGTTACTGTAATGGCTGGAGCAGGATCAAAAGCATAAAGGTTTGCGGCAAGGGCTGCTGCAGAAAGAACGATAAATGTCTTTTTCATATATTCCTCCGAAGAATTATTTCCAAAGTAATCACTGTATTTAAATGATAACTCAATTATTTCTATTATCGTTTGTTTTTTGTAAAAAGTAAAATATTTTTATGGTATTATGAAGCAATGGATTTTTTTGAACTGAATACTTTTGTAATTCTCTCTAAGACTTTGCATTTTGCAAGAACTGCAGAACAGGTAAATCTGAGTCCGTCCGCCTTGAGCCGTCTTGTTTCGCGCCTTGAAGAAGAATCCGGTGTAAATCTTCTGGACCGTAACAACAGGGGAGTTTTTTTGACGGAAGACGGAAAAGCTTTTGCTGATTTTGCAGCCAAGTGTCTTGCTGACAAGGAAGACCTTCTGGCAGCCTATAAAAATAAACGCGATGGCGTGTCAGGAACTTTAAGGGTTTTTGCCAGCGTTACAGCCTGTTATTCCATTATGCCGCCATTTTTAAAAGAACTGAACGAAAAATATCCGGCAATTCATCTGTCCATTGAAACGGGGGATCCTGCAGGAGCAATCAGCGCAGTTAAAGACGGAAGGGCAGATATTGCCGTTGCCGCAATTCCTGAAGGAGGAATCACTGGAATGGAATGTATGCCGGTCAGAAGAACTCCCCTTGTGTTTGCGGCAAGTGTCGGCGGTGAGTATGAAAAGGTGTCCGGTTCACCACAGGATATTGTAAGTTCCGTACCATTGATTCTGCCGAAAACAGGACTTGCCAGGGAACGTTTTGATGCCTGGACTGCTTCAAGAAATGTCCGGCCTGTAATTGCAGCTGAAACTGAAGGAAATGAAGCTATCATGGCTCTTGTTCAGCTGGGAATCGGAATAGGTCTTGTTCCTCATATTGTTCTGACTATGGGGCCATACAATCAGGGGTTTACAAATCACTCTGCAGGAAATGCCCTGGGATATTACGAAGTAGGATTTATTCAGAAAATCCAGTATGGAGGAAGTGAATCCTATAAAAAAATGCGGGAAGCAGTAAATAAGATTCTGCATCAGAAACAATAAAGAGTGCACAGTTTTTTTTGCGTCAGGAACATGGAGCCCTTTAGTTGTGAGGTGGTTGAGGTTCTCGAAACTACCTCGCAATGGAGCGGCAGCGGAAGGCGGAATACTCCGACGGCGCAACTGCAGGTTGCGGCGGGACGCCCTGTTAAAAAAAAATTTATTTTGTGGTAAAATTGATGCCTAATAGGAGAAACAAAATGGATATCCGATATTCAACTGGAAAAGAACCATTCAAACGAATGACAACTGACGAAATCAGAAAAGAATTCTTGATTTCAAATATTTTTATCAAAAACGACGTAAGCGCAGTTTACAGCCACATTGACCGTATCGTAACTCTCGGTGCAATGCCTGTAGACCAGAAAATCAAGCTGGACAAAAACATCGATGCAATGAAAGATTTTGGTGTAGATTTTTTCCTCCAGCGCCGTGAACTTGGTATGATCAACATCGGTGGAGACGCTATTGTTGTTGCTGACGGTACAAAATACGAAGTCAAGCACTACGATGCACTTTATCTTGGTGCTGGTACAAAAGATGTAACTCTTGAAAGCGTTGATTCAAAAAATCCTGCAAAGCTTTACATGAACTCAACTCCAGCTCACTGCACATACCCAAGCCGCATCATTACTTATGAACAGGCTAACCACGTTCACCTTGGAACAATGGAAGAAATCAACGACCGTACTATCAACCAGTACATCCATCCGGATATTCTTGAAACATGTCAGCTTTCGATGGGTATGACTCACCTTGAAAAAGGTTCTGCATGGAACACAATGCCTGCTCACACTCACGAACGCCGCATGGAAGTTTACTTCTACTTTGATTTCCCTGAAGATGACGTTGTATTCCACATCATGGGTGAACCACAGGAAACACGCCACATGATCATGCACAACGAAGAAGCTGTAATCAACCCATCATGGAGCGTACACTCAGGATTTGGTACAAGAAACTACACATTCATCTGGTCAATGGGCGGCGAAAACCGAACATACACAGACCAGGACTGGATTCGCACTGCGGATTTACGCTAGTAAATACGCAGACGATAATAACTTCTTTGCAGAACGAGCCGGCTTGGCCGGCTTATTGAAAAGAAAGATCTTCGCTAGAAACTATTTTGTCATTTCGACCGAAGTGGAGAAATCTTTTTTTGGGAGGAGACCTCCCGACCAAGTTTGAGATGACAGACGCTATTAGTTGATGGCTCTTTTATAAATAGCCGGGATTCGCATTTTGCGGGGCCTGGTTTTTTTTGTATAATTGTATTCATGGAACAATCGATTCTTCTTTTTATTCAGGATTATGTGAGGTGCCCGTTTTTAGACTGGATTTTTGTGCCGGTTACTCATCTTGGGGATGGCGGGTTTATCTGGATACTGCTGTCGGTAATTCTGCTTTGTTTTAAAAAATCCCGTTCCATCGGTATTGCTGCAAGTCTGGCTCTTATAGTTATGTTCATCATCAACAATGTGACGTTAAAAGCTCTGATTGACCGTCCCCGCCCTTATCTGATTCTTGAAGATTTAAAACTCATTGTGAAACCTGCCCTTGATTCTTCTTTTCCAAGCGGCCACACAAGCTGTTCTTTTGCATTTGCAACGGCGGCTTTTTTGACAGGACCTAAAAAATTGTGGATTCCGTCTGTTGTACTGGCAGTTTTAATAAGTTTCAGCAGAATTTACGTTGGCATTCACTGGCCGGGTGATGTTGCTGGCGGATTGATTCTGGGTATTGTTTATGGAATTACCGGCTGGCTGATTGCAAAAAAAATCGTCAGCTGCCGGGACAAAACTCCAGGACAAAACTGACGATTTTAAGGAACTTTTAGTCCTTATATTTGTGATAGATTTCTTCCAGACCTTCACGGTTATTGATGAAAATTCGTGCAAGTTCGGGATCAAAGTGAGTTCCAATGGAATCTTGGATTATTCCGATAGCCGCATCAATGGTAAACGGTTCTTTGTAACATCTCGGACTTACAAGGGCATCAAAAACATCTGCCAGTGCCATGATTCTTGCACTTAACGGAATGTTTGGACCACGGAGATTGTACGGATATCCTGAACCATCCCACTTTTCGTGATGAGCAGTTGCAATTTCTGTGGCAATGTTGATGTATTCCTCATCGCCTGAATTGCCGAGAACATCACGGATGATTTTTCCACCCTCTGATGCGTGACGTTTGATTTCGTTGAATTCTTCCGGGGTAAGTTTGCCAGGCTTTTTAAGGATGCTGTCAGGAACAACAATTTTTCCGATATCATGCATTGGAGCTGATTTTACCAGGAGCTCAATGTAATGATTTGTGAGGGTTTTGCGATAAACATTGGCTTCTTTGGTTTTTGTAGCAAGAAGCCGGACATATTCCCGAGTTCGTACAATGTGGTGACCTGTATCCGAGTCGCGATTTTCAACAAGGTTGGAAAGACTGATGATAGTGTTGTTTTGAATTTCGATAATCTTGTAGTTCTGGGATTGAAGTACATTTGCCTGATTGTTTACCTGGTTTTCAAGTTCTGATTCATTGAGCTGGGAAATGTATGAGAAAATGAAAATCATGGCAAGGATTATGGACATACTTGAGCCGATATTGAGTCCCCTAACAATCAGCAGCCATTCCTGGGAAATAACTGTATGGGCTGGAATTTTATAATCAAAAATTGTTAATCCGATAAAGAGGGATGTAGAAAAGAGTCCAATAGGGATGGAAATCTTAAAATCTTTGGCAGTAACAAGGAATGGTAAAAGTCCGATGATGAGAATCAGATACTGAAAACTGGATTCACCGCCTAAAAAGTAAAGTGCAAAAATCTGATGGAAAATAACTTCAACTGTAGACAGAAGAAATGGCATTTTGACCCGTTTGCGGATTGTAATAATCAGAATGCTGAGGGTAAAAAGTGCAATACTTCCCACATTGAAAAATACCATGAAAGGTACTTTTACTTTTAAGAAAACACAGAAAATAAAAATATGGTAGGCGAGGGCAAAATAGCCGGATAAAATTGCAATGAATCTGCTTCTGAATTCTTCTGAAAGCCATTTTTTAAGGTAGTTTTCAAAAAACATAAAAAATCTCCAATATATTTATTTTATATCATCTTTTGGAATATTCAAATTTCAATGGTGAAAAACAATGAGATATGCTGGAAAAGTGCAGCAGAAGACGGGAAGGAATATGTCTGAAAAATAGAAATAAAAAAAATTATGGGTTTGCAAAAGATATTTCATATAATTCCAATTTTTTTTGCAAAATGGTATTATGACGGCAATATTTTAATACGCAATGACGCGGACTGTGAGGATATTATGGTGAATGTACCTGAGATTTTCGGAAGCATGGTTTTTAATGAAAGTGAAATGAAAAAGCGCCTTTCTAAAAACAGTTATAAGGCTTTAAAAGAAACAATGCAGAAGGGAGTTCCTCTTGAACTGGGTGTTGCCAACGAAATTGCAGAAGCCATGAAAGACTGGGCAATTTCAAAAGGTGCTACTCATTATTCTCACTGGTTCCAGCCTCTTACAGGTATTACTGCCGAAAAGCATGACAGTTTTTTAACACCTGCTCCTGAAGGAAAAATCATTATGTCTTTCAGCGGTAAGGAACTTATTAAAGGTGAACCTGATGCTTCTTCTTTTCCAAATGGTGGTAAACGTTCAACTTTTGAAGCCCGCGGTTACACTGTCTGGGATCCGACTTCTTATCCGTTTGTAAAAGACCATACACTTTGTATTCCAACTGCTTTTTTCTCTTATACAGGTGAAGCTCTGGATAAAAAAACTCCGCTCCTTCGGTCAATGGAAAGCCTTAATGAACAGTCATTGCGCGTTCTTAAGCTCTTTAAAAATGAAGCAACTCATGTAACAACAACAATGGGGCCTGAACAGGAATATTTTCTTGTTGATGAAAAGCTTTATTCTCAGCGTAAAGACCTTAAAATGACAGGGCGCACTCTTTTTGGTGCAAAACCTGTAAAAGGTCAGGAAATGGATGACCAGTATTTTGCTGCAATCAAGCCGCGTGTCATCAAATATATGGAAGATTTGAACGAAGAATTGTGGAAACTTGGCATTTACTGTAAAACTGAACACAACGAAGCCGCTCCGGCTCAGCATGAAATGGCTCCGATTTTTACAACTTCAAATCTTGCTGCCGATCAGAATCAGCTTACTATGGAAATAATGAAGAAAGTTGCCCGCAGACACGGACTTATCTGTCTTCTCCACGAAAAACCATTTGAAGGCGTTAACGGTTCAGGTAAGCATAATAACTGGTCAATTGCCACAGATAAGGGGGAAAATCTCTTTGCTCCCGGAAAAACTCCTCAGGAAAATGCCCAGTTTCTTTTGTTCCTTACTGCCGTAATCAAGGCTGTTGATGATCATCAGGATCTTCTCCGTGCTATTGTTGCCAGTGCCGGCAATGATCACCGTCTTGGTGCCAATGAAGCTCCTCCTGCAATCATGTCAATTTATGTTGGTGATGAACTTGAAGCAATCCTTCAGTCAATTAAGGATGAAAAAGATTATATCGACAACACAAGCAAAAAAATGTCTATTGGCGTAGATGTTCTTCCTTCAATTCCAAAGGATTCTACTGACCGCAACAGAACTTCTCCTTTTGCATTCACAGGTAACAGATTTGAATTCCGCTCTGTTGGTTCAAATCTTTCAATTTCTGGTCCGAATACAATTCTCAATGCAATTCTTGCTGATACACTGCGCATTTTTGCGGACGAACTTGAAGGTTCTTCAAACTTTGATGCAGACCTTCAGTCATTGATTAAGCGGGAAATTACGGCCCACTGGAGAATTCTTTTTAATGGTAACGGCTATGGTGAAGAATGGATTGAAGAAGCTGAAAAACGTGGCCTTAAAAATTACCGCACAACTCCAGATGCAATGGAACATTATCTTGATCAGAAAAATATTGAACTGTTCAAGCGAATGGGAATTTACACTGATATTGAAATGAAAAGCCACTTTGATGTTAAACTTGAAAAATACTGTCAGGTGCTCAACATTGAAGTTGAAACAATGCTTGAAATGGTTAAAAAAGACATCGCTCCTTCAGCCTTTAAATATATGGGAGATCTTGTAGAGACTGCGTCAAAAATCAGCGCACTTGGAGTTGAGTTTGCTGGAACAGAGCTCATAAAAGGGCTTAATGAAAATCTTAAAGTTCTTGGCAAAAAAACTCAGGAGCTGGAAGTTAAACATACTGAAGCAAAGAATGAAAAAGACCTTCTGGCAAAATCAAAACTTTATGCGCAGTCTGTAATTCCTGCAATGGAAGAAGTTCGTGGAGCTGCAGATTCTATTGAACCGCTTCTGGGACAGGAATATAAGCCGTTCCCAAGTTACGAAGATCTTCTTTTCAGTGTACAGTAAAAACAGTGCCGGCAGCCTGAAAATTGTTTCCGGCACAGATTAGAAGAGTGCAGGTTCGGTCTTTAGAATTCTACAGATTCAGCCTGCAGATAACTCCAGATAATTCCGCTTTCAAGTTCTTCAATTATAAAAGTGCCTGTTACGGTTATGTTCTGGTTGATTTGAGGCAGTCCGTCTTCAAATTTGAACATGAATCCAAGCCCCTGCTGGCAGCATTTTGTTGCATCAGGCACAATTACGGAATATACTTCTTCATCTCTCGGACCTTTCATTGATGCAAACCATCCCGAACATTTAATCCTTTTACCTGCAAAAGAGTCAGGATCAAGCATCATGTTGAACACATTTGAATAAATCATGGTTGCGCTCATTTTTGTAAGATCAAGGTCAGGTTCAGCAGTATTTTCTGCAGGTGATTCAGTTTTAGCGGCCGGCTGGTCTTTTCTTGCGCAGGATATAAAACAAAGACATAGGGCAGCAAACAAAGTCAGAATTTTTTTCATTTTTTAACTGCCCCAAGAATGTAGAAGATTGCAAAAACTGTGATATCGGCGGCAACGATTGTAGGGCCTACTGGAGTTCCTCCCATAACTGCTATCAAAAGACCTGAAGTTGAGCAGATTATGCTTACAATAGCGGCACAAATTGTAACAGAGAGAAATGTTTTGAAAACACGCATTGCCGAAAGAGCAGGGAAAATTACCAGTGCGCTGATTAAAAGGGAGCCGACAAGATTCATGCCGAGAACGATGATTACGGCGATAATCATTGCTATAAAAAGATTGTAAAGGTTTGCTTTTGTTCCGACTGCACGGGCAAAATCTTCATCAAAAGTTACAGAAAAAATCTTGTTGTAGAAGAAAATGAAAATCAGCATAACAAGAATTGAAAGAACTGAGGAAAGTATAACTTCGCCGAATTTGAGTGTCAGAATTGAAGTTGAACCAAAAAGTGTGGAACATACATCTCCGGCAAGATTTGCCGGCGGATTGAAAATATTAAGCAGAAGGTAGCCAAGTGCCAGGGAACCTACACTGATCATGGCAATAGCTGCATCTCCCTTGATTTTTGTATTTTTGCCGGTCCACAGCAGAAGAATGGCTGCAAGAAGTGTTACCGGAAGTACAAGGTACATCTGGTTTGATACTCCTGTAATGCTTGCAATGGCAATGGCACCAAAGGCTACATGACTCAGTCCGTCTCCAATAAAAGAGAAGCGTTTGAGAACAAGGGTAACTCCAATGAGGCTTGAACATAAGCTGATGAGAATTCCCACTATAAAAGCATAGCGGACAAATGGAAAACTAAAGTACTGAAGTAACTGGTCTAACATAAAATTTCCTGATTTTATCCGCACAATCGCGGCAATTTTGTGAGTGAATAAAATGTTCTTTTGTACCGTAAAACGGTTTGTTTTTTGAATCAATGTGAAGGATGTGGGTTGCGTGTTTCATGGCAGCATCAATATCGTGACTGATCATGATGATTGTAATTCCTTCTTTATTGAGGTCTTCTATCAATTCGTACATTTCCTGAGTTGCTGACGGATCAAGACCCGTTACAGGTTCGTCGAGAAGAAGCATTTTTTGTGTGGCGCATAATGCTCTTGCAAGAAGAACGCGCTGCTGCTGTCCTCCTGAAAGTTCACGGTAGCATCTTTTTGCCAGATGAGAAATGCCAAGTTTTGCCATGTTTCTGGCAGCCAGAAGATGTTCTTCCTTTGTGTAGAAAGGTCTCCAGCCCATGCGAGCCTGGCAGCCGCTGATTACGATTTCTCTGACACTTGCAGGAAAATCTTTTTGAACTTCTGTCTGCTGCGGAAGGTAGCCGATTTCAGTTGGAGAAAGGTTTGAACCTGTTGAAATTGAGCCTTCCAGCGGTTTATGGAGACCGAGAATTGTTTTCATCAATGTAGATTTCCCGGAACCATTTTCTCCGATGATGCAGAGATAAGTTCCTTCTTCGACTTCAAAATTTAAACCGCTGACGATAATTCTTGAGTCGTATCCTAATGTTAAATCCTGACATTTTAATTGATACATTTTATTTTACCGATTCTGAGATTTTTTCCAGGTTATATTTCATTGTGTCCAGATAGTTTTTGCCTTCCTGAGCCTGTTTTAAGGTTGTGGACTGCATGGAATCAAGACTCACAATTGAGCAGTTTGATGCTTTGGCATTGGCGATGATTGTTTCGCAAAGTTTGTTGCCGGATGTTTCAAGACGGAAAATTGAAGTTTTGTTGAGTTCTTCGAGTTTTTTTGCCAGAAAAGCGACTGTTTCAAAACTTGCTTCTGTTTCAGCAGAACAGCCGGAAAAAGCAGCAAAGTATTCAAGACCGAATTCATCTGCAAGATATCTGAAAGGGAATCTGTCACAGACGATGATTGTGTTGTTTCGTGTCTGAGTAAAGATATTCTGATACTGACTTTTTAATTGGGAAATTTTTGCAATGTAGCTGCCGGCATTTTCTTTGTAAACTGGCGCATTCTGAGGATCGGCTGCTGCAAAAGACTCTGCAATAAACTGGCAGAGAAAAGAAGCATTGTCCAGTGAGAGCCATACATGTTCATCGTATTCTGGTTCTTCGCTGTCATTTTCATCTTCCGACTGTTTCTGCATACCTTCGACTGTTTCTTCAACAACAAGATGAGAACCCAGTCGTTCCATTAAATTTACATAAATTGTTTTTTCTGAACCACCTGATTCTACTGCATCTCTAACCCAGTCATCAGATTCGCCTCCAGTGAAAATAAAAACGTCACTTTTGTGGATGGAAATAATGTCGTCAACAGAAGGCTGATAAGAATGAAGGTCAGAGCCGTTTTTTATAAGAAGATTAAGTTCAATGGAGTTAGTGTCCCCGATAATCTGTCTTGCCCAGTCGTAAACCGGGAAAATTGTAGTTACAACCTGGATTTTGCCAGATTTTGCCGGAAGTTTTGAACAGGACAGAAATGAGATTAAAAGCAGCAGGGTTGTGGCCAGAAAAAAGCCTTTTTTAATGATGTTTTTCACGATAAGTTCCTTTAATTAAGATGATCAGTTTTTTTGCAGTCCTTGCACAATCCTTTCAAAACAGATTGTCTGCAGTCCAGTGTAAAATTATGGTCTTCCCAAAGATGGGATTGAATTGTTGTCATTAAATCACATTCAAGGTGAAAAATTTTGCCGCAGGATGAACACTGAAGGTGAATGTGGCTTGTGCAGTTGGAATCCTGAGCAACAACCTGATAGTGAAAGGAATCATCGGAGTCAGATTTGCGTTTGATGAGAATATTCTGTTCACAAAGCCGTTCAATATTGCGGTAAATGGTTGTTACATTTACAGTTGCATCGCGGGCTTTTAAATAGTCGTAAACCTGGGATGCATTGAACGTAGTATCCTTGTGAGAAAGGATGAATTCATTGATAAGATCTTTGGTTTTTGTTTTGTATGAAGTTGAAATCACTTGACCCCCATGAAATTGCAAGTGATTTGCATTTTACGGAATTTATGTTTTAAAGTCAATAAAGAAGCCGCTGCGGTAAGAAAATTGAAACCGCAGCGGCTTTTTATAAGCAGTTATTTATTTTGTGGTTTGAATCAGTTTGATTCAGCAGCACCAGGAAGCCCGATGTCTTTTCGGAACTGCATGCCATCAAAAGTGATGCCAGCCATTGCATCGTAAGCATTTTTCCATGCTTCATCGAAAGTTGAACCAAAACATGAACAGGCAAGAACGCGTCCACCGCTTGTTATCAGGTGTTTGTCAGCAGAACGACGGTCTTCAATGGCTCCTGCAATAAATACTTTTGCACCGGCTGCATCAATTTTAGCCTGATCAAAAGAAATTACTTTTCCTTTAGGGTAGCTTCCAGGATATCCGCCGCTTACTGCAACAGGAGCACACTGGAATCCTTTTTTCCATTTCATATCGAAATCACAGAGGGTGCCGTTCATGATTGCTTCACAAAGTTCTGCAAAATCAAAATCCATTAAAGGAAGAACAGCCTGTGTTTCAGGATCTCCAAGACGAACATTGTATTCAAGGGCCTTTGGACCATCTTTTGTAATCATAAGACCAAAGAAAATGAATCCCCGGTAATCCATGTTTTCTGCAACAAGGCCTTTGAGGGTTGGTTCAAGGATGTTTTTGTTAAAGAGTGCCATTGTTTCTTCTGTAACGTCAGAAAGAGGACAAACAGCTCCCATTCCGCCAGTATTTGGTCCCTGAGCTCCATCAAGAAGTCTTTTGTGGTCGCGGGCAGGGAGGAAAGGCTTGATACAGGCTTTTGAAGTATCTGCAGGATTTACGCTGACTGCAGCAAGTACAGAAATTTCTACCCCCTGGAGGTATTCTTCGATAACAAGTTTTGCACCTGCAGCTCCGAGATTTCCCATAAGGTCAACAACGGCGTTTTCTGCTTCTTCAAGAGTTTTTGCAACAACTACGCCTTTTCCTGCTGCAAGACCATCTGCCTTAACAACAATCGGAGCACCCTTTGAACGAACGTATGCAAGAGCCTGTTCTTTATCTGTAAATGTTGCGCTGTCTGCACATGCAACACCATATTTGTTCATGAAAACTTTTGAAAGGTCTTTTGAAGCTTCAAGGGCAGCGCCTTTTGCCTTTGGACCTGTTGTCGGGATTCCTGCGTTCCAGAGAGCATCTGCAATACCGTCAGCAAGGGGATCTTCAGGTCCGATAACAGCAAATTCAACTTTTTCTGCAGTTGCGATTTTTACTGCAGCATCTGTAAGTGAAAGGTTTTCGAGGGAAAGTTCATCTTTTGGGTTGATGTTGCGGCATTTAGCTTCTTTTGCAGTTCCGCCGTTACCTGGTACACAGATAACTTCGTCTACTTTAGATGACTGAGCAAGTCTCCAGCTGATTGTGTGTTCGCGTCCGCCGCTACCAATAACCATTACTTTCATGGAATACTCCTAAAAAATGTTGTTTGAAAAATTCTCTATTACTATAGCAGATTTGCTTTTTATATAGAAGAAGATTTGCAGATGAGGTTTTTATTTTTACGGACATAGCCTGTTTTTTTAGAACTCAGACTGTGACAATCAAATCAGACCGGCGATTATTTTTGCCATGGAAATTGCAAATACGATTTTTTCTTTGTCAAAGGAGCGGGCAGGTTTGTAAATGTCAAAGCAGATTAATGCCTGGTCTTTGCCGTTTTCATCCTTGCACATAATTTCAATGGTAGAAGCAATATTTGCAGAGAGATAAATTTCGTATCTGTCGCGGTCAATTGTTGAGAAAACGCTTGTATTGTCCAGATGCATAAAACCGCAGTCGTTGAAGAATCGTGCATAATTGCCGGTGATTTTTCCTTTCCGCACATCGATGTCATCAACACCGCGGATATAAATAACTTTTCCTTCCGGACTGTAGACTGTCATTTTTGAAAGTCCCATATATTTTATAAGTTCATCCATTGCCTGAGGAATTTTTTCTTTGCTGGCAGGATACAGTGTAGTGGCAATTTTTGTCTGAATAATGGCACTGTTCATGAAAGTGTGGCCGCTGAGCATATCATTGCTGTTTTTTTCCTGATTTTCGAAAAGTTTGTCGTGAATTTCAGGCTTGTAGATTACATAGCAGTTGCGGCCTTTGTTTTTTGCAACATAAAGACATTTGTCTGCAATGGCAAATAAATCTTCGTAAGTCTGGGCGTTTTTAGGACAGCGGGAAATTCCCATGGAACATGTGACGATGCTGTCAGGTTCAATAGCAGGAATTGACCATTGAATGCCGAGACGGATATTGCGGGTAACGTTTCTGATATCTTCTTCTTCAGTTTTGTCGATGATGGCCATAAATTCGTCACCACCGATGCGGCCGGCAATTCCCACTCCTTCGACTGCTTCTTTAATAACGTTGGAAACTGCAACAAGAACCTTGTCACCAAAAGCATGTCCGTAAGTGTCGTTACATTCTTTAAATTTATCAAGATCGATAATGATCAGTGTTGCTTCAGCTTTGTTTCTGTTGAACTTCTGAACTGCTTTTTCTGTAATTGTTTTTTTGTTGAAAAGCCCTGTAAGACCGTCTTTGATTTCTGTAAATTCGTTGTTGTTACTGATAAGGTCGGCACTATTGGTCATTAATCCCATGAGGATGCGCTGATTGTTGATGCGTGTTTCTGCAGTTCGGATTGAAATGAAAGTTCCATCCTGAACAAGGAGTTTGTACCCTTTATTGGCCTGCATGAAGGAAGTCTGGGCAATAAAATATTCCAGCTGCATGTAGGCATCTTTCTGTTCCATGTTGATTTTGAAATTTGAAATAAAGTAATCACGGAATTTAGGGAAAATGTCATCAAAAAGTGTAACGCCGTCTTTAAGGTTGCTGAGCCGGATTTTTTCACCGTCAAAGATAAAATAGAAAGATTCTGATCCGTACATTGCAGATGCAACGATGGAATTGTTCAGCTGTGGTTCTTTGTGGCTGCCTAAAAGTGAAGATACGTTTTTGAGACGGAGTGTAAACTGATTGTTGAAGGCATTGATGATGTAAAAAACACAGAAATGCTGAATTTTTTCAATTTTTACAGCTGAGATAAAATATGGTGTAGAATTGGCTTCTGTGTAATTTTCAAGAAAAGAATTGAAATTCTTGATATCAGAGGATTCAATGTAATCTGCCAGATTAATATGTGGAATATCAACATTAAAAAACTGCTGAAATTCTTTGTCGCCGTCAAGAACGTTAAAATTTTTGTCCATGACAAAGCCGGAATCTCCAAAATTTCGTTTATTTCCTGCCATAATAATAAATTCTCCAAGTTTTACTGTTTAAAATTATAAACCAACTGTACAAATTTCGCTAAGAAAATTTATACTTAATTTATGGATTATTTGTTTATTGGTGGAGCAGTCTGTCTTCTGGTTTTATTGTTCCTCGGTTATCAGAAACTGGTGGCGAAGGATAAAAATGATCATGTTAACAGGACTTTGCGTACTCAGAAAGATGAAAAAGGCAATACAACTTTTGTAACATGTCCTATGTGCAGTACTCCTCTGGCACAAAATGAAGATATGTATTCAAAAATTTATCGTCCAATGAATACTCCTGATCAGCGCATGACAGTAAACGGCTGCCCTCATTGTTATCCTAAAAAAGAAGTGGGAGTCAAAAGAGCCTGCCCTGTATGTCATAAAGAAGTGCCTGTTGAAGGTTACCTGATAGCCCGCCTTTTTAACCGCACAGAAGGGAAAAAACATGTAATGATTACCGGCTGCACAAACTGCTATAAAGGTGTGGCAAAATTGAACAGTTAAAAGCTACTTTTTGCTTCAGAATGGCGGATAGTGTTTCTTTTGGGACTTTTGTGTCGCAATCGCGCCGGGCGATTTTTTGCGCTGTTGAAAATTTTGTTTCAGGCAGCGAAGGACCTTTGGTTCAAAAATGTTTACACTTGAAAATAAAATAGTTCACTCTTACAATGTAAAGACTATTATTTTTATTCGAGGAATTTATGGGTCAGAGATTACGTGACAGATATGCACCATATTTTGCAGAACTGGCAAAATTTTCGGTTGCAGCAGCAAAAATCGACGAGACTAACGTTTATCAGAAAGCAAATCCAAACACAAGAAAGGTAATGGATACAATCGTTGCCGAAAACACTCTTCCGGGTGCTCATCTTGAAGGAAAAGAGCACTTTAAGGAGTTTTTTGAAGCTGTAAAAGGCGGAAAAAGCGGTCTTATTTTGATGGAACACTTTTCAAATGCAGACCTTCCTGCCCTGATGTACCTTCTTGAACACGAAAAAGATTTTGGCGCTGACGGAAAAGACTATGCTGACAGAGTTGTTGCCATTGCGGGAATGAAACTGAATGAATCTGATCCGATGGTTCGTGCCCTGGCTGAAAGTTTTACACGTGTGGTAATTTATCCGACACGTTCCCTGGATAAGGCAATGGCCAGCGGTTTGTCTGAAGAAGAAGCTAAGGCTGAAGAAAAACGTGCGCGAACAATCAATCTTGCTTCGATGCGTGCTATGGACAAGTGCAAGAGGGAAGGGGAAGTAATTCTTGTATTCCCTTCTGGTACACGCTATCGTCCTGGTCATCCGGAAACACGACGCGGTCTTAAAGAAATTGACAGTTATCTGAGAATGTTTGACTGCATGCTTCTTGTTTCCATTAACAACAGCGTTCTTAACATTAACATGGACGATATTGAAGATATGCTGGCTGATTATTGCGAACCTTGTGAGTATATTTTTGCCGCAAGTCCGGTTATCGACTGTAAGCAGTTCCGCAAGGATTATCTGGCAACTTTGCCGGAAGATTGTGCGGATCCAAAACAGGCTATGATTGATCATGTCATGGATTATCTGGATAAGCAGCACAAAGAAGTTGCTGCAAAAACTGGAATTGATTTTTATTTTAATAAGTAGTTTTTTTGGGGGAGAGAGGGCGCCCTACTCGGAAGCGAGCGCACTCTCTCCCCCAAACCCCCTCTCACCCGCGGCACCGCTCAGGGGCTTCCTGCCCCTCAGAACCCCGGTGGGTTTTGGGATGAAAGGTTCTTGCTTCGCTCGAACCTCTTTTTTTTGTTGAC
>JAZLKD010000012.1:0-30465 GCA_045597415.1 Treponema sp. | reverse complement strand
TTTCATACAAATCTGTATATGGACTGAAATTCAATTCTTGCTGTGTCTTGAGCATAAAAAAACACCACCTGAATAAATTTTACTTTATTCAAATGGTGTTTGTAAATTCAGTCTTTATGGGACTTTTTCAGTGGTCTCGAGAAAAACTCAGGGATCTTTTCTTAAAATGCATAAATATTGACCTAATTTCTTATATTTCCTAAAATTAAAATATGAAGAGGGCAGTGCTGTTTTCAAAATTGCAATGCCCTTTTTTTATTTATACCTGATAAATATTGGAGGAAAATATGAAAAAGGTTATGGCAATTCTTTCTGCTGCTGCAATGATTTTTGGTTTTGCAAGCTGCAGTAAAAAAGTTGAACAGGGTGAATTTACTATTGAAAAAGGTAAGTTCAAGGTTGGTGTAGAAATTGGTTATCCACCACTGGAATATTATGACGCAGATGGCAAAACACCTCTTGGTTTTGATATGGAAATGGCTAAACTTCTTGCCGGCAAAATGGATCTTGAACTTGAAATCATCGATACAGCATGGGACGGAATCTTTGCAGGTCTTGAAACTTCAAAATACGATGCTGTAATTTCTGCTGCTACAATCACACCTGAACGTCTTGAATCTATGGATTTTACTGACGCCTATGTTGGAAATGGTCAGGCTATCATCCTCAGAAAAGATTCTACTCTTAACATAGCAGGTCCACAGGATCTTACAAATCTTAAAGTTGCTTACCAGGCAGAAACTACTTCTGACCTTTTTATGGAAAAACAGGCTGCCGCAGGTCTTGTTTTTGAAAAATGTGAATATGACAAAGTTATCAATGCTTATGATGAATTGAAACTCGGTCGTGTTGATACAGTTGTTTCTGATGCTCTTGTTAGTGCTGCTTACCTCGGTCCAGATTCAGAATACAAATCTGTATGGGTTGGCGAAGCTGATGAATTCTTTGGTATTGCGGTAAAAAAAGGCAACGAAGCTCTTCTCGTAAAAGTTAATGAAGCTCTTGCTGCTGTAAAAGCAGACGGTTCACTTGCTGAAGTTTCTGTAAAATACTTTGGTGCTGATCTTCTCGCAAAATAATTCTTGATTTTAAAGGTGGGCTGTCATTTTGTGTGGCAGTTTCACCTCATATTTTTTACAAAGGAGTATTCCTGTATGGAACAAATGCTTACAAAAATCGTTGGATGGATTCCTGCTCTTCTTGATGGTGCTAAAATTACTATCCTTCTGACTCTTACATCCGTTTCTGCCGGTACTTTCTTTGGTCTTTTTCTGGCACTTGGTAAAATTTCCAAAAACAAGCTGCTTAATAAAATCTGTGGAGCATATATTTTCTTTTTCCGTGGAACACCACTTTTGATGCAGCTTTATTTTTTGTATTATGCACTGCCAAAAATGTGTCCAGCCCTGCAGATCGACAATAAATTTTTAGCAGCCTTCATTGCTTTTTCGTTAAACTCTGCTGCATATATGGCAGAATATGTTCGTGCTGCGATTCAGTCTATTGATAATGGTCAGTACGAAGCCAGTCATGCTCTCGGTTTGAATTACTTTCAGACAATGGTGCATGTAATTATTCCACAGGCTATCCGCCCGCTGATTCCTGCTATTGGTAATGAATTTATCATGGTATTAAAAGATGCTTCCCTTGTATCTATTATTGCCCTTGAAGATATTACAAAAATTACAAGAAGTATTGCTTCTTCCAGCGGTAATGAACTTGTATATTTCCCGGCTATGATTCTCTATCTGATTATCACTGCTGTGTTTACATTAATATTCAACAAAACAGAAAAGAAATTTTCTGACTACATCAGATAAGGAGCGTTGATAAAATGAGTGAAAAAAAATTGGGTGACTGTATCATCAACGCAGAAGGAATTGATGTATCTTTTGGTGACCTTCATGTTTTGAGAAAGGTTGATCTTAATGTTAAGCAGCAGGAAGTAGTCTGCATCATCGGACCTTCAGGTGCAGGTAAATCAACTTTTTTGCGTACTCTCAACAGACTTGAAAAAATCGATACAGGAAGAATTTCAATCCAGGGAACTTTGATGCTTCATAAAGAAGACGGAAAAGTAATTTTTGAACTGCCAAAATCAGAAGAGAGAAAACTTTTGCTTGATCTGGGTATGGTTTTTCAGCGTTTTAATCTGTTTCCACATCTGACTGTTGCAGAAAATGTAATGCTTGCCGTAACCTGCGTGCGAAAAATGCCAAAGGCAGAAGCAAGAATTAAGGCTCTTGAACTTTTGGCAATGGTTGGACTTGGTTCTAAAGCAGATGAATATCCTTCAAGATTGTCCGGCGGTCAGCAGCAGCGTGTTGCCATTGCCCGTGCCCTTGCCATGGAACCAAAAATCATGCTTTTTGATGAACCAACTTCGGCACTGGATCCTGAACTTGTTGGTGAAGTTCTTGCCGTAATGAAAGCCCTTGCTGACAAAGGCATGACAATGATTGTTGTAACTCATGAAATGGGTTTTGCCCGTGAAGTTGCTGACAGAGTTGTGTTTATGGAAAAAGGAAACATTGTAGAAGAAGGTTCCCCAGAAGAAATCTTCAACAATCCAAAAAGCGAACGTCTCCAGCAGTTTTTGAAGAGTGTACTTTAATTCTCTCCCAGCTCAGCCAGTTCTCCCCAGCGGTCGTAATCGGCCGCTAATTTTTTTTCTATTTCTTTGTAACGGTCGCCGGCTTTCTGCACGATTGAAAAATCGCTTGAAGTCATCTGCTGTTCCAGTTCTTCTTTTTCTGATTCCAGGATAAAAATTTCTTCTTCGAGGGTTTCAAATTCTTTCTGCTCTTTGTAGGTACGCCGGCGTACTCTGGCAGTCGGGGGCGTTACGGGGCTCTCCCCGTTAGAAGGGGTAGCGGAAGAAGGAGTGGTTGAGCCTGGCGAAACCTCTCTTTCTGCAGCGAGGGGAAGTCTTTCCCCACCTTTATTCTCTTTTGCCGCTTTTTCCTGCTGTATTTTAAGCTCCAGAAGTTCGGAACATTTGCCTGTAAATCCTGAAACTGATCCGTCATCTTCCATTACAAAAAGTGTGTCGGCAATTTTGTCCATAAAATAGCGGTCGTGGCTGACTATCAGAAGACAGCCCTTGTAATCCAGCAGAAACTGCTCCAGAACATTCATCGTAAAAATATCAAAATCGTTGGTAGGTTCGTCGAGAATGAGGAAATTTGGATTTGTGATGAGGAGTCTGATGAGGAAAACCCTTTTGCGCTCACCACCGCTTAATGTGCTGAGCATGCTGTTGATGATGCGCCCTTCAAATCCGAATTCCTTGAGAAACTGGGTTGCACTTAAATCTTTGCCGTCGTTGCGGTGTACAAGTTCAGCTGCTTCCTTGATGTATTCGAGAACGGTCATGCCAAGGTTTTTGAACTGAGGGTTCTGCTGATAGTAGCCGAAGAAGGTATTTTCGCCTTTGATGATTGTTCCGCTGTCTGGCTGGAGTGCTCCGGTGATGATGTTGAGGAGTGTGGATTTGCCAGTTCCGTTGCCGCCGTAAATGCCGATTTTTTCTCCTTTGCTGAATTTGTAGGAGAAATCGCGGATAACCGGAACAAAAGAAGAAGGAGATTCCTCATCTGCGCTGGAAACGTAGCCTTTGGGGTAATTTTTGGAAATGGAGTCCAGTTCAAGGATTTTGCCTCCAAGCCGGCGGCCTGCAACTTCAAAGCTGAAGCCTTTTTCTTTTTTGACTTTTTCTCTGTTGATGAGCTCCATGTCACGCTGAATCCGGGCTTTGATTTTTGTTCCTCTGGCACATGGTGCGCGGTGGAGCCACTGACGTTCAAAGCGAAGGACTGATTCAATACGGCGTTCCGTGTTTTCTTCAATTTCGGCCTCAATTTCCTTTTTTTCCAGGAATGTGGAATAGTTGCCCTGATAAAGCTTGAGTTTTTTGCGGGCAAGTTCGTAGATGTTGTCACATACTGCATCAAGAAAATAACGGTCGTGGGTTACCATTAAAACTGTTCGTTTTGTGTCGTGGAGATAATCCTGGAGCCAGCTGATGGTTTTCATGTCCAGGTGGTTTGTAGGTTCGTCAAGGAGAAGGAGTTTTGTATCTTCAACAAGAACCTGGGCGAGGGCTACTTTTTTGACCATTCCGCCGCTTAAGGTGCCCATTTTGCGGGTCATGTCCTTTATGCCCAGGGTGCTTAAAATTGAACGTACCTGACTTTCGTAGTTCCAGAGGTCGCCTTTGTCCATCTCGCCGGTAAGTTCGTCAAATCTCTTCTGCTGTCCTGCGTTAAGTCCCTGTTCCATGGCAAGACAGAGTTCTTCATATTCGCGGATTTTAGCAAGTTTTGGAGAGTCGCTTTTAAAAATATGCTGCTGGATTGTGTCTTCTTTTTCAAAAAGGGGATTCTGTCCCAGAAAGCTGACACCTGAATCTTTATTGATGACAATCTGACCTTCATCCGGCTGGAGTATGCCTGCAATGGTGGCAAGCATTGTGGATTTGCCGGTTCCGTTGCGGCCGATGATGGCTGCCTTGTCGCCTTCATTGAGTCCAAAAGTTACTTCTGTAAAAAGCGGTGCATCACGGCCCTGTTTTGTCAGATTATTTATTGAAAGAATGTTCATAGCTGGTTTATTTTACCAAATTTTCTAAAAAATATGCTAAAAAACATACATTATAAAATTATGGTGTCGGTTTTGAACAAAATATGTTATGAAACAATATAATGTTTTTATATATACTCTTATTGTTACAAAAATTTGTTGAAATTATGTAACTAATTTGAAATTTAAAAATTGTCATATATAGACAAAAGTAAATGGAGGTCATTTTATGAAAATGATTACAAAAATCGCTGCTGTTGCTGCTGTTATGTTTATGGGTGCTTTCTCTTTTGCAGAAGGCTATATGTGTGCTAACGACCTTGAACCAGGTGAAATCACTGAAGTTACACAGGAAGAAGACGGTTTCGTTCTCAATGCAAATTCTGAAAAGAACCTTACTGTAGAAAAGAAACCACTTCACAAAACAAAGGATGGTTCAATCGAATTTACTGCTGCTGTTAAATTGAATGGTTCTGGTAAACCTGATTACCGTTCAATCTCTTTCCCTGCAAAAGCTGGTGAAACAGTAACAATCTGGGGAAACTCAGGTTCAAAAACAGAAGTTCGTCCACTTGTATGTGTTGACGCTGAAGGAAAAACTGTAAAAGAATTGCCAATGGACGTTGACGGACAGGCTGGAACAATCGCTTCAGAAGGTTCTTTCAAAGCTCCTGCTGATGGAGTTTACACAGTATATTCAAAGAAATCAGGTATCAATATTTATCAGATTTCAGTTGGTAAATAATTAGTTATTGCTGCTAATTAAAAGAGGGGAAAAAAAGCGCGGGCCTGTCTGACCTGCGCTTTTTTTGTATATAAAATGCGTTATTTTGTAGCGATTAATTGGCAAAATTGTTGTATATTATAAATTGACATATTGTTTAATTTGCCTGAAAACGGCAAAGCTACAAAAAGGAGAAGTCGATGAAAAAGTCTGTACTTAAACTGGTTCTTGCATTGACTGCATTTTTTGCGGTTTCAACTGTAAGTGCTCAGAAAAAAGCATGGAATGAAGTAAAAGATCCTGAAATTACAGAAATCAGTCTTGGTGATAATCCTGCAGAAATTTCTGTAAAATTCAATGCTTTTACAAATGAAGCTGGTATGTCCGGTAAAGTAATAATGGTTTCTGCTGCTGGAAAAGCCGAAGAAGCTCCATTTGGAAAAACCCGTAAAGATGCAAAACATGCTGAATTTGTTCCGCCTGCAAGTGGTGTTTACAAATTTCATGTAGTTCTTGAAAAGAAAGGCGAAGCTGTAAAAAAATTCTCTGAAACAAAAGAATTTAAATTTTCTCTTCCTCTGACAGAGACAACTGTTCAGCTTTTGAATAAAGGAAACGGCCGTATTGATGCAAGCTGGACAATGGTTCGTGAAGCAGAAAAATATGTTCTTTCCTACACAGATGCATCAGGTGCAGTGAAATCTATCGATGCAGGTCAGGAATTGTTTGCAAGCATTACTGGTCTTAAGGCTGGTACTTATTCAGATATTTCTGTTGCTGCTGTTCGTGGAAGTGAATCTGTTGCTTCTAAATCTATTCATAAACTGGTTAAGGCAGAAGTTGAACGTGAATGGAAATTTACAGAGTTTGGTACTTCAACAAAGGTTGGTATCAACACAATGGAAATGATTGATCCAAACGATCTTAAATTCACTCTCAAATCTTGCACTTATGATCCAAAAACCATGAACATCCAGGAAAAGGGTGGTAAATTTGAATCATTCTTTGACGGTATTTCATTCTATTACACCGTTATTGATCCTAAGAAAGAAAACTTTGAACTTACTGCTACTGTAACTGTTGATTATCATAACCCTATGACAGACGGTCAGGAAGGTTTTGGTCTTCTGGCAATTGACCGCCTTGGTGTAGACGGACAGCCTATGATGATTGCTTACAACAACTCGGCAGGACTTATTTCACGTAAGTTTACAACTCATATCAATGGTTCTAAGAAAGAAATCAAAAATGGTGTAGGTGCCCGCTTTGTTGAAGGTCTTACAGATGAACTGATTGCAAAAGGTGATGCTGGTATTAAAGCAAGTGCCATCAGCAAGAACTATGCATTCAGCTATGATCAGTCTAGTGATGCTGTAAAAACAGGTGACGTTTATCGTGTAACTCTTAAAAAAGACAATACTGGTTATCACGCAATCTACAAGAAAGAAATTGAATCTGAAGGTTACAAAAATACATTTACAATGTATGACAATGAAAATGTAAAACTCCTTCAGCTCGATAAAGATCATATCTATCTTGGTTTTGCTGTTGCCCGTGGTTGTAATGCAACTTTCAGTGACATTGAATTGAAAATCACTGACCCTAAAAAAGACCCGGCTCCAATTCCAGAGCCTCCAACACTTGTTCAGCTCAATACTGTAATTGACTGTCCGACAACATGGTATGACCAAAAGTTCCCGTTTGTATTTACTGCAAACTGTACAGGTACAATCACTATTAAAAATGGTGACAAAACTCTTGTAAAGAATGAAAAAATCGTTGTTGAACAGGGACTCGGAAAATCTACAGACTACAAGAAAACAATTAAACTCAACAAAGGTTCAAATGACCTTGAAGTTACATTCGACCCGGATGATTCATTCAAACCTGCTCCAAAACATGCTATTGGACAGTGGGATGATGAAGCTCAGGAACTTGTAGAAGACTATCACTCAAGAACTTATACACATTCTGTTTATGTAAAGACTTTCAAAGGCATTAAATATGACGGAATGAAAGATGTTCTTTATGTAACTCCACAGGGTGATGTATTCGGTGATGGTTCTGAAAAAGCTCCTCTGGACCTTAACACTGCCATTATCTATTCAAAACCTGGTCAGACTATCGTCCTCAAAGAAGGTGAATACTTCATGGATAAAGGTCTTGAAATTGAACGCGGAAACAACGGTACTGCAAAACAGAGAAAAACTCTTATTGCTGAAAGAGGTAAGCGTGCAGTAATTAACTTCTCACGTGCAAAAGTTAAGGTAACTGCTTTCAACATCTTTGGTGATTACTGGACAATTAAAAATATTGACGTAACAAAATCTCCAGATGATGTAAAAGCTATCCAAATTGGTGGTTCTTACAACGAATTGTGGATGGTAGATACTTACCTTAATGGTGATACAGGTATTCAGATTGCAGGTCGTTCTGCTGAACCATTTGAAAAATGGCCACATGACAACCTTGTTTACGGTTGTGAATCTTTCGGTAACGCTGACCCTGCTCAGAACAATGCCGACGGTTTTGCTTCTAAACTGACATCAGGAAACGGAAATGTATTCCGTAACTGTGTATCTCACCACAACGTTGATGACGGATGGGATTTGTACTCAAAAGTTGAAACTGGTCCAATCGGTGCCGTTATTCTTGATAACTGTATCTGTTATGCAAACGGTACAAAACTTGACGGAACTGGTAAAGGTGACGGTAACGGATTTAAGCTTGGTGGAGACGGTATTCCAATTAAACATGTTCTTCGTGATTCACTTTCATGGGGAAATGGTGTTAACGGTGTAACCTGTAACTCTAACCCTGCCCTTATTCTTGAACGTGTAACTGTATTTGGTAATGGTAACTACAATATTTCTCTTTACGGAAAAGGCAAGGAAGAAACAAATCCACGTATGTTCCAGGCTGACGGTGTTCTTTCATTCAATGGTGGAGCAGGTGACAGCTACAGAGAAATGCCAAGCCTCGCGAAAGATAACAACTTCTTCTTTAACGGTGCTCAGACAACAAACAAAGCAGGAACTGTTCTTGATGCAAAAGATGCATTTGTAAATATTGATACATCACTTTATCAGCTGGGATACAAAGAAGATGGTAAAACATTCAACCGTATTCCACGTAATGAACAGGGTGTATTTGACCTTAAAGGCTTGTTCGAAACAACAGGCAAAGTTCCTTCTGGAATTGGTGCTGATTACAACAAGCAAATTGGCAATAGTAATGCAAAATAATTTTTAGTTGCAATTACTTTGATGGACTGTCCATTGCGGGCAGTCCATTTTTTTTGTAAACTTCTGAACATGCGTGAAATGTGTTACAAATGTTGCCGGCCTTTGGACAACTGTTTTTGCAGGTATATGACTCCTTTTGATCCGGGGATAAAGTTTGTTTTTCTGATGCACCCTAAGGAAGCCAAAAGGCAGCGGACAGGAACCGGACGAATTGCTCATGCCGGCCTTATTGATTCTGAAATAATCATGGGAATTGATTTTACCAAAAATGAACGTTTGTGCCAGTTGCTGGCTGATCCTCAGTATTATCCTGTTCTTCTGTATCCTGGTGAAGATGCCTGGACGAACAAAAAAGAAGGTTTCAGGGAAGAAATCGGTAACCGTAAGCTTCTGGCAATTATTATAGATTCGACATGGTTTTGTTCTAAAAAGATGATTCGTCTCAGCACAAATATTATGGCTTTGCCAAAAGTTTCTTTCAGTGGAAGTTATACAAGTATTTTTACTTTTAAGAGGGAACCGAGTCCGGAATGTGTTTCTACCATTGAAACATGTTATTACCTCATCAAGGAAATGCAGGAATGCAAGGTTGCAAAGGAGTGTGATCCTGAATGTCTGATGACAGCATTTAAAGAAATGATTAAGTTTCAGATTCAGAAAGAGAACGACCGTATTGATGGAAAGCTGCCCAACAGTCATGCGACGGATTTTAAGTATTACAAAAAGAAGGAAATGCCAAAATTTGACTGAAACTGGGACGGCTAATTTTTAGAGTTGTACTTGTAAAAACAGTTAAAAAAATTTAGTATTAATGCAATATGAAAAAAAATGATTTAATAACCGAAATTATTGAAAACAGGGTAATTGTTGCAGTTGAAAAACTTGTTGAATCTGCTTCAAATGATGAACTTAGGGCTGCTGCGGTAATTATTTCCGGAGCTTTGGGTTCAAGCAATGAGTTTGAAAGTTTGATTTCGACTATTGAATCAGGAAAAAAACTTACCGAAAGTTTTAAGAAAAATCTGAGTCTTCTTATTCAGAAAACATGGGTTGAAGAAGATGATGTTGCCCTTAAAGAACAGGTTTTGTATAATCTTGAACAGTTCTGTGCAGCAGTAAATGAAAATAAATGGTCTGAAAGTTACGGACTTTTCCTTCAGATTCTGACTGATGCAATTTATCTGATGTTTGGAACATTGTCAAAGACTGATGAATTTACTGAATATTCATTGAGAATTGATCCTGAATTTGGAATTTTCTGGTGGTTTATTGAAAGTCTTCCAAGGGAAAACAACTGGTCTGAAGACAAAAACAGACTTGTGCTTCTTCTCGGGATGTACTTCCTCGCAAATTACTGATTTTTGTGTAGGGGCCTTTAAGGCCTCTATTTTTTTATCTGGCGTTTGATTTTTCAATAGAAGCGCCTTTAACAGGAAAATATTATGAAAATTAAATCAATTACAGACACATTACGAAAAGCTTCAGATGTTCTTGCTTTACAGTCGGCTGAAGAAAAAAACAGGGCTCTTGAAGCGGTAGTTTCCAGTGTAGAAAAAAACCGAAGTGCAATTCTTGAGGCAAATGGCAGAGATGTTGCTGCAGCCCGTGCAAAAGGGATGAGTGAAAGTCTTGTTGAACGCCTGGCACTGGATGACAAAAAAATAAACGGAATCATTGATTCTTTTAAAATCATCATCGGTCAGACTGATTCTATTGGCGAAGAAACTGCGGGATGGAAAACTCCTAAGGGTATGACAATCCGTCAGGTTCGTGTTCCTCTTGGAGTTGTTGCAATTATTTATGAAAGCCGTCCAAACGTAACTGCCGATGCCTTTGCCCTTGCCTATAAATCTGGCAATTCAATTCTTCTGAGAGGTTCTTCTTCGGCATTAAATTCAAATGAAGCTATTGTTGCTGCAATTAAAGAGGGACTTGAGGCAACAGATTGCGGTGTTGCAGATTCGATCGCCCTTGCTCCATGCGAAAGTCATGAAGAAGTTGAAGAAATTCTTACTGCAGTTGGAATGATTGATGTGGCTCTTCCTCGTGGTGGTGCAAAACTTATTAACATGGTTGTGGAAAAAGCAAAAGTTCCTGTAATTCAGACTGGAGCTGGTGTCTGCCATCTTTATGTTGACGAAAACTGTGATGTGGATATGGCTGTGGAAATTGCCTGGAATGCGAAAACTCAGCGACCTGGTGCCTGCAACGCCATGGAATGTCTTGTTGTTAATGAAAAAATTGCAAAGGAATTTCTTACAAAGCTTTCTGATAAATTTGAAGGCAAAGTTGTTCTTCATGCTGATGAAAAAGCCTTTAAGATTATTGAAAGTCATCGTATGGCAAAAAATCAGAATCTTCTTGATGATTCTCTTTTGCCGGCTATGGAAGGGGATTTTGGATTTGAATTCCTTGATTTTGCCTGTGCTGTAAAAACTGTATCTTCCCTTGATGAAGCAATTTCGTTTATCAATGCGCATAATACAAAACATTCTGAATGTATTGTTACAAACGACCGCAAAAATGCAATGCTGTTCCAGGCAAAAGTTGATGCTGCCTGTGTTTATGTGAACAGTTCGACTCGTTTTACAGACGGCGGAGAATTCGGGTTTGGTGCAGAACTTGGGATTTCAACTCAGAAACTTCATGCCCGCGGCCCAATGGGAATCAAAGCCCTTACAACTACAAAATATCTCATTGATGGTGACGGCCAGATAAGATAAAAATTGGTTAGCCAGAAATCTTATGGTATAATCAGTCTATGAACAATTTATTCTATGATACTCGGGAACTGGATACCGCCTGTCGGGCAGCTTATGGTTTGACAGAAGAAATTATGATGGAGAATGCTGCGGCTTCTCTTGAGCGGGTTATTTTTGAAAACATTAAATCCGACCGGAATTCAAAAAGAGTAGTAATTCTTTGTGGAAGCGGTAATAACGGTGCAGACGGATATGCCCTGGCAAGAAGGTTAAAATTTTCTGTAAATGTCGATGTGATTTCCTGCAGAGAACCTTCTTCTGAATTGTGCTGCTTTCAAAGTGATATTGCCAGTACCATGGGAATAGATTTTGTTGAGATAAAAGAAAAGTATCTGAAAATCATAAGTGAAGCGGACTTTATTGTCGACTGTGTTTTTGGTTCAGGTTTTCACGGTGAACTGGATAATGATATCCAGACTCTGATGAATGATGTAAATTCCCTTGATGCTGTCCGTATTGCCTGTGATGTTCCGAGTGGAATTGATATTGATGGAAATGTAAGTACAAGTGCATTTTGTGCTGATATTACAGTAACAATGGGTGCATTGAAAATGTGTCTGTACAGTGATGCGGCAAAAGATTTTACTGGAAAAATTATTGTTGGGGATCTGGGAGTACACCGGGCATTTTTTGAACAGGCCAGTGCAAAAATTAAAGAAAAAGCCGTGGTTATGGATGAATCTGATTTAGAAGAAACCCTTCCTCATCGGAAAAACAATGTACACAAAGGAAATTTTGGTCATGCAGCTGTTGTTGCAGGAGAAAAAAAAGGAGCTGCGTTGATTGCGGCATCTGCAGCGTTGCGAACTGGAGCTGGCCTTGTAACTGTAGTTTCAAAAGAGCAGTTTAATGTTCCAATGGAATTGATGAACAGCAGGACTTTTCCTGAAAACTGTACTGCGGTTGCCTTTGGAATGGGTCTTGGCAGAGATTCGCCTTTTATGACGGAATGTTTTGAATATGCACTCAAAAATAAAGATATTATCTGTGTAATTGATGCAGATGCTCTTTATTCACCGGAAATTACTGAAATACTTGAAAAACGTCCTGAAAATGTAATTTTGACTCCACATCCAAAAGAGTTTCAGGCGTTGCTTAAAAACTGTGGTCTGGGAGATTATTCAGTTGAAGAATGTGTTTCAAAAAAGGTTGAGCTGATAGAAAATTTCTGCAGAAAATATCCGGGTGCAACACTTCTGGTAAAGGGAGCAAATACTGTTACCGGATTTTATGGCAAAAAAGGGATGAAGCTGGTGGTTAACCCTCTTGGAAAAGCTTGTCTTGCAAAAGCTGGAAGCGGAGATGTTTTAAGTGGAATTATCTGTGGTTTTTCAGCGCAGAAAAATTACTGGAAAGAATATAGTTCATTCTGTTATGCATGGATGGGCTCTCAGATTCATGCCATGGCAAGCCGTAAAATTAAGAATGACTATGCCATGACACCTGTGGATCTGATTGAAGCAGTTGCAGTTCTTGGAGAAGAATAAATTATCTTCTGCGTTTTCCCTGTTCAATGAAATTCATGTGAGCCTTGTCCTTTGCACTAAGGCGCTTAGGGCCCAGATCCGGCATTTCTTCGGCAAATCTGCGGCCCTTTGTTTTTGGTGCAGATTCTGGACCCCAGACTGGTGGCTTTGGATTTTTGTCACCTTTTTGTACATATTTGAGCCAGTTTTCATCTTCAGGAACTTCAAATTTCATGGGTTCTTTTGTAAACGGATGAATAAATTCCAGAGTGCGGGCATGGAGACAAAGACGGCCAAAATTGTCAGTGCGGGCGCGGTAATTTTCATCTCCTGCAAGAGGATAGCCTTTTGAAGCAAGGTGAGCGCGGATCTGATTTTTTTTGCCTGTATCCAGGGAAAGTTCAAAAAGAGTATGGGTTGGACCTGCTGCTACGATTGAGTAGTTGGTTCTGGCAGGAACTGTTTTGAACCGACGGTTTTCTCCTGTGCCTTCAATGTGGCGCTCGTAAATCGAGTCTTTTTCGCCTTTATGCTTTGGTTTGTCACCTTCTTTTGGAACAAAACCAATATTGTGTGCGTTGAAGGCAAGATCGTCATCAATGAGCCCTTCAGAAGGGAGATATTTAGATTTGTCTTTTGGATTTTCGGCAACAGCATGATAGAGCCGTTCTGTAACCATCTGATGCCAGCTGTCCATGATTATTTTTTGTGCCTGTTCAGAAAGAGCAAACATCATTACTCCGGAAGTATCTCTGTCCAGGCGGTGAACTACAAAAGGTTTGTGTTTTGCAGAATATGTGCCGTTTTTGCGCATTAATTCTTCAAGGACGGCCTGTGCTGTACGGGCACGGCTGCCGGGATACGGGCATGTCAAAAGTCCAGTAGGTTTGCTGATGACACAGATGTGTTCATCCTGAAAAAGGATTTCGATTTTTTCATGACCAAAGTCTTTTTTTGTAAGCTGTTTTTCTTTTGTAGATTGTTTCATAGTTTTTTCCGATTAATAGTGGGGTGGACGTCTGTTTGGAATATCTTCGCTGTCACCCAGTTCTTTTATTCTGCTGGAAAGGATTTTGATTTCTTCCCTCAGGAGTTCGATTGTTTTTGTATTTTCTACAGCCTGTTCCTGCAGTTTGACGATGAAATCATCCATGTACGCAATTTTGGTTTCCATGGCAATCAGTCTTTCTTCTGTTTCGTTCATAAAATTATTATACTTTTTTTGTCGGAATTGAAAAATATGTGTTACAATTAAATAATATGGATTTATCTTTTTTTGATGAAATTAAAGCTTCTCGTGATAATCTGACTAATGTTTATGCCCGTGAGTCGATTGTCGAGTATATTAATCATTTAATTGCAGAACATATTCCTTTCAGCTTTTTGATGGCTGATGTTGATAACTTTAAATTTGTAAATGACACTTATGGTCATCTTGCTGGAGATGAAATCCTTAAGATTGTTGCAAGAACACTTGAAAACGAAGTAAAGACTAATGGTGTCGTAGGCCGATTTGGCGGTGACGAATTTATGATTGTTTTTCCAAATATCGTAGATTATGATGGAATCTGGACAATCTGTAAGGAACTGCGAAATGTTGTAAATAAAATTAAAGTTCAGGATTATGATGGTCTTTATGTAAGTGCAACAATGGGAATCAGCCGGTTCCCTGAAAATGAGCAGAACTGGAAAGGACTTCTGGAAACTGCAGATAAAGCCCTCTATCGTGGAAAAATAAAAGGCCGAAACTGTTTTATCATTTATCTTCCTGAAAAACACGCAAACATTGTCCTTAAAACTGAAAAAGAAACTGCTCTTAGTTCCATGTATCTTCACAGTACTGTTTTTAAGCAGTTGACGGAGAACAAATCCTTTGCAAAAGGTATAAATAACATCCTCAACTTTTTGAGTTCATATTTCATGATTGACCATTTGTGTCTGCAATATGAGGATAAGCTGCTGTTTGAAAAAGTAGACCAGCTGTCAAAAGTAAAAGAGTTTAAGGCTCTTGATGACAAACTGTTTGTAGACCTTATGACAACTTCTTCTGATTATTTGTGCATTAATGACCTTAATCAGTTAAAAGAAACTAGACAGACTGAATTTGAAGCTGCATTGAGAAGTCAGGGTGTTGAAGCAATATTTATTACACCTATTGCATATCAGGATGAATTGTTTGGTTATCTCAGGGCAGATCTGTCACATAAACGTGTATGGCAGCGTGTTGATATGGATATTCTCATTACTACTGCAAAATTCATCAGTATGCATCTGCATGACACAAAAACTTCCCTTGAAGAAATGGTTCGTCAGTAGATTTTGTGCAATTTTTGATTAATGACTGAAAAAAGCACAGAAATTCATTAAGATATAAATATGAACACTTTCGGAAAAAGCAACGCAAATACAGTCGATAATCTGACAAAAGTTTTTACTCAGGAATACATGAAGGATTACGCCAGTTATCTTTTTTCAAAGCGTACTCCGTTCAGTTATCTGATTGTTGATTTTGATAATTTTAAAGTTGTAAACAATTCTTATGGTCGTCAGGCCGGTGATGAAGTCCTCAAGATGCTTGCAGTAAAAATGCAGGAAGTTGCCGAAGACTGGGGAACAATCGGTCGTTTTGAAGGTGACAAATTCATCATTATCTGTAACGAAGTTGATTATGATACTGTCTGGCAGAATTGCCGGAGTCTTTCCCTTGCCATTGCAGAAATGCAGTTTGAAAAATTTAAAGGTTTGTATCTGACTGCTACCATCGGGCTGGCACGTTTTCCTGAAGATGCTGATAGTTATGAAGAACTGATTGAAAAGGCACAGAAAGCAATTTACCGTGGAAAAACAAAAGGCAGAAACTGTTTTATCATCTACAACAAGGAAAAGCATGAAAATATTGTCATTGAATCTAAAAAAGATGATTCCATGACAAGCACTTATCTGCATACAATGGTTTTTCATCATCTGGCGGAAAGCAAAAATTTTGCAGATGGAATTAAAGGACTTTTTGAATTTTTTGGTTCATTTCTGGGACTGGAACATATTTGTATTCAGACGGAAGATAAAATACTTTTTGAGAATTATGCAATTCTGGATCCGGCCCATAAATTTGGGCTTATCGACCTGAAGACTGTACGAAACCTTATGAGCAATACAACTGAAATTTTCAGCTTTAACGGTTTACCTCAGATTGAAGATCCTTACGTTGAATTAAAGAAAGGGTTTGAAGTCCAGGGAATTCAGTCGTCAATGATCTGTAATATTTCGAGTCATATGAAAAATTACGGTGTTATCAGAATAAGCCAGGTAAGTAAAAAATATGTCTGGCAGGCTATTGAAAGGGATCTTTTTACTGCTGCAGGCAGATTCATCGGATATTATCTCTGGGAACACAATCTGGAGATTGAAGATTTAAAATAAGCAGGCGTTGCGGGCGGCGTTTGAGCCCGCAGAGAGGGTAGCGGAAGACACGACAAAGTGGAACAAGTGGCAAAGTTTGCTTTGACATTTGTGGAACGACTCGTGGCTGGAGCGAGGGAGAGACTTCTCCCTCTTTTTTTTTAATAAAAATTGTACGTTAAATTACATTTAAATATTTTGCTCAATTAGATATATTAAAAACATGGAATTTACACAGGAATCTATCGACGCACTCGTTGTTAACGAAGTGGACATTATGAAAAAAATTGCGGAAGAGCTGAATATCCGCCTTTCACAGGTGAGCGCTGTTATCAGCCTTGTTAATGAAGGATGTACTATTCCTTTTATTTCCCGCTACCGCAAAGAAAAACATGATAATTTGAATGAAGTTCAGGTTACTGATTGTGACCACCTTTTTAAGTCATACAAAAATCTTGAAGAAACTCGCGTTGATTATCTCAAAAAAATTTTTGCACAGGGAAAGCTTACAGAATCTCTGGCAGATGCCTTGATGAGCGCAACAACACTTACTGCTCTTGAAGATCTTTATGCTCCGTTCAAGAAAAAGAAGAAGACACGCGGCATGGTTGCTGCTGAAAAAGGTCTTGAACCTCTTGCAGATTTTATTGCCGGTGAAAACGATGATAAGGCTGTAGAAGCTGAAGCCCTCAAATATGTTAAAACTGACAATGAAGATGCTGCCCTTAATGTTGAAACTTCTTTTGATGCAATTCAGGGAGCACAGGACATTATTGCAGAAAGAACTTCGCAGAATACTGAAAACCGTCAGGATGTGCATGATTTGTATATGGCTGCAGGTACAATTCAGACTAAGGGTATTGTTCCTGAAGGACAGGATGCTGAAACTGCAGAGAGAACTTCTACTTACAAAATGTACTGGGATTATTCTGAACCTTTGAATCAGGTTAAGCCTCACCGTATTCTTGCAATTAACCGCGCAGAACGTGAAGGTGCCCTTGATGTTTCAATTGATGTGCCTGTTGATGATGCAGTTTCGCTGCTGCAGAAAAAAGTTAAGACTTACAATAAATATCATAAAGAAGCTATTGAAGATGGTCTTGTACGACTTCTTTCACCTGCTGTTGTCCGCGAAATCCGCAGTGATGAAACTGACGAAGCTGACGATCACGGTATCGGACTTTTCTCGGCTAACCTTAAAAACCTTTTGATGACTCAGCCAATCAAGGGAAGCCGCGTTCTTGGAATTGACCCTGGTATCCGTACAGGTACAAAATGTGCTGCTCTTGATGAAACTGGTAAATATCTTGGTTATTTCAAGATTTTCCAGGTGCAGGATCCGACAGATGCTTACAATCAGCTTAATGATGCCATCGACAAGTATGACATTCAGGTTGTGGCTGTTGGAAACGGTACTGGCAGCCCGGAAGTTCAGGCTGTTGTTTCTAAAGTAATCAGTGAAAATTATTCTGGTGATGTTCAGTTTACTGTTGTTGATGAATCTGGTGCTTCTGTTTATTCTGCATCTCCTGTTGCAACTGAAGAATTCCCTGAACTTGACCTTACAATCCGTGGTGCAATTTCTATGGGACGCCGTCTTCAGGATCCTCTTGCTGAACTTGTTAAGATTGACCCGAAAGCCATTGGTGTTGGTTTGTATCAGCATGACGTTAACCAGAAAAAGCTTGCTGAACAGCTTGATGAAGTTGTAGGTGCTGTAGTTAACCAGGTTGGTGTAAATCTTAATACTGCTTCTTACATGCTCTTGAAATATGTTTCTGGAATTAACCTTTCAACTGCTAAAAAAATCATCGCTTACCGTGATGCCAACGGCAAAATCAAAAGCCGTGAAGAACTTAAAAAGGTTCCTGGTCTTGGTCCAAAAGCTTTTGAACAGTGCGCCGGATTCCTTAAAATTGCAGAAAGTGCTGATCCGCTGGATAATACATGGGTTCATCCTGAAAACTATGATGCAGCCCGTGAAGTTTTGAGCTATGTTCAGGCTAAAAAAGACGTTCCTGCTGATGTTAAAAAAGCTATCTGCGAAAAATATAATGTTGGTGAAACTACTCTTAACGACATTATTGACGAACTTGGTAAGCCTAACCGTGACCCTCGTGACGGATATCCTGCACCGATCATGCAGAAAGGTGTCGTTAAGTTTGAAGATCTTACTGCCGGCATGAAAGTTACAGGTAAAATCAAGAACGTTGTAGACTTTGGTGCATTTGTAGACATCGGGCTGCACGAAACTGCTTTGATTCATGTTTCTGAATTGAGTGATTCTTTTGTAAGCGATCCGATGGATGTAATTAAAGTAGGTGATGTAAAGGAATTTACAATTATTGCCCTGGACAAGGATCGTATGCGTATTTCCCTCTCACTCAAAAGTGATGCAGGTCAGCGTCTTGGTCAGACAAATGAAGGGCGCAAACCTTCTGCTGCAGGGGGAGATGGTAAAAAGCGAGTTGTGGTAGTTAAAAAGGCTGGAGCTAACGGTGGAGACCGCAAACCGGCTCAGAACCGTGAAAAAGATTACGGCCGTTACAGTTCAAGTGACAGCGGTGATACATATAATCCTTTTGCAGCATTGCTTAAAAAATAAGGCTATGTTCGTGGAAAGTGTTGCTGCAGTGTTTTTGATAAGCTCAATCAGTGCAGTAACATAAGTTTTGGACATAACCAGAAATAATTTGAAAAAGGCCCTGAAGTGAATGCACTTCACTTTGGGACCTTTTTTTTATTGACAGGGGTTTTTCGTGGTATAATAAATTTATGATTTTACAGAAAAGACCCCACCGCATTTTTTTTGCGTCGCTTCTGGCAGTAGTCGGAATTATTACTTTTTTTTCATTCAATAATAAAGATGAATTGCGGAAGAGGGATTTTGTTTCTCAAAGGCAGCCTGTTCTCATAACGGACTGGGAATTAAGTGATCACACTGTAAAAATGGAAGGAGATTCCATTGCCATTGAGAGAACTTTTACGAAAGAAGATTATCGTGGCGCTCTGCAGCAGTGTCTGTTTTTTAAATGCCGCAATGTTAAGGTGTATGCGGAAATTGATGGAAAAGAAGTTTATCACTACGACCTGAACGGAACTTCATTTGTAGGTAATCAGACAGGAAACGTTGTTCATTCTGTTAATCTTCCTCCTTCGGACAAAACTCCTTTTAAGGTTTATATTGAATTTTACAGGTCTTTTGCAGCACCGGATTTTCTTGAACCTTATTATGAATCTCATAATATGAATATCATTACGCCAAAAATCTTCATCGGTGGAAAATCTGAAACCATTACCCGTTATCTGGCTTCTGTGCTGCTTCCGGCTATTGGAAGTGTTGTTGTAATTGCTCTTGGCGTGATAGGTTTATTGATCTGTATTTCAGTACTTCTGTTTGCAAAAGAATATTTGCGTGGTCTGTATTATTTCAGCATTTTCAGTCTTGTTATGGGAATAGGTTTTTTGTTTGAAAGCGGAATCCTTGATACTGACTGTTCTAATCCTTTTTATCTTTATTTTGGTTCTACGCTGATTCTGAGTGTTCTGCCGGTGCTTTACGGATTGTTTGCTGATGCTACAAAACTGATTCCGGCAAATGAAAAAGTGACAAAAATTTTTGGAATCATCAGCGCTGTCAATGCCATAATTGTGTGTCTTGCGGCTGTTACCAGTTTTTTTCCTTTCAGCTATATCCGTCATTACATTATTATTTTCCAGATTTTTTATCAGTTCTTTATGATTACAATTGCCTTGACTGAGACGGTAAATTTTGGTCAGGAAATAAAAGTGCATTCTGTCTGTCACACTATCTGCAGCATAGCCATGATTGTGGATCTTGTGTTCAATATTGTGCCTCCGGGACAGGATGATCTTTTTGTATTTACAAGACCGTGTTTGATTCTGTTTATTGTGACAATTGTTTACGAACTTGTTACAAGATTCCATGATGATGCAGTTTTGAGTGCCAGAAAGCAGGTTTTTAAGGAGATTATTCTTAACGATCAGCTGACTGCCACTCGGTCTCGGGTTGCTTTCTGGCAGCAAGCTAAAGAAATGGCTGTGGATCCTGCTGGAAAAATTACACTGGCTTTGTGTGAAGTGCTTAATCTGAAGGAATTAAATGCCGGGTTTGGTTTTGATTCCGGGGACTTGAGCCTGAAGATTACAGCTGACCTCTTAAAATCGAGTTTTGATGAAAAAAGGGTTTTCCGTTTTGATGGAACAGGATTTGCAGTAATATCGGAGCAGGAGTCTGTAGAAAAAGTTTGCAGCAAGTTTGAAGAAATTAAAAAGAATATTGCTCAGTACAATAACAGCAGTGTTGCAGGTGAAATAATTCTGAATTATGCCGTTGAATCCTGGGACAAGGAAAGTGACGGAGAATTTGACAAATTTGTGGCCCGGACAAACATCATTTTACGTTCAGAAAGAGAGAAAATCGACCGATAATGAAGGGTTATGATATGCAGAAAAACGGTTTGTACCGTATTGCTTACAGGAATATTAGCCTCTTGTTCCCTTGTCAGTGACCTTGAAATGCCTGAAAGTCTGGTGTTAAAGACTCATGCAACTTATCAGCTCCCTCTGGGGTATGCAAATGCTTATTTAAAAGATCACATGTCGGCAAAAAAACTGCAGAAAATCATTGATGAAAATGCTGCCGGTCAGGGTTATGAAGGTCTGTCTGTTTTTGACTATCGTTATAAAGAAAATATAAAAGATACTTCCCAGAAATATATTATGGATTATCCGATTATGGAGGTTCCTCTCGATATTTCCAGTTATCTTGAAAATCTGGGTAATCTTGATATTTCAAGCGGTGGTTCAAACAGTTTTTCACAGGAATTTACAACTGCTGACCTTGCAAATGTAGAAATGAGTCAGGATGTAAATCTTGGAATCGAAAGGCTTTTTAATGCAAGTGATTTTTCTTTTGATTTAAGCGGCATTGCGGCAATTCCAATTCCTGGAAAAAATGGCATGGGTGAAACTTCAATTCCGTCACTCTCTTCATATTACAATTTTAATATTTCTGCTCCTGATTATAATTCCATTACATATAAATCAGGAACGATGGATTTTACTTTTACTCCTGACGACCCTGCGACTTCAATGGTTTTAAAAATCAACATTGAAATTTACGATACCCGCGGAAGAACTTTAACTGCAACAACCGGATATCAGATTCTTTCAAAGGAAACGGGAAACTGGACTGTAAAAGTTCCTCTTGCAAATGCAACCCTTCCTCGAGGACTCAGGTTTAAAATTACAGGCACCTTTGCCGGAGGTGGTGATGGAAACATCATTAAATTTACTCCGTCTTTAAAGTTGTCGGATGATGTTAAGGTTTCACAGATTACCGGGCTTACGGTTCCTGATTCTGAGCTTACTGCTTTTGAAATGCCGGTAGATGTTCCTGTTGATATGTCTGTTTTGAGTAATTATCTTGTATCTGCAAAAATCGGAAAAGGTTATCTTGAATATGGACTGAAAATTCCTGATACATGGACTGGAGTTGTTGCAAAACCTCAGCTCCAGATTACCGGCGGTATTTCAGTTACCGAAGCTGAATTTGGAAACGGACAGACAAAAACAGGTTATGCTGTTTACAAAAAAGTAGTTCTCGATGGCAAAGATATTCTTCCTTTGGATTTGAGGGTACAGGGAAAACTTGGTGTAAGCATAAATAATGCTACGATAAAAATTGATTATGACAGCAATGGAGACGCCATCGACAAAGTTTCCTTTGATGCAAAAGCAAATATCAGCGAATTTAAAAAAGCAAAACTTAAAATGAAAGACCTGATGGATTCTGCTCAGCTGCACAAACAGATCAGCCAGAGCATTCCTGAAGGCGTTGCCAATTATATTTCTTCCATCAGGTTTAATCAGGTTGGACTGGAAGGAACCGTAAATACAGATTTGCCGCAGAATGATATGAAACTTAGTGCCGTAATTAATTCTGCTTATTTTGAAATGACAGATCTTGAAGATTCAATTGTTTTTGACGGAACAACACCTTACAAACTGGATATGGTTCAGAAGTATTCACCGGCAAAAAACTGCACTATTTCTTCTGTAACACCTATTGATTTTGATGTTCTTATGACTCTCTCTGGTACAGATCCCCTGGATTCTTCAATTGTAACTTTTGATTCGATTCTCATGGGTCATACTTATAATTTTGATTTTGATGTTAAGTTTATTTACGACTGGGATCAGATTGTATTAAAAACAAGTGCCGTTCCTTTGCAGGGAAATTTTGATTCAGGTTTTAACATCAGAAAAATGCTTGAAGATTCCATGAAGAATAATGATGCCATTGATCAGATTCTGGAAAAAGTTAAATTTGCAAAGAACTCTGTGCGAGGCCGTCTGACTGTTACTAAGCCTGAAGGTTTTGATGCTTTGTCTGGATTTACCGGATTTCAGGGCAGCATTAACATGGATTGTGACGGCAATGTTTCAAACCTTCTGATGGATGGAAATATTGATTTTGTAAGTGTTACAAAGAGTCTTTCACAGCTGGCTGATAAGGATTTAATTATCACGCAGAATATTTATGAAAGAATTCCGGCTTCCACTGAGCTGAATATGACTCCATTGCTGAACATGCTCAACGATAAGCCTGCTTCTGTTAAATTGAATTATGATCTTAAAATGGGAACAGACGGAGATGAAGTAACAATCCTTAAAAGCGAAATTGAACGTCTGAAAAATTCAGGAAAGACAACAAGCATCAAAATGTCCATTACTCTGATTGTTGCCCTTGAACTTTATATTGATGATGATATTTTAATTGATGATCTTTTCACTCTGTTTGGAAAGGGAATTGAAGACGGAACAGATATTCTTCATCGTGAAAACAAAGATGATGTTCCTTCATACAAAGAATATACAGATTTAATCAGGCAGTTGGGATTCTATTATATTTTTGAGAATAATACCGGTCTCAATATGACTTCAAGAATGATTTTTAAGAATTCTGATGGAATTGAGTATCTGACAGGGGAAGATAAAAAACTCCAGCTGATTTCTTCAACAGAAGCCAAGGAAATCAGGGACAAGAAATTCCATTCCTGGAGTAAAATTGTCTTTACAAAAGAGGACATGAATACAATTTTTGACAACTGGCCTTTTGCCCCAAAAATTACCCTGGAAATTCCAAAATCCGAAATTGATGCAGAAACTCTGGAACCTGTTCCGATAAAAATTACTCCTTATTCTTTTTTTGGAGTAAGGGGAATTTTTGAAATAAAAACTGACGGCGAGTATGTACTGTGGGGAGATGAATGATGAAAAAGTTTCTTCCTGCAGTTTTGATGTTGTTTGCGACTTTCTCAATTTTTGCTGATTTTAAAGAACCAAGGCGCGGTATTGAACTTGGAATCGACGGAAATGCCGGTGTAAGCAACAGTTATCTTCGTGCTGAAGACTTCCTGACAAATCAGATTGTAGTTGACCTTGAAAAAATGGCTGATGGTATTGGTCCCGACGGATTGAGCATGGATTTTGCCACTAATCTGAGCGTTTATTTGAATTTGCAGGGGTATTACAGCAGATTCCATTTTTTTGTTGATGCAGAAGCTACGGGATATATGAATATGCCAAAAAACCTTTTTACCGTTCTTGGTAAAGGCGTTAAGGTTGGCGACGACATGAATATGGATTTTCATGCCTGGGCCGATATTTTTGTAACAGGCGGAATGTCATGGTTTTACATGAATGATGCGGAGGATGCATCATTTACTGTCACTCCAAGTTATGTCATTCCGATTTTGTATGTTCCGGATATTAAGGGTTATTTAAAATATTCTCTTTCCAGCACTGGCAAAATGAGTGCAGAAGCGCGTGTTCCAGTGGAGATTTATTCTGCAGTTAAGCTGGAACAGTTTATTAATCACGATTACAGCATGGATGGAATTACAGGCAACATCGCAGATATTCTTTCTAATGGTGGTTTTGATCTTGCACTTGCCTATGAAAGAAAAATCGTTCGTTCTTTTGATGGAACAATATATACACGTATTCCGATTATTCCTGGAAAGCTGAAAAATAAAGCTTCTGCTGAGTACTGGGCCAGTGCATACGAATTGAATTCTATGGGACTTTTGAGTAATTCAGAAGAGCATGGTTTTGATCACGGCAAAGAAGATTTTACTTATACTGAAACTGATAAAAAAGTTCACAGACCATTTAGGCTTGGTGTTGAAGGAATGTGGAGGCCTTTTGGTGAATGGCAGTATTTTAAGCCGATGATTGGTTTTGCAGTTCGTAATCCATACAGTTCTGATGCAATTACCTTTCTTGAAGCAGGACTTGTTGCTGATTTCAGCATTCTGGGCGTTTTGAGTTTTAATTTTGCCACCCTTTATTTGAACCGCGTATTTACTGAGCAGATTGGATTTTCAATTAATACTCATCTTACAGAATTTTCTGTATTTGCAGGGTTGAGATCCGGGGACTTTAGCCGCAGTTTTGATTTGAGTGGATTTGCCTGTGGTTTCAGCTGGAAAACCGGACTTTAGTTGCGTTTAGACCAGGCACGGGGACTCATACCTGTATTTTTCTTGAATACGGAACTGAAGTAATTCTGATTCTGAAATCCCAGTCGCTGGGCAATTTCGGTCAGCTTGATGTTTTCAACCTGAAGAAGGCTTTTTGCCTGTTCAATTTTAAGCCGTTCGTGAAGATTCTGAATTGTGTAGCCGGTAAGTTCTTTTGCGCGGCGAACAAGGTGGCTTTTTGAAACCATAAGGTCGTTTGCCATCTGATCAAGGTTGGTCATTTCATCCAGATGATCCATAAGATAACTTGTAATCTGCTTGACTGTAAGGCCCGTGTTTGTACGTTCAGGTTTGTCACCAGGGATATTGAGGATTCCTACGAGCTGGTCTTCTGTAATAAGGCTTGAACGCTCCCGAGTGCGGCCTTCAGCTGTGTAGACAGAATACAAAGCATTGCTCAAAAGCATTCGGACAGTGTCGTAGATAGCAATATTCGGGTTTCCGATTTCAAGAAGGGCAAATCCAAAGTAACTTTCGGCATGATGGAGTATTTCAAGCATTAAAGAATAACGGCGGCCGTGAGGGAAGAATGTTTTAGAAATACAGGCCGGGTCAAAAACCTTGCTTGGAAGTTTTTCTTTAATGTCGGCAGGTGGTTCAGGGAGAACAAGCTCGATTGAAGTAGGGCCGAGATCTTTCATCATGTTTTCAGAAAGGGAAAGAATGATTCCCGGGATTTCCATTTCGTGAAGCTGGTAGCGCAAAACATCCTGAATCTGTTTGCCGTTTGTTGCGCTGGCAAAACTCATGGCGATCTGTGAAATATTATTTAAAAGATAAGTGCTTTCTTTTGCTGCAAAAGTATCGTATTCGATAAATACAGAAACCAGAGTGCGCATCTGATTAAAGATGTTTTCCATGTAGAGGAACTGTTCTTCATTTTCTTTTACCATTGGAAGAATTATGCGGCGCAACGAAGAAATTGTTTCCTGAAACTGGGAATTAGAAATAGGGTTCTGTTTGCGTGAATTCTGAAGAAGGCGCTGAAACCACCTCAAAATCTTGCTTGGATCCAGCTTGTCGTAGATGTCCATAAAAATCGCATCTATGAATTCCCGGATTTCTTCTCCGCTTTGCTGCGGAAAAACCCTGTAAATTTCATTCGTAAGGTAAGTGCGCAGTTCCTCTTCGGAACCATTGGCATCTACATTTGTATCTGTCATGCGGTTGCGGTCTTTTAAGTATGGGTTTCCTGCACTGACGATGGAGTTTTCAAAACAGCCGCAGCTCTGGCGCAGAATCAATGAAGTAGGAACAAGACGGGTTTCTGCGGGGCTTTGAGGATTAATGATTCTGTCGATTAAAAGTTCAACGGCAGCATAACCTCGCTTAAAGTATTCAAGGTCTACAGTTGTAACAGGAGAGCGGGCTGTAACACCGTTGTACTGATTGTTAAATCCGGTTACGGCAACATCCATTGGAACTGAAATACCGCGTTTATCCAGTTCTTCAATGAGGTTTGCGGCAATAATATCGGAAGAACAGACAATTACATCAAAAGAGTTGTGATTGCGCAAATCGTGTGCTGAACAAAGCTGGTCAACACAGATGGCAATATCAATAGGATCCAGAGATTTGGACATGAAGATGGAATTCTGAATTTCTGGGACATCAAGTTTTTTAAGTTCTTCTTTAAAGTTGTCGCGACGGCTTTTATGAGGGGCAGAAACAGATGACCCGAAGAATGCAAATTTCTTGTAATTATGGGAAACAACCAGATGTTCCATAATCATTGAAATTGATATGGTGTTGTCGATGCGGATACACGGTACATCTGGAATCTCGAGGTAACCGATATCAACCATAGGAAGCGGTTTGATGGAATTGAAAGTTCCGATGACGCGGTTGTCGTCCATAAGGGAACACATTGAAGAAGCCCAGGTAACAAGGCCGTCAATGAGAGGAGCCTTCATAAAGCGGAAAGTTTTGAGATAGTGGGGAATAAAGTCAATGTCATCAAAAAGAGAATATTTTATGGCGCCTGCCATGTTGATGAAGTTGAGATCGTAATCTGCACAGGCCTTCATTATTCCGGCAAGATATTCCTGACCGATAAAAGAGCGGAAGTCTGCAATTCCTGCAAAACCGATTGTAACACGCTGTCCCTGATTTTTGCGGCTGGAAAGAAAAGCCCTGCGTTTTGTGATACTTTGATTCATACTACTATTTTATAATATGATTTATAAATTATCATCAAAAAAGTATAAAAAATTATCAAGTTTAGGAAAATAGACAAATTAAAAGCCTGTAAAGAGTTTGTAACCTGCGTTAGGGATAGTAGTGGTGCCGAAGGCAAACGCGGGGGTTGAGCTTGTCTCAACTTCCGCGGTCGGAGCGACAGCGGAGCCACGAATAGCCCGGCGGCTGCAAGACGCAACGCTCTTTTCCTCAATGACACAGAGCGACAAATTCACTATAATAGATTTAAATTTTACCAAACAAAATCGAGGTTTTTATGGCATTAACTAGTGTTTCGCCAGTTGACGGACGTTACGAAGGAAAAACAAAATGTCTTCAGGGTTATTTCAGCGAAATGGCTCTCATGAAGTACCGCATTTACACTGAAATCAACTATCTTATTAAGCTTCTTGAAACTCCAATGCTCAAGGAACGTGTTAAGGTAACTGTAGATGCAGCTAAACTCCGTTCTATCATCGATATTACGGAAGAAGATGCTGCAATCATCAAGGCAATTGAAACTAAAGGCTACGATGGAATTCCTGCCACAAACCATGACGTAAAGGCCATTGAATACTTTATTAAAAAGAAGCTCACTGCAATGGGAATGGAAGACATTCTTGAATACGTTCACTTTGCCCTTACATCTGAAGACATCAACAACATCAGCTACGGTCTTATGATCCGCGACGCTGTAAACAATGAAGTTCTTCCACAGATTCTGGATAGTTACGGCAAACTCTACAAGCTGGCAGTTGAACACAAAGATCTTTCAATGCTTGCCCGCACACACGGACAGCCTGCAACTCCAACAACTTTCGGTAAAGAAATCCTCGTATTTGTAAACCGCATCAGAGAAGAACTTGTTCAGCTTGGAAACATCGATATTCTTCTTAAACTTAATGGTGCAACAGGCGGATTCAACGCCCACAACTTTGTATTCCCAGAATTTGACTGGATTAACTTCAGCCACGAGCTTATTAATTCTTTCAACTCAGAAATTACTCCTCTTGATAATGAATACATGCACACAAAACCTCTCAAGGTTCGCTTTAATCCTATTACTGCTCAGATTGAACCACATGACTCTTATCTCCGCGTATTTGACGGCGTAAAGAGAATCAACAACGTTCTCATTGACTTTGCAATGGACACATGGCGCTATATTTCTGACGGATGGATCAAGCAGCGTGCAATTGCTGGCGAAATCGGTTCTTCTGCAATGCCACATAAAGTAAACCCTATCGACTTTGAAAATGCTGAAGGAAACTTTGGTATGGCAAATGCAATGTTCGAATTCTTTGTTCGCAAGCTTTGTATCAGCCGTCTCCAGCGTGATCTTACAGACTCAACTGTTGAACGCAACATGGGCGTAGCTTTTGCTCACTCAATGATCGGTTATGCAAGCCTCCAGAAAGGTTTGAGCAAGATCGAAGTAAATGCAGAAAAAATTACAGAAGCTCTTGAAACAACACCGGAAGTTCTTGCAGAAGCTTACCAGAACCTTCTTCGCATGAGCGGTGTAGACAAGCCTTATGAACGCCTTAAGGAAATTACCCGCGGCAAAAAGGTGAGCATCGAAGACTTCCACAACCTGGCAAAAAATTTGGATGTAAACGACGAAGTTAAAAACAGACTTCTTGCAGCAACTCCACTTACATACACAGGTTTAAGCGGAAAAATCGTTGATATGTTTGAAGCAAAGATCAACTAATTAAAACCAATGCGGTGGTTGAGGCTCTCGAAACCACCAGTAATTAATAATGGCACGGCACATCGCTCACTGCGTTCGCCCGTGCCATTTTTTTTTCTTATGTTGAAATCTGGAGATTTCGGGTTATAATTTAAGTATATATCTGCCTGTAATCCAGGCGAGGAGATTTTTAAATGAAAAAACTTATTTCAATTATGGCTGCAGTTTTTGTAGCATTGAGCGGTTTTATGATGACATCTTGTCAGGAAGGCGATGAAATTATCAACGAACTTGCTGGTCCAACACAGACATGGTGTGAAATGCCTGTAAGCTATGCAAAAGATGGGGGAGAAGCACCTGCACAGCCAAACCTTTATGTATATTTTTATTACACAGATACAGAAGTAAAAGGAACAAGTGGTTCAAAGAATTTAAAAACAACTGAAACTATTGAACCAGGTCTTACTATCGTTGTAACTCCAGTAACAAATTCAAATGGGGACTCTCTTGCACAGTCAGTAATTAAAGAATTGGCTGGAAACTGTTATATAAAGAAGACATTCCCAAAAGACAGCGAAAGTGATGAAGACGGATTTAAAATTACTGGAAGCCGTGAAAAATGGTCTGCTATTTATTGGATGAAGAGTGATTTAAGAAAAACTGAAAATCACGATAAAAATCCACCAGCACAGCTTACAAATGGTGGAAACGGAGTAGGACTTAACTGGGATCAGATTAAAGAAGATTTCTCTTGGAAGAGACTCCTTGCTGATTATCTCTTGAATTCGCTGTAAGTGATAGCATTATAAAGCTAAAACCCGCCGAAGTCCGGCGGGTTTTAGCTTTTAGCTGGAGAAATGCATTACTGGCAGTTTTTAACTAACTCTTCTTCTGTTATTCCCGTAACTTTGAATATTGTCTCAAAATCGATGTTACATTCCATCATTTTTCTGGCATTTTCAAAATTCTGCTTCGCTGATTCTTCCACGATGCCCTGTTCCAAGCCTTTAGCCATACCTTCTTCCATGCCTTTAACAATTCCTTTTGCCATACCGGTTTCTATGGCGTGACGTTCAGCTGTTTTCATGACGAAAACATGCATCCAGTAGCGGCTTTCGTGATACCAGTTCATTTCGTCCTGACTGACGTGTTCAAGTACTGTTACTGCCATATTAATCCCCCTGTTATGAGAGCAAAGCTCTTTTACAAAGTCCTGCTTATCCTTATTGGAAGCGTATAAGAAGAATTTACCCCACATCTGGGTTTTCGTCAATTTTGAAACATCATCCGGGAGCTGTTTAATTTTGGGTAATTCAATAAAGATAATATTCAGAAGATTTTCAATCTTACGTCCATTGGAATTTTTCATGTTGTACCAGTTGATACAATTTTCTTCGTCTTCATCAAAAATGAAATTAAGGACCGAAATCTGGAAAACCTGTGGAATGTCCTGCCAACCTTTCCCGCGTGGAGTGTAATGATTCAATAAATGAGCAACATGGTATTCCGCACGCTTGCCATAGCAGGCATTCTCATTACGCCCCTGCATCTCAATATTAACAGCTTTTCCATCGATTTTGCAGTTAATGTCGAATTCGGACTGTTTGTCATCCAAAGCTTCTCCTGAAAGCTCATTTGGTTGAAGAACTACATCTGTAACCTGTTTTTCCAGAATGTCGGAAAGAAAACAGGTCAGAGCTCCACGAGATTCATCAGAATCATTTGTAAAAATAATTTTGAAAGTAGGATCTGCACAAGGATTTAAAAGTGCAGTACGGGATGGTCTATAAGATAATGCCATACACGTCTCCTGAAATTGGAATAAAGACACAACTGTGCCTTAGTCC
>JAZLKD010000011.1:0-53026 GCA_045597415.1 Treponema sp. | reverse complement strand
TTTTAACTAGTGGCGCGTTGAGGGCATCATTCTGAACATCTGTTATCAAAATTAACAGTTTATAGTTTACTAAAAGGGCTTGCCATACTCGGTAAGTCCTTTTTTGTATGCAACTAAAAATCTACATTTCCAAAAGCCATCGTGCAATATCTATGATTCTTATTCCTTCATGCTGGGATTCTTCATGTTTTGTTCTTGCCAGAAGAATTTTGGGATACGCGTCTTTTACAGAAAGGAGAGGACGGACTTCACGCTCAAAAGTTTCTGGTCTTGAAATATCGTCGCTTACCTGAAAATAGATTTTGCTTCCGTTTTTTATGGCTACAAAATCAATTTCCTTGTCATAAAGATTACCCACATAAACTTCATAACCACGGCGTAGCAGTTCTATGGCTACTATGTTTTCGTAAATGTGGCCATAATCTGTATTTTTTGTACCAAGAATTGCATAGCGAAGCCCAACATCAGCAAGATAATATTTTTTGTCTGATTCAAGATATTTTTTTCCTTTTATGTCGTAACGCTTGATTGGATAAAACAGAAAACTTTTGCAAAGATAATCAATATAAGAGCCGCAGGTTTTATCATTTGTTTTGTATGTGTTTGATGTAAGGCTGTTTGCAACATTGCGGATTGAAGTCTGGCTTCCAATATTATCCATTAAAAAATCTACTATCATATTCAAAAGGTTTTCATTTTCGATTTTATATTTTTCAACAATATCCTTTGTAATCGTTGAACGCACAATTCCTGTTAAATATTGCCTTGCATCTTCGGCATTTTTGTACAGATAAGAACCTGACATTCCGCCTTGCTTAACAAAACTGTCAAAGGCTTCGTCTATTTTGTCATACAGCGAATAATATTTTACATATTCATCAAAAGAAAATGGAAAGATGGGAATTTCAAAAACTCTTCCGCCGAACAAAGTTGCAAGGTCGCTTGAAAGTAAAAACGCATTTGAGCCTGTCAGATAAATATCAAAACGTTCTTCTTCGTACAAACTGTCGATTGTTTTTTCAAAGTCCCGGCACATTTGTATTTCATCAATTAAAAGAAAGTTGTCTTTATTCTGGTCAAAATGAGAATCTGCATAATTATATAGTTCTTCTGGATTTTGAAGTTGCTGGAATTTTTTAAGGTTCAAATTTATATGAATACAGTTCGCATTTTTATTTATTTTTTGAATTTGCGAAATGAATGCATCCATCAATTTTGATTTCCCGGAACGGCGGATTCCTGTGATTACTTTTATGTCTGGTGTTCCCACAACATCCGAAAGTTTTTGAAGGTATAAATTTCGTTCGATAAGTTTCATGGGATTATTTTACCTTATTTCGCAAAGTTAAACAAATTTTATTTTTGCGAAATGAAAAAATAGGTGTTGTAACGTGTGGAGAAGTTTGTTTTTTAAGATGGATTTTGCAGGATCAGTTTTATTAAAATAAAATCGCCTGTAAATATAGAAGGGAAGAGCCGTAATGAGCAGGTCGGATGCCGGTGAAAGAGAGCTCCTCTGGCAGATTCCATGATTGCAGCAACAGCGATTGCAAATAATCTGGTGAATAAATCGCAAGAAAAAAACAATAATTCCGCCATACTTTTTTCCTTCTGAAAAAAATAAACTATTGGCATAAAAAATGGTTGAGCAAAAACGAGCGGTGGTTGAGCAAAAACGAGCGGTGGTTGAGCAAAAACGAGCGGTGGTTGAGGCTCTCGAAACCACCCGTTCACCCACCACAAGGAGGAAAAAATGAACTTAACACAATTTTACACAGACACATTCGGCACAACAGAGCTTTGGGGACTGGATTTAGGATTCTACTTTACAATGCTGGCAGTTGTAATCATCGTTATTATTGAAAACATCGTATTCTGGAGCATGAAGAAAAAGGCGGTTATCACAGACGATTTTCTTTTTGCCATTAAAAATGATGCAGAACTGGCGACAATCGAAAACCTGTATGAAGCATCTTCTGAAAAATTCCTGCTCCTGAAAAACGCAGATTTTTATCTTGAAGAAGCACTTCGAAATCAGACCCACGATGAAGTAATCCGTTTTTTGTACCGCAATTTTGAATTTTCAGAAAATGTAGCAGATGACCGTAAGTACATGTTGCTGGCGTTGGAAAACTCTAATCCTGATATTACAAGAATGTATCTGGATAATTGTAAGGAATAGAGTCAGATTTTTAAGGCCGTTCCCCCAAGTTCCAGCAAGCTGATCCCTTGGGGTCGCAGTATTCCGGGCTCGGTAACCCTCGGTGCTGCGCACCTGCCTGCGGCAGCCCTCCATGTTGCTAACGGGGCTACGCAATGTTTCTTTCGCATTATTTAATACAACAAAGATAAACGAAATATGATTATACAAACTAATGTTCTGAATGTTAAAATTATTGTATGGATGGATACAGAATATTAGAAATAACTCAACCAAGTGAACTTCATGTTGCGGCAAATCAATTGACTGTAGAACAAGAAATCGCACCAAAAAAAACGCGGAAGGTGACAATTCCATTAGAAGATTTAGAGTTAATAATCTGTACAGGCGCAAATATCAGGCTTTCAACAATGGCTTTATCTGCTCTGAGCGAAAATAAGGTTGGATTGGTAACGATTGGAAAAGACTACATGCCTGCCAGCATAGTTCTTCCCTATGATGCAAATGTAAGAAATGCACAGATTGCAAAACATCAGTTAAATCTGAATGAAGATTTTAAAGGTAGACTCTGGCAAAAGATAATTCAAAAGAAAATAAAAAATCAGGCAAAATGTTTAACACTTCTTGGAATTGAAGGAACAAAAGAATTGTTTGCGATGATGGAAAATGTAAAAGCAGGAGATCCAGATAATATTGAAGGAAATGCAGCAAAATCCTATTTTCAGCAATTCCATCCAGGATTAATCAGAAGAAACGATGATCCAATTAATTCAGTTTTGAATTACGGATATGCAATTATTCGAAATACAATAATACGTGATTTAGTTTGTGCAGGCTTTTATCCAGCAATAGGAATACACCATGAGGGCCCCTTTAACGGATTTAATCTTGCTGACGATCTGATAGAACCATGGCGGGCAATGGTTGATGTTGTTGCTCATGATATAGTTTCTTCTCAAACAAATCTGAGCCGAGAACAAAGAAGAAGTTTAACTTTAATTCTGCATAATGCCTGTTATATAAACGAGGAAAAAAATACAATTTCAAATGGAATTAACATAATGATACAAAGTTTTAAACAGGCAGTTGAAACTCAGAATATTGAACTATTGAAATTACCTGATATACTGCCTGTGGAAAAAATTGAAGTTATAAGTGAGTAAGAATGAGAATCCTTGTTTTATTGAATCCCACAAACAAACGGGGAACAAAAGCCGCATATACAGAATTAAGAAAATTTCTGATAAGGGATGGCTATATTTTATTGCAAAGTGAAGTTTTTATGAGGATAACAAACAACAGAAAAGGAGCCGAAAAGCATCTAAACAGAATAAAAGCCTATATTCCCGATACCGGAACAGTCCGAATAATGCGCCTGACAGAAAAACAATTCTGCAACATGGGCATATACCAGTCCGAAGAAGATTACCAGGAATCAATCGTTGGCGTTAACGATTATATTATGCTATGATTAGAGACAGGTATAATGCCCCGCAATTTTTGGAGGGTCGTCAACCATAAAACAACTCCTTTTATTTTATGGAAATATTTTGACACGGAATAAAAATAAATGTGTCTCAATAAGTTTCAGAAAAGTTTCATTTTTTCCCTAAATAATCCCTGTATAATTCTTTAAGCTCTCTGGTCGAATTACAACCGGTTCTTAATTTACACTCTTTGAGTTTTCTATGAACCGTTGATTTTGAATACCCGTCAACGTCTACTTGTTTTACACCTTTTACTAATTCATCAAGAATTGCACACTCTTCTGCTGTGAAATAAACTTGCTGGCTTTTTTCTTCTAGTTCACGCATTTTTTTTATTGTTTCATCTTGAATTGTTTTAACGATAAGTTCAAAAAACCAATAAAAAATTACACACAGAGTAAAGTGAGCAAGTAGATGCATCTCTGTTGTATCATGCCTGAAACAAACAATAAAAACATCAATTACATAAAAAACAATAAGAGGAATTTTAACCTTTGGCCAAAGTTTTGACAGCCCTAACAAAAGAATAAATATCGTACAATTTTTGAAATTAATATCTTGTGTACCAAGATAGCAAAAACAAAGAAACATTATAGGAATAGCTTTGCGCCCAAAAAGAAAAACAACCAGAATATAAACTGAAAAGAAAGTGCCGTAGAAGAGAGGCTCAAGTTTAAAGACACCATCAATCATAAAATGATTGAAACAATAAACAAGAACTGCGTTTGCAATACAGCTAGACCATTGCCACTGGTCGTGAATAAAGTCATTAAATCTGTTTTTTAAATAGCGCATGAAAGCCTCTTTAAAATCATTTTAACGCCTGTTTTTAAATTTTGAAAAGATTTAAATATAAAAAAGTCTCGGAAATTATGCAGTTTTACTTGCTTTTTGCGGGGCATGAGACTATATTTAAGACATACAGCAACAGCCTTGGGAACAACTCCTGGCGTTAATGGTAAATAATATTTATCAGCGGGGAGCCCAAGCTGACTGTTATTTTTTTATAAAAGTTATTTTCCCTTCATAAACTAAACAAACTTCCTTAACATTTTCAATAATTGTAAAATCTTTGTCAGCAGGATCCTTATATTTATTTTTCAAAACAACATTTTTTATAAAATCAATAGCTTGTTTTTGGGTATAATCTGGTTTTATTGTTAATTCCAAACATGCATAATAAGCTTTTTGTTCATCAGCTTCTATGATTCGCTGTGCAAGACGCTTTATATTTTTACTAGTCATTACTTTCATGTCTGCTAATTTTCCATTTAAAAGTATAATGCCCCGCAATTTTTGGAGGGTCGTCAACCTCAACCGTAAAAATCAAGCAGTTAGTTTTTCTATCTGATCTAAAGTACCAAACTCTTGGTCATATTGATTATTAGGAAGACATATTTCGAAAAGACAATCTTTATCATCAAATATTTCTAAAATAACTGCTGTTCTTCCAGCTTTAAGTAATACTGTGTCAAATAATTTTGCAGTCAAAATACACCCCCCCCTACAAAATAAAGGCTGTCGTCAGTTGATATACATCGCTACCATTTCGAAGAATCCATCCGGTTCTAACAATAGCTTCATTTTCATTTGGACCTTTTAGAAGCATATCACATCTAAAGATATTTCCCCATTTCGGTTTCTCTTCTACAAACATCATCGGGTACTTATCAACATTTTCTAATATATTTTTTTCTAAACTTCTCCAATTGTCAAGTGTATAACCTAATTTGTATAACACCCCGCAATTTTTGGAGGGTCGTCAACCAAAAGACATGCTTCTTTCTCCTGAAAGTCCATAGTTCAGGTCGAACTTGTCAAAGTCAGCTGAAGTTCCGTGGTAGGCGGTTTGATACAGCGCATTGACATTCTCTGTATCTGTGATATTATTTTTCTTGCGGTAGGTATCTACTTCTGTAGGGCTTACCGTGTTTTTATTTATACGACTTATCTTATGTATAACGCCCCGCAATTTTTGGAGGGGCCAACTGGGAATCGGGAAAAAGTTAGAATAGGTTGAGTTTTATATTCCAACACTGATGTATATCAACTTACTACAGCTTTTATTCTTTAAGGAGGAAACGTGTATGTATAAAATTTATGATACGGTCTTATTAAAAGATGGACGAACAGCAATAATTACAGACTTCCTAAAAGACAATAGAACTTGTGTATTTGAAATACAAACAGATGATGATGATCTTGATTTAGGAACTATCGATGACATTGTGAAAAAAATTGCTTAAGTACACCGCCCCGGAAAAGTCCGGGACTTTTTTATTGCAAATTGTATAACACCCCGCAATTTTTTGCTGTCCTCAAACACAATAAAATTCGCAAGAATTTCGCCATATTTTCCCATCCCCATCCGTGGTATAATCAGTTTTATGACCATAAAATCAATACTGCGACGTTCATTCATAAATCCATTTTCGGTGATTCTCATAAGCCTTGCAGCAATATCTTTTGTTACTGATGTTTTATTCGCTTCCAATTTTTCAAAGAATTTTTCCACTTTTGTTATTCTTCTCACAATGTATTTTGTTTCGGCCGTGATTCGTCTTGTGCAGGAGCTTAAGTCCAAGAGGACTGCGGATTATCTTGCTTCCCTTGTGGAAACAGATGTAACTGTCTGGCATGACAATCACTGGGAACGGATTTCCGGTATTGAATTAAAACCAGGGGATAAAATCCTTCTTGAAGCGGGAATGAAAATTCCTTCAGCTGTAAAACTTTCTTCAGCCTCAGATTTTTACATTTCAGAATCAGCTATTACAGGCGAAAGCGACATTTTTGAAAAAACGCCAGGCGAACTCTGCCGGGTAGGTTCCATTGTTGCCGGCGGAAAAGCTGAAGGTGTTGTTGAAGCACAGAAAATCGAAGAAAGAAAAATTTTTTCTCCTTCTTTTTCGTCTTCACAAAATAACCATTCAAAAAATCACTCCTTTGACAGGGGCGCTTCTTCCATTGCAAAAGTCCTTCTCAGGTTTGCAGTAATTTTAATTCCTCTTGTATTTGTAATCAGTTTTACCACAAAAGGAGATCTGCTCCGTTCCTTCCTGTTTGCCCTTTCTGTTGGTGTTGGACTTATCCCGGAAATGCTTCCAATGGTTGTAAATGCCTGCCTTGCCCACGGTGCCTCTGTTATGGGTAAAAAACAGACAGTTGTAAAAAACATCAACGCCATTCAAAGTTTTGCCAGCCTTGATGTGCTTTGTGTTGATAAGACCGGCACTCTCACCGGGGATAAAATCCTGCTTGAATACTATATGGATATTCTTGGAAACGAAAACAGCCAGGTCCTGGAATATGCTTACATAAACAGCCTTTATCATTCTGGTGTAAAAAATCATCTGGATGCAGGCATTCTGGAAGTAAAGGAGTGGGAGAACTTTAGTGTTGCGCCATTGGAAAAAACATACACAAAAATTGATTCCCTGCCATTTGACTACCAGCGAAAAATTGCTTCAGTTCTTGTAAGTGCCGCAGATTCAAAAGATAATCTTCTCATTGTAAAAGGCGGTGTGGAAGAAATCTTAGATAAATGCAAAACCTTTGAATACAAAAATCAGATTTCAGATTTTGATGGAGATTGCCGCTCAAAAGCTCTGGAAATGACAGGTGAAATGGCTGGCGACGGAATGAAGATTGTAGCGGTGGCTTATAAAACAATTGAAGAAAACGTCATCACTTCTATAACAGAAAATGATTTGACTCTTCTGGGTTTTCTTGCTTTTTTTGATGCCCCAAAACAGAGTAGTCTGAGTGCCATTGAGAAACTCAAGGCAAAGAACATAAGCGTGCGGGTTCTTTCAGGAGACAAAAAAAACGTAACTCAGTCAATCTGCCGCCGCCTTAAACTTAATACAGAAAATATGCTCACAGGAACAGACCTAGCAACTCTGGATGAAAATGAAATCTTGCAGCGGGTAGAATCTACAGAAGTTTTTGCAGAACTTACTCCAGAACAGAAAAGTCTTGTAATCAGTATTTTGCAGCGGAATGGACACACCGTCGGCTTTCTTGGTGATGGACTCAATGACCTTAGTGCCATCAGCCGCTGCGATGCAGGAATCAGTGTAGAAAATTCCGTGGCGGCCATAAAAGAATGTTCCAGTATAATCCTTCTGAAAAAAGATCTGAACGTGCTGGAAGAAGGTATTGTTCAGGGCAGAAAAGCTTTTATGAACATGACCAAATACATAAAAATTACTGCCAGTTCCAACTTCGGAAATATTTTTTCGATTGTACTGGCTTCGGTCCTCCTTCCATTTTTTCCAATGAGTGCACTGCAGCTTTTGCTGTTGAATCTTTTGTATGATACTCTTTGTCTTTCTTTACCTTGGGACAATGTAGACGAAGATGAATGTGAAAAGCCTCTGGAGTGGTCGGGCAGAAACCTTGGAAAATTCATGTGGTTTTTCGGACCGGTAAGTTCTCTTTTTGACATAATCACTTTTGTGTTTTTGTATTTTGTATTATGCCCGTCCCTTTGCGGCGGAAATTATGGTTCGCTGACAGCGGAAGTACAGAATCAGTTTGCAAGAATTTTCCAGACAGGATGGTTTCTGGAATCCCTGTGGACACAGGTATTGATTCTCCTGCTTTTACGTACAAAGAAAATTCCATTTGTGCAGAGCAGTCCGTCAAAGCTTTTCCAGATTGTAACAATTCTTGGAATACTGATTTTTACGGCTTTGATTTATACTTCCCTGGGTACCTTTGCAGGACTTTATTCTATGCCACCGCAGTATTATATTTTCCTGTTTGCAGTTGCCGCCTCATATCTTGGCCTTATGACAGTTGCAAAAAGAATCTACATAAAGAAAAACAGAACTTTGTATTAGGAGGCTGGCATGAAAAAGAAAGTAGATTACATTACGCTTTCAACTGAACTTGCAGACTTCCTCATAAAGAGTCTTGAAGCCGGCAACACAGGTCTTGAAAATGAAAAATCAGAATTAAAAACCTCACTTACAGAACTTATTACCGGACAGACAAATTCTCTTGTCCTGGACCACGAAACTTCAGTTCCATTTGTCTACGATGATGTTATCCGTGCAGAAAAACTCGAGATTTACCGTAAAGAAAGAAAAGTCATTAAAGACGGCAAAGAAATTCTCCTTACACCAAAAGAGTTTGATATTCTTTTTTTTCTTGCTTCCAACTGTGGCGAAGTTTTTACAAAAGAACAGATTTATTATGCAGTATGGAAGGAAGGATATTTTCTTGATGAAAGCAATATCATGGCATTCATAAGAAAACTCCGCAAAAAAATAGAAACAAATCCAGATTCTCCTGAATACATTCTGACAGTGTGGGGCATCGGATATAAGTTTGTGGAATAGAGGAGTTTTCCCTGTATCCCTTACAAAGCCTTATACTTCAAAAGTATATCATCCCCAAACAGCTCAATTTCAGGTTTTTCGAACATTACAGCCATTTCTGGCGAATCAACACCAGTTCCTCTTACGGGATTAAAAATCCTTGCGCCGTCGTTTCCAAAAATCTTAGGGGCGATGTAGACGTGAACTTCATTTACCAGTTTTTCAAAAATCATCCCTGCATTAAGTGAACCGCCGCTTTCAACCATGACAGAATCAATTCCTTTTTTTCCAAGAACAGCCATTACTTCATTAAGATCCAGCATTTTTTTGCCGGTGCAATTCTGTACAGTCTGTGGACACAAAACAACTTCAACGCCGCATTTTTTAAGCCGAACCTTTTTTTCACAATCAGCATGCTCTCCGCAAAAAACAATGACTTTTCCGCAGTCAGCACTTAACGCAGTCTGAACAAGTTTTGACTCCAGCGGAATCTTCAAATCCGAATCAATCACAACCCGAACCGGCTGCCGCACATCATCCCCAGTTCCTGATTCCCTTACATTAAGCACAGGATCATCGCCAAGAACAGTTCCGATTCCAGTCATCACAGCCATGACTTCGCTTCGTGTTTTGTGGACATTTGCCCGTGCTTTTTCTCCAGTAATCCACTGACTTTTTCCGCTGGAAGTTGCAGTAAGACCGTCCATGGTCACAGCATATTTTAAAATCACATAAGGCTTTTTAGTTGTAATGTAATAGAAGAAAACATCATTGATTGCGTCACATTCATCCCGCATAAAATCCTGCACAACTTCAATTCCGGCCTCTTCCAGAAGTTTGCGGCCTTTTCCGTTTACAAGAGGGTTTGGATCACGGCTTCCGATTACAACACGACTGATACCGCTTTCGATAATAGCCTGTGTGCATGGAGGCTGTTTTCCCTGATGGCAGCATGGTTCAAGAGTAACATAAATTGTTGTCCCTTTGACATCAATACCATTTTCCCCGGCATTTTTGAGGGCATCCCGTTCAGCATGCAGGTCACCGTATTTGTGGTGAAAACCTTCCGCAATAATTTTGTCATCCCGGACAATAACAGCCCCTACAAGAGGATTTGGATTTGTGTGTCCTTTTCCCATAAGTGCCAGTTCAATTGCCCGGTTCATAAAATCCCGTTCAGTCATAAGTTTTCTTCTATATTAAACAGTCTTGATGTCAGAAATTTGTTGTGCTTGAAGCAACTTCGTCATATTTTCCGTCCAGAACATTTTTTGCAGCCTGTATGAATTCTTTTAATGAAGGCAATTTTTTGTAGTATTCATCCAGAGTTGAGTGGGTTTTGTCTTTGTATGTACACAGAATATATGGAATTCCGCTCATCTCTTTTGTGAGGGCATCGTATTCCAGCAGAATTGACTGAATGTACTGGCCGTCTTTGTAAACATAGCAGACAAATACATTGTACATGGTGCCGGTCTGTTCGTAAGTTTCAACAAAAATCAGGTCAAAGTCATTGTATTTACAGTCGGAAAGAACGAATACATCAGAGCTGGCAAGATCAGGATCTTTACCGGAAGCCTTTAACTCGCGGAGCTTTTTTTTGTAACTGAGGGTTTTGCTTTCCTTGTCCATAAGATTGTAAGTTAAAATGATTTCCTGGTAGTATTTGCCACAGTCCGGGTCCAGGCTGATTGCTTTATCAAAATATTTAACGGCTTTTTTGTAGTCGCCGGTCATTTTATAAACAGCGGCAGCAGAAGCAGCAGAATCGGCTTTTTTGCCGTATTTAAAAGCTTTTTCATAATAATCAGCAGCTTTTGCAAAATCGTTTGTGTCAGAGGCAATGTGACCAAGGTAAGTGTAAGCCCGGACATTTTTTGATTCAATGGTCTGAGCAAGCTGTTCATATTGTTCATCTTTGAGAAAGGTGTCATAAACTTCATTATTAAAATCGACTTTTTTTGGAGCAGTAAAAACCGCACCGCAAACAAGAACATAAATCAAAACGGATAAAAACTTTTTCATATAAACCTCACATTAATAATTTTAATTGGAGTGGAATGGAGTTTCAAGATAAGGGAAGGAAGCAGCCGGTTGTGGCAAATGATATGTGGCCTTGCCAGCGTTAATACAAAGGGGAAAATTTGTAAAAATTTATTGGGAAACAGGAATCCCGTTTTCATAGAGGTATTCAGGACTGATATCAATATCTTCTGACCACATTACAGTATGGTGGTGTACTTTTGCTTTCAAAAAGAGATTTATATCTTTGAGGGGGTGATTAACCTTGTCATCGAGAAGAGGCATAAAGTTGAATACTTTTTTTTCGCCAGTGATAAAGGTGAGCAGCAGCTTGTAGTCGGCATCTGCTTTTACATCTGTCACTATCCAGTTTAGATTGTTCATGTGCGGTCTCCTTGATATGTCCGGCTAACGGATTAATTTTCAGCAGGGTAATTTTATTTTGACAATTTTCCCAGTTTTTAAGAAGTTCGGCCTGATGAAGTTCACACCAGACTAAAATCATTCTAAGTTTGTTCCGCTTCATTTTTCCGGCAATCTTTCGAATTTTCTTAATATCAATCAGACACTCGTTTTCACCACAGATTGCATGAAAATGGGACGGGTTGTGTTCTGTACCGTTATTGTACATATAAATTGAAATTCCTGCAAATTCACTTATTAATGGCATTGTGTTATAAACTCCTATATATGTATAGGCGGAGTTTTGATAATTTCTGCGCTTTTTTTGTGAGAAAAAATGAATTTTTTGATTTAAATAAAAGTAGAGATATTGGATGCTGGTTTTAATGATTTTTCTTTAAGTTTCCGTAAGTATCTCAAATTATTTTTATGTGATTTTGTAATTTATTGTGGGTGTGGTATATTCCTTTTCTGTTGTATGGCTACAGGAGGTGTTGTTAAGTATTATTTGGGAAAGGATTTTCCTGTTGTCCTGGCTTTTATGATTTCTATTATCTTTGTTGTGTAATGTAGCGTAAACTGTCTTCTCCTGCGTCAGGGATATTAGCGCCGGCTTTGCCGTCCCGGAGGGATGGAGCGCTTTTGCGCGGAAGCGCGGTTAGCCCGGCAGCTGTAAACCGGCAGGGTTTACGGCTGGACGCCCGTCTATCTGATAGAACAAAAGTGGGTTTTCTGATAAAATATTTGCATTATTTTATATCCGCCTTTGACGCGCCAGTTAAGGGTGAAAGGAGAAAAATATTATGGCAAAAAACGAAAAAATGCCTGTTGATGAACATGCATGTACCCTGGACAAAATTATTTCCCTCTGTAAGAGACGCGGTTTTGTTTATCAGGCTTCAGAAATTTATGGTGGACAGGCTGGTGCCTGGGATTATGGTCCTTTAGGTGTTGATTTTAAGCGCAACATCCAGAACGAATGGTGGCACTACATGACTCAGCTCCATGACGATGTAGTTGGTCTTGATTCTTCAATTTTCCAGCACCACACAACATGGAAGGCTTCTGGCCACGCTGATCACTTTTCTGATCCGATGATTGACTGTCTTGAATGTCAGGCTCGTCACCGTGCAGACAAGATGATTGAAGACTTTGTTGCTGCAAATCCTGATAAAGATCCTGGAAAACCAGTTGATACAATGTCTCACGAAGAAATGAAAGCTTTTATCGATGCAAACATTGATTGTCCTGCATGTAATTCAAAAGAAAGAAAATATACAGCAGTTCGTGAATTTAACCTTATGTTCAAAACATACCAGGGTCCGATTGCTGACGAATCACATCTTATCTATCTTCGTCCTGAAACTTGTCAGGGTATTTTTACTGATTTTAAGAACATCGTTCAGTCAAACCGCATGAAGGTTCCTTTTGGTGTTGCCCAGGTTGGTAAATCTTTCCGTAACGAAATCATCTTCAAGAACTTCATTTTCCGCACTGCAGAATTTGAACAGATGGAAATGGAATATTTCTGTAAACCTGGTACTGAAGACGAAACTTTTGAACGCTGGAGAAACGACCGCTGGCAGTTCTATCTCAAATACGGTATCCCGGAAAAACAGCTTAAATGGCACCACCACGACAAGCTTGCTCATTACGCAAAAGATGCTTACGACATCACATACAACTTCCCGATTGGTTTTGAAGAAATCGAAGGCATTCACTCAAGAACTGACTTTGACCTTAGCCAGCACATGGAATACTCAAAGAAAGATATGTCTTATATCGATCCAGACGATCCTAAAAACCGCTACATCCCATATGTTATTGAAACTTCTGCCGGTCTTAACCGTAACTTCCTTATGTTCCTCTGTGAAGCTTATGAAGAACAGAATATTGGTACAGATGGAAAAGACGATTATCGAACAGTTCTTCACCTGGATCCACGTCTTGCACCAATCACAGTTGCAGTTCTTCCATTGATGAAAAAAGATGGTCTTGCAGAAAAAGCAAAAGAAATCCAGCATATGCTCAAGGAAGATTTCGTAACAGATTTTGATACTTCTGGAAATGTTGGTAAGCGTTACCGCCGTCAGGATGAAGTTGGTACTCCATTCTGTGTAACTGTTGACTACGACACAATTCAGGAAACAAAAGAAGATGGTTCTAAGAATGAACTTTTTGGAACTGTAACTGTTCGTTTCCGCGACAGTATGGAACAGGAACGTGTAAAGATTGAAGACCTTAACGCATTCCTTTTCAAAGCAATCAAAGCTTACAAGCCTGTGGTTAGATAATGGAATATGTAGCTTTAGGAAAATCAAATCTTCTTGTTTCTCGAACTGCTTTTGGCGCAATGGGGCTGGGAGATATTGATGATCCTGAAATTGCAAAAGTCATGGTAAAAAAAGCTTACGAGGCTGGCGTAAATTTTTTTGACGTTTCCTGTGAATCGCCGGAAAGTGAACGCCGTCTCGGTGCGTGCATTGAACAGACAATGCGCAAAAATGTTTATATTGCTACAAAAACTCAGGGGCATACTTCCGAGGCAATTGCCCAGGATCTGGATATGTCCCTGAGAAACCTTAATACAGAATATATTGATCTTTATCAGCTGGAAAAAATGTCTTATCTGCCAAAAAGGGGTGGGGAAGACGGTATTGTTGAAAAGCTCATTAACTTAAAAGAAGCAGGCGTCATCAAACATATCGGGCTTGTTACTGACAATATGGAAATTGCTCTTGAAGCTTTGGAGTCAGATGGTCCATGGGAAACAATTCAGTATCCGTTCAACATGGCTTGTGATGATGCAACCGTTGATTTTGTAAACCGCTGTGCAGATGCTGATATCGGATTTATTGCCATGCGTCCTCTTTTCAGTGGAATCCTTACAAACCTTCCGCTTGCTCTCGGATATTTGATGCAGTTTTTGCATGTTGTTCCTGTATGGGGCGTTACAAATGAAGATGAACTTCAGCAGGTTCTCTACTTTACACAAAACCGCCCTAAAATCGACGAAAAATTCATTGCTGAAGTCGAAGAAATCCGCAACTTCTTTAATTAAAAGGCAAATTGCCGGTGCGTTGATTAAGCTCAACCAAAACTTAACCCTTTATCCCTGTTAACTTAGTTTAAACGAAAAAAAAGCGGTCTTCGGACCGCTTTTTTATGGTTAAGCTAAATTACCATGTTTTTTCGATTTTTTCACAGATATTAACTTCGCCGTCTTCTTTTGAGAAGAACTTAGCTTTTGCCATATCTGGAGCAAAGTTAACTACATCACCGAGCTGATATTCGATGTCAGGAGTTGAACGAGCTACGATTACGCAGTCTTTTGTCTGCAAGAATACCTGAGTGATGGCACCAAGTGGTTCTTTGTTTGTAACTTTAAGCTGCATGTTGCTTTCTGAAGATGGAGTTGCTGAGTAGTGGAGGTCTTCTGGACGAATACCGAATGTTACTTCTTTTCCAACGTAAGCCTTAAGTGATTCCTGCTGTTCAGCTGTTGGAACAACTGTGAATGTACCTTCTTCGGCAACGATTTTTCCGCCTTTTTCAACAATCTTAACGTTCATGAAGTTCATTGGAGGTGTTCCGATGAAGCCTGCAACGAATTTGTTGATAGGGTGGTTGTAGAGATAGAGTGGAGCTCCGATCTGCTGAACGCGTTTTTCAGACATTACAACGATTTTTGTACCCATTGTCATGGCTTCGATCTGGTCGTGTGTAACGTAGATCATTGTAGCCTGGAGACGGTGGTGAAGGTTTGAAATTTCTGCACGCATTGTAACGCGGAGTTTAGCATCAAGGTTAGAAAGTGGTTCGTCGAACAAGAATACTTTTGGAGAACGAACGATAGCACGACCTACAGCTACACGCTGACGCTGACCACCAGAGAGTGCCTTTGGTTTGCGGTCAAGGAATTTATCCAGGTCGAGGATAGCAGAAGCTTCCTTAACGCGGCGGTCGATTTCTTCTTTGTCGATTTTACGAAGTTTAAGACCATAAGCCATATTGTCGTAAACAGACATATGTGGATAAAGAGCATAATCCTGGAATACCATGGCGATGTTGCGGTCCTTTGGTGGAACATCGTTCATGATTTCACCGTCGATAAGCAACTGACCAGCTGTAATGTCTTCGAGACCTGCTACCATGCGGAGTGTTGTAGATTTACCACAACCAGAAGGACCTACGAATACACAGAATTCACGGTCTTCAATTGTTACATTAGATTTTTCAACGGCAAGAACATTACCTTCATAAATCTTTGTAATACCTTTAAGTTCAATTTTAGCCATATTGTTCCTCTTAATGGACAATTAAATATCCATCGTTAAATTAAACGATAACAATTCATTTTAACATAAAATGTTAAAGGTTGTGAAGTTATTATTTTATTATATAGTAAATTATTTAAGACTTTTGAGAATATCAGCAGCTTCTTTTTTGTCCAGGACGCGGGCAATTTTAAATTTGTCGTTGTCTGACTGCACGATTTTTGGATTTCCAGACTGGTCGTTTACACCAATAAGCTGAATTACAGGATTTCGCGGATCGTTAGGGTTTACATCTGTAACCTGAGCCAGTCGTCCGTTTGCAAGGAATACATAAGCTCCGATCGGATATAAAGAAAGGCTGAAAAGAAGTGCCTTGATTACTGCATCATTATAAGCTTTCTGCTGGTTCTGAAGCATTTCAACCATGGCATCAAATGTTGTTTTTGCCTCGCGGAAATGTCGTGGTGTTGTAATTGCTTCATAAGAACATGCAACGGAAATGATTTTTGCATACTGGTGAATCTGAGGTCCTGAAAGTTTGTTAGGGTATCCCTGGCCGTTTTCACGTTCGTGGTGCTGAAGAACGCCAAGCTGAATTGCTGCCGGAAATCCACATTCTTTCATGATTTTTGCCCCGATTGTAGGGTGAGTTGCCAGCTGAGCTTTTTCCGGTGCAGAGAGCTTTTTATCTGTAAGGTAAAGCTGTGGAGGAAGACGAATCTGACCGATTTCGTGAAGAACAGAAGTTACACCGAGTTCAATGAGATTTGACAACGGAAGACGCATCTGCAGTCCGATGGTAATTGCAAAAACGGTTGTCCTCATGCTGTGACCGATAAGGAAGTCCCTCTGTTTTGCATCCGGGTTCGGTTGAATTCTAAGAACGTAGCGTCTGTTGTCGCGGATGAACATACAGAGTTCTTTGATTGTATCTGAAATTTCCTTGAGGTTAAGTTCTTTATGTGTTGCGTAGCGGGTAAAAAGTGCAGTTGTATAATTAAGGTATTCATTGTAAACAGCCTGAACTGTTTCCATTCGTGCCTTTTCTGAATTTCCCCGGGGTGTTGTTGAGATTTTATTGAGGACTTGTTTTACGCCTGCATTGATGCCTGTTGCTTCTGCTTTTTTTGGTTCAGTAGTAAAGTTTTCACCGTCAAAAGAAACTTCTTCAAAATCTGTTGAAACTGAAGGTTTTGGTGAAGGAGAAGTTTTTGGTAAGGAGCCGGCTGGTGCAGTGACCTGGGCAGCAGGAGAAGTCAATGATTGAGGTGTGGTTTTAGGAATTCCTTCTGAAATAACTTCTTTAAAGTTCCATTCTGCAAGTGCCTTTCGCAGTTCTTCTGTAAAAGGAAGGCATGGATCGAGAAGTATAAAGTTTTTATCAAGTAAAAGCTGGTGAGAAAAATACTGTCCGTTTGTAATGTCCTGAAGTTTGTATGAATTCATAAAAGTCCTCAACTCTGTATATCGGCAGAAATTCTCAAAATATTTAGGTTTTTGTTGAGGTTGAAAGTGTAAAAGTGCAAAAAAAAAGTTGAAAACCTTACACGTTCTCAACTTTTTCAAATCATGGATTTAGCACCTGCTGAACAAGGTGTCTGGATGTTGTGATTTGTTTTCAAATCTCACCCTGTTTACAATTACTGTAGCAAGTACATTTATAATATCGACAGAGTGGAAAAAAACTTGAACATTTTTTACGGAGTTTTCACATAAAAAACGGGAATGTTCCTAGAGAATTTTGTTGTACTGGGCGATGGCCTTGGAAAGCTGGTTATAAATGATTTCCTGACGGAGAAAAAGTGCTTTTGCCGGGTCCTGAGGAAACCGGGTGTTTTCAAAAATTTCATTGAGGCGGCGTTCAGTCGGAAAAACCAGACTTGCAGCATCTTTAAGTTCGCTGGTGAGAATCAGGGTTTCAATTTTTTCAAGCTGGGTCATAATTGCTGCAGACCGCTGTGGAGTTGCAGTTAAACCTTCATGGGAAAGGGATAAACCTTTTTTTGCTGTCTGGTACAAGTCATCGAGCCCTGATATGAGTTCCTTTTTTGTTTTCTGAAAAAGAACAGGATCATTCTTAAATCGGGAAGAATTTTCAGCTTCAAAAAAAGTTTTTCTCAGTTCAGGAACATCTGGTTTTTCAAGAAGTTCTTTAACGGAAGACACTTTGATGCCTGGAATGTTGAGGGACCGGTCTGAAAGGGTGAATGTGGTAACTTCAGGAAATTCTACGCATTTTGATTCAAACCACCAGCTGAACATTTTCATCTTTTCATCGGTGAGAATCATGTTGCCTTTGTAATCTTTGTCTTTTTTAATTCCTGCTGCAAAAAGTCCCTGAATGCCGGCTCTTTCGGCGGAAGACTTGCGGTTTGAAACTGTGTGACTTTTTTCTTCAAAGGTTGAACCACGTATATGAGTCTGTCTGTCAGGATAACCTAAATCAAGTCCTGCAAAATAGATTTCGCCAGCTCCAGTCATTCTTGCAAAATCCCAGGCTGTTGTACTTACGGAACCACCTGCTCCAAGTTCTCCTTTTGGACCAAGTCGTTTTTCAAAATACTGTCCAAGAGGAAAAAGTGCAGAACAGAGAATGATTTCACGGCAATCAAAGCGGAAAACACTTGGATATGCTGCGCTTTCTGCAATTAAAACTGAAGATTTGCTTGAAAGTCCTTCAATGTGTCTGCTTGCGTAATACTGGGGATCAACAAGAACGATAAAATCAGGCTCAACTCCGGCCATGAGGCAAGAACGCAATGCTGTATCAACGGCAATGATTATGGTTTTGTTTTTTAGTTCCTTAAGGTGAGGAAGAACCTGTTCAAGTGTCGGACCTGCAGCGAGGACAAGGGCGGGCAATTTATCGGGGCATTTGCCTTCATATCGGGCAACTCCGTCAAGGCTGGCCGTTTTATCCAGATTTCTGCATGAATTCCTCAGCCAGAGATGAGAGAATTTTTCCAGAGTGGCATTGTTGATGGTGCTTTTCTGCCGGTTCCTGTTTATCAGGTTTGTAAGACCAAGATAATAATCTTTTGCGTGTTCTGCCTGGGCATTATTGGCAATAATTGAGGAATGAGTGAAACCGCCGCATTTTTCAATAAGGCTGATAACCTGGCTTGGATCTGCCTGAAGCGCAATTATCAGATTAGGAACGCTGAATACTGATTCAAAATCAACAGCACTCAATGCCGTAAAAAAGTAGCGGGGATCAGTTTCGACAATGATGAGATTATCGTTGGGATATTTTTTTGCCCATTCAATGACAGAGTAACCCAGACCAAGACTGTAAAAAACGGCAGTGTAAACTTCTGCCTGGATATTCTTTGCATTTTTGACGGCAGTTTCAGCTTCGCGTCCGGGATTATAGCCTGAATGAAAGAATATTCCGTTTTCCCGTGCAGTAGGCTGACCGTTTTTTGCCGGAAGAATTTCAACTGGTGCCAGAAGTTCTGCGGGAATATCCTGTGTGCCTGAAAGCTGGAATTGCTGTGCAAGGGGAGGAAACCGTTGTGCAAAGAGGGCGATGTTTTTAGTCCAGATTGAGTTCAATTTCCATTCCTTGTGTTACTGGTGTTCCGGCTTGAGGTGTCTGTGAAGAAACATAACCGTCGCCGTTGATTTTTATGTGAATGTCTTTTCGATCCAGAAGGGGCAGAAGTTGTTTTTTAGTTGCTCCGGTAAAGTCTGGCACAACATTTGTCACTTCTACCGGCTTGTTTTGACGAACGCGCACTTTACCGGAATGGGCAAGACTTGCTGCATTTCCGCGGCTCATACCAAGATAGTCAATGATTACATTGGCAGCATCGTGGATTACCGGAGCTACGATTCGTCCGGCATAGTTTTCGCCTTTTGCTTTTACAATTACGATGTAGAGAATGATTTCAGGATCTTCTACAGGGAAGACAGCCATACAGTTGGAAATAAAGTCGGTATCAGAATAACCGCCGTGAACTTTATCTGCCATCTGGGCTGTTCCGGTTTTTACACCGATGGAAATATCTCCAAGGTAAGCTTTATGACCAGTTCCTTCCCGGGCAACTGTTTCCATACTGTTCAAAAGATAATCGGCAGTTGTTTTTTTTATGATGCGGTTTTTAAAGACAGGTTTGTGCTGATATTTTACCTCGCCTTTGTAGTCTGTAATTTTGTTGATGACTGTCAGCTGAACAGGAACGCCGCCATTTGCAAGGGCTGTAGCGGCCTGCACCATTTGAAGTGCGCTGACTGTAATTTCCTGGCCCATGGCGATTGTTGGCTTTGAGCGGGCAGACCAGAGACGGTCGCTTGTTTTGCGGACAAGACCTGGAGTTTCAAGAGGAAGTTCAATTCCTGTTATTTCACCAAATCCAAAAGAACGGATTCTGTCCAGGAACATTTCTGAATCAAGACGCTCTGACATCTGTGCCATGGCATCGTTGCAGGAATATTTCAGGGCATCTCTGGCTGTGAGGCTTCCGTGGTGGTCGAGACAGGTAATCTTTACAACTTCACCTGAAGTCATGACATTTCTGTAAATACCGTCACAAACGAATTTCTGGTCTGGAGAAACGGCACCGGAGTCGATAAAACTTGCTACTGAAAAAAGCTTGAAAACAGAACCTGGTTCATAGCTTTCAGTTGCAGGCAGGTCTCTTCGTTCCGATTCTGTTGAAGATGTATATTCATTCAGGTCTGCAGCCGGATAACTGATGTAGGAAAGAATTTTTCCTGTTTTTGCTTCTGCTGCAATGAGCATGAGGTTTTCGGCCTGAGTTTTTTCTTTTGCCTGAGAAGCAATTTTTTCCAGATCAAACTGAAGTTTAGCGTCCAGTGTGAGGTAAATGTTGTTTCCATGGACATTTTCAGGATTAAAAGGATCGTAGGCCGGCTGAAGGATGCTCTGCTGTGTAAGTTCAATTCCGGCAAGACCTTTTCCGTCTTCACCCATCCATCCGATAATCTGGCTTGCAAGGGCATTTTCAGGATATGAACGGCCTGGAATGCGGTCAAACTGCATGAATCTGTAATTGTTTATTTCTGCAAGCTTGTGGAATTCATCAAACTGGGACTGAGTAACCCGTTTTTTTAGCTGAACGTATTTTGAGTTTTTGTTTTTGTTGATTTTTTCCAGGATTACGCTTTCATCGTCTCCAAGAATTGCGGCTGCTTCTTTTGCAAACTTGTATGGATCTTTGATTGTTCTTGGGCTTACACCGAACGCATAAAGATTGATTGATACTGCAAGATGTTTGCCATTGGTGTCAAAAATTGAACCGCGGTGAATTGAAGGCATTGCTCCCGACTGTGAAATTACCGGGGAAGAAGCCAGTTTTGCATATTTAAAGATTATGTACGAAGTAAAAAGACCGAGTATGACACTGATGAAGATAAGGCTTTTTACTTTGAAGTAGCCGTTCATTTGCATAAAATTTTCCCCAAAACACTTCCGACAGAAACAAAACCATAATTTCTTGAATCAAAGGATTCTGTATAATTATCCCCGATTGCAAGAATGTAACCTTCAGGAACCCTGTCACAATTTTTAAGGTTCAGATACTGAAGTTCTGTAAGCGGAATGCTTTTTTCTCCCACATATAAAGTATACCCAGTATCGAACGAATATTCCAGTAAATCGCCGGAAACGGCCACGCACCGTTTGACAACTATCTTGTTGTTATACAAATAAATAACAATGTCGCCGGTTTGTGGCTGTGACCAGTTGAAAAGAACTTTGTCGCCCTTAAAATTATTCAGTCCGTAAGCCAGTTTGTTGACATAGATTGTCTGTCCGTCTGTAAGTGCAGGTTTCATTGAAGTGCCTGAAACTGTAAGAAAATCAAAAACAAAAAATTTCAGGATGACCGCAATGGTAAGGCCGATGGCACCGATCCAGATCCAGACAATTCCGTTTTTTGGCCCGGGCAACTTCCGCTCTTCCTGCTGTTCCTGTGCCATTTTCTGCAGATCCGGTCTTTTTTCTTCTATATTTTCGTTCATTGTACTTTTATTTCCTAAACTGTTGATTTTAATTTTCCGATAATAAAATATCATGGAAATTATAACATATGCAGGCTCAGAATCTGATAGCGGATTCAGTTTGCCTCAAGTTGACTTACAGATCTTTAATTTAAGACATTTATACCGCAGTGTAAAAGGCAGGCTGTCGGTGATTTCAGTTGATGCCGGAAAAATCTGGGTTGTCCTGTGGCTGGCAGTTACGCTCTTCCTTGCGGTTTTTGTTCCTTTCGGCGTTGTAAAGCTTGTTTCACATTTTAACTCATTTGCTTCTCCTGTGGAATTTGAAAATCAGGAAGATGAACTTGATGTTCTGGACACATTGATGAGCAGATTTGCCATGGCAGAGAATGATTATTCCTTTGATGAAAATGGAAACGTAATTCTTGCAGACGGAACAATTTTAAAGCCTTCAGCAGCAGGAATCGGAAAAACTGTTGCTTTTCAGACATATAAAGTTAAAAGCGGCGAATCCATTTCGACAATTACACGAAAATTCGGTCTTTCAAATATTTCTACATTGATTGCCTTAAACGGAATCAGCAACGTAAAATCTCTCCGTGAAGGTCAGACCCTCAAAATTCCTTCATTCGATGGACTTATTCATAAAGTTGGCTGTGGAGAATCCCTTACAGGAATTTCAGGAAAATATCATGTAAGTGTTGAAGAACTTTGTGATGCCAATGATCTTTCATCTCAGGTATTAAAACAGGGACAGGAACTTTTTATTCCTGGTGCGAGAATGGCTGCTGCCGAACTTAAAAAGGCAATGGGTGAACTTTTTGCAAATCCTATCAGTGCTAAATACAGACTTACTTCGTATTTTGGTCCACGAAAAGATCCTTTCACTGGTGTTGCTTCAAATCATACTGGAATTGATATGGCCTGTCCGACAGGAACTCCAATCGGGGCCATGATGAGCGGAAAAGTAGTAGTTGCAGGATGGAGCAATGTATTCGGCAATTATGTAATTATCAGTCACGGAAACGGTTACCAGTCACTCTACGGCCATATGTCAAAAATTACTGTTAAAAAAGGTGCAAAAGTTGAACAGGGGCAGAAAATCGGTCTTGTTGGAAATACAGGCTACTCAACCGGTTCACATCTTCATCTTACTGTTTACAAAAACGGTAAACTGACTGATCCACTTTCACTTATAAGAAGATAAAAAAGGAATTAAAAAAATGAAAAGCGTTTGTGTTTGCCGTTCATGTGGAAGAACAATTGAAAAAGAATTTATATACTGTCCATGGTGCGGACTTTCAAGAATCAATCATGATGACAAAGAAAGCCTGGATCATGTCTTTGCCCAGCTGGAGGAAAAACAGGCTATTGACCGTGAAAAACGTGTTATGGCTCTGGAAAAAACTCTCAATGAGCTGGAAAAGGATCTTGATATCCTTGTATTAAGTGTGGAGATGGCTAAATGAAATTAAAAACCCTTTTGGCTGCAGTTTTTATGACTGCGGCTTTTTCTGTTTATTCTGAAATCTCGTTTGGTGAACCTGACCTTAACGGAGACAATAAAGTTCTCTTTACAGTGAACCACAATATTGCAGGTTCTCCTGCATATTCAACTGCTTTTTCGGCAGATGTTGCAACCTGTTCTGATGTAAAAATCCTCACCTGTTATCCGGAACGCATGGAACTTTTGAGCAAAGGTGCAGTTCTTCAGATCAGAAACCGTTACGGGACTGCCAGATATTCCAATGCGGACAATTCTCTTGCATGGATAACACATTCCGATGTAATTCCCACAGAATCAATCCGCCAGGTTCCTCAGTCTGTAAGTCCTGACGGAAAATGGATCTGCTATCTTAAAAAAACAGGTTCTGCATCTGCTGAACTTGTACTCAAAAATTCAACGACTCTTGCTGAAAAAACAATCGACGGAAATGCTTCCTTCAGGACTGATTCAATTCCTGTAAAGTGGGCACCGGACAGTTCTACAGTTCTCTATGAAAAAGGTGGAAATGTATTCTTCTGCGATCCAAAGGCAGAATTCGGCCACATTCAGCTCACTGAGGAATATAGAAAAATCGGACCTGGTTCAATTAATTCCATTGCCTGGGCGCAGGGAAAAACAATTGTCTACATTGACCGGGATCTGGTCTACAAAATCAACAGTAATGAACTTTTTACCCGGGGATTGTATTCTCAGATGGTTGGCTGCGGAGTTGTAAGCGGCAGACTTCCTTCAAACTTTAATGCAGAACACGATATTTTTTACGTGAATAAAAATGCGGACAAGATTGTAATCATTCAGGGAAATAAAGTTGTTTCAAGCTATAACCTGACTCTTACAGGATTCAGCTATCTTAATGCAACATACTCAAAACCTTTTACAGATATGCGCGGTTCAGTCACAGGTTACAATCTGTTCTGGACATCAAAGGACGAAAGCATTCTCTGGGTTGATATGATTGCCGTAAAAGACGGCAAAAAGAAAAGCTGCATTTACAGACTCAACGGCGAACTGAAGAGTCTGAGCATGATGGACGAAACTTCAGCTCCTGTTGTTTCGCCTGACGGAAAATTTGTGCTTTTTGCCAGCGGTGAAAATCTTCTCGTTTACGATATTTCCACATGGCAGCTTCTTGGTAAATTGTCAGGAGAGAAAGTTACTGCTTATTTGTGGAACGGTTCTTCTACTGTTTATGCCGGTGGAGAAATGTCTGTCCGAGAATGGAAACTTGATACTTCGTTTAAAACAAGCGGGACTGTGCGCGCAATATTTTTGTCGGCTGTAAGGCATGTTTTCTGGAACGGTCAGGGCATCCGCGCAGTGGATAGTCTTGGAAAAAATTTCTGGGATTATGACAGTGTAAAAAATGTCTGGATAAAGTCTCAGGCCTGTGATGAAAATTTCAAGCCGTCCGCAACAATTCAGAACGGACGTTACCGTGTTTTTGACGGTTCAACTTCCAACGGCCGTTACGGAAATGCACTTTACATCAGGACACTTTCCGGCAAAGCTGTTACAAAACCACTCTTCCTTGATTCAACAGTCAAGGCTCCGGTCCGTAAGCGGGTAAGCATTGCTTTTGATGCAGCAGATTCGGCAGACGGTTTGAGCAACATTCTTGCAGCTTTGAAAATATACAACATACCTGCCACATTCTTTGTAAATGGTGAATTCATCCGCCGTTATCCCAATGAAACAAAGCAGATTGCCGTCAGTGGTTTTGAATGCGGTTCCATGTTCTATACAAATGCTGATCTGACAGGAAAAGGTTTTGTTGTCGATGAAGAATTTATCCGCCGAGGGCTTGCCCGTAATGAAGATGAATTTTTTGCTGCAACTGGAAAAGAACTTGCACTCATCTGGCATGCTCCAAAATTCAAGGCAAATGATGTAATTGTCAAAGGCGGTCAGCTGAGCGGTTACAGATACATTGATGGCAGTGAGTTCAGTCTGGATACAACAACTATGGAAAATGTGATTTTAAAAACCGGAGAATATGTTTCTTCCAGTGAAATCATAAACAGATTTGTTGCTAAGGCAAAAGACGGCGACGTGATTACTGTTACCACGGGACTTTCAAGAGGAACAAGAAAAGATTATCTTTACGAAAACCTTGATCTCCTGATCGGGGCTCTTCTGGACAACGGTTTTGAAATCGTTCCCTTAAAATAACCAGGTTGCAATCTTATCGAGCAGGGTTCCGAAGAATCCTGCTTTTTTTATGTCTCTGTCGGCAACAAGCGGTACTTTCTGCAAAAGGTTGCTGCCAAGTTTGTATTCGATGTAACCGTAACCTTTGCCGGCTTCTACACCGCCGAATACATATTCAGGAATTGTAATACTTGAGCTGACCATCTGTGCACAGTCTTTGGGAGTTTTTCCTGTGGCAAAAGGAACGGAAATCGGATCTTTCCATGCAGGAACGAGAAAACAGTATTTTTCGCCTTTTCCGCCAGGAACGGCAATCGGGTAAGACAGTTCCAGGTGATTTTCCGGAATGTAATCTGCAAATGTGTCGAAAGCCCAGTTCATCATAAGGGAGCCGTCATGTTCCCTTGTCCTGTTTCCTTCAGCAGTTGAATGTCCGGGGCCTCCCAGTGAAACGCTGATAAAGCGCTGACCGTCACGAACGCATGTTAAGGCAATATTGTAGCCGGATTCGTCAATGTAACCTGTTTTGATACCATCGCAGCCTTCAAGTTTACCGATTAAAGTATTTGTATTGTGTTTTTTGTATGGAAGAAGATTTTTGTATTCAGGCCAGTCCGGCAGGTTGTGCCGCTGAGGATAGCTGAAACTTTCAACTGAATGGAACATTTCAAGACCTTCCGGGAAAATATCAATATATTTGCGGCAGAATGAAGCCATTTCCCTGGCAGTTGTCGTGTTTTTTTCTGAATAGCCGCTTGGTTCAACAAAATGAGTGTGGGTAAGACCCATTTTAAGGCATTCTTCGTTCATTCTGTCTACAAACTGGTCTGTTCCGCCGCTGATACAGTCTGCTATGGCAAGTGCAGCGTCATTTCCGCTGTTTACGGATAATCCAAGCATAAGCTCTTTAAGGGTAACAATGTGTCCCTGTCCCAGTCCCATGCGGCTTGCATCCCATGGAAGGTTTTTTGCCCAGCTGCGTTCAGGGAGCGGAATTATGTCATCAAGCTTAAGGTTGCCTTTTTTGATTTCATCAAGAACTACATACATGACAAAAAGTTTTGTAATTGAAGCAGGCGGAATTATGGCGTCTGCATTTTTTTCGTAGAGAATGCTGCCGTTGGAAGCATCAATCAAAACTGCAGCATGGGACCACACATCAAGACGGGCTGGAGTTACGGCATAAGGCAAAGGTTTGCAGCCCTGATATCGTTCCAGCGGGTAATTTGCATTCAGGGCTTTTTCAAGCAAAACCAGCTGTTCTTCAGTGGCAGGTTCTGCATTGTGGAGCCGTGTAAAGGATCTGGCGTAGTTAAAAAAGAGAAGAAGGAGAAATACAGCAACTGCCGCTCCGATTCCGATGAGGAGAGGCTTGTTTTTATAAAAAGGAAGTTTGTTTTTTTTGCTGTCGTCAGATGAATCAATATCATCAAGAGTTACATATTCCATAATAAAAATTGTAACACAAATGTAATGAAAAAGGGGGCGTTGCGGGGGAAATATTCCCCCGCAGGAGGGGGCAGCGGAAGACATGACAAAGGGGAACAAATGGCAAAATTTGCTTTGCCATTTGTGGAGCGGCTCATGGCTGCAGCGAGGGGCAGGCGCCCCTCTTTGCTTTTTTAGAACTGGTCAATCATTGCCTGAATATTTTTCTTCCAGTATTCATCGTCACACTGAATTTTTCCTTCGCCTGAAACAGTGAACATGAGGGAACCGTCAGAGTTTTCGCCGATTACCTTTGCAGGATGAACAATGCTCTTTGAAAGCCCCGGAACCTGTGCCTTTACGGCTTTAGCAATTTCAGCTGCAACTGCAAAACCACCAAGCTTGTTGTTGTGTGTCGAATCTTTTGTATTTGCATCTTTGCTGAACATAAGTTCGTAAGTTGCCTTTGAATCTCCGGTTTCCTTAAATGCCTTTTCGTACAAAGCTTTTGTAATTTCAAAACCGTCGATGCACAGGACTTTTTCTTCGGCAGCAAGCTGTTTTACGGCTTCACAGTAAGAGTTTACATAAGTCTTTTTGCCTTTAACCATAACAGGTTTGTCAAAGTGGTGCGGACTGATGATTCCACCGTTGCCGAATTTTACGCGGCTTACAGGAGTTACAAGAACGGGAGTTGCACCTGCTTTTCTTGCAACTTCAATGTACTGTTTGAGGAACCACTTGTAAGTACCGCCGCAGTCATGGGAATAGAATTCGTCTCCATATTTTTCGCGGTAAGTTGCAGGTGTCTGAACTTTTTTGCCAGGTGTGCATGGATAAATTCCTTTTGCATCCGGTTCGCCGACAGGAATGTAGCGGTCTTCAATGTTTCCGGCATCCTGTGAACAGTCATTGTGACCAAACTGAATGAACAGATAGTCACCTTTTGAAATGTTTGCAGCGATTTTGTCCAAGGAACCTTCGTTGATGAAGTTGCGTGTTGAACGTCCGCCGTTTGCATAGTTCTGAACGCTTACAGTGTTGTTGAAGAATGCCTGGAAGAATTCTCCCCACGCACCTTCATTTCGGATTTTTCCGCCATTCCACATGCCGTCTGCGCTGTAATCTTTTACAGTTGAATCTCCGGCAAGGAAAATGTTTACTTTTCCTTCTGCGCGCGGACGTGTTGCATCTGCTTTTGCTGGAACAGAGTAGCCTTCATTAACTTTTGAAGCAAGTTTCTGGCTTACGGCTTTTCCTGGAGTTCCGCCGCGGGTCTGAGGAGTTACAACGGCCTTGATGATTGCGCCTGTATCTTCTTTTGTAAGAAGGTAAGTTTTGTCAGCATAACCGGTACTCTGTTTTGTAAGGATTTCTTTTCCGTCCTTTATTCTGTACCACTGGATGAGGGAAATGTCTTCGCTGTCCAGTTTGCCGAGAGAGTAGTGGAGTGTAATTGTGTGGCCGGGATATGGAGTGTTTATGTCATCATCAGTTGTAAAGGCCAGCTTTTTGAGTTTAGCGCTTTCACCTTTTGGAGTTGAATAATAAACAGGGTTAAAGCCTGTGGCATTAAAATAGTCGGCTGGAGTATAGCCTTTTTCAGAGTCAAGGATTTTTCCTCCGTTGCGGTTTTTAACGTCAACCTGTTTTCCATCCCACAAAGTGTTGAATTCGGCAAAATGGGCTTTCTGAGGAATTTTTCCGCCCATATCTGTCCAACCCATTGGATCAATAACGTTGTCTGTACCAGGAATAGTGTTTACAAAAGCAACAGTTGCATTATCTCCCCATGGCCGGCCGAATACACCAGGATTCTGCTTAACGCTTGCATCAGCACTTATGACACAGTTGTAGAACAGATAACCTTTAACTGTAGTGTTGCGGGCAGCAGTGAGATAACCGGCAACCTTGATGTCAGTGTAACCGCACCAGCGGAGTTCACAGTTTTCAAAAACAGCATCTCCGTCGCCAAAGATAAAGTCAGTATTTCCTTCGATAAAGCAGTTTCTGAAGTACTGTCTTGTTTCAGAACCTGTGTAGAGAGTGTCCTGAAGACCAAGGAAGTTACATTTGAAGAATTCCGCATCATCGGCTTCAGAGCAAAGGGCAGCAGAGCGTTCAGCAGCCTTTTTGGACCTTACATCTGAGTTGAGTTTGCGAACTATCATTTCTTTTTTGTCGTCAGTTTTTGCTGGTTCAACACCGTCTGCAATTTCTTCGTCAGTTACATATTTATTGAAAGAAGTTTCAAAAGTAATGCCTTCAGCCTTAAAGTGTTTTGCACTTTTGAGAAGCTGAGTAGCAGTTCCCCAGCGGCTTACAGGTCTTTTTTCAAACTTGTCGTATGCAAGGTCTTCATCAAAAAAGCCCTTTTCATTTGCAGAATAGTAGTTGTAACCGATACCGTAATACCATGTAAGCTTAACTTCTTTTGAAGGATCATCATTTTTGAGTGTAATGTAAGGAGTTGCGATGATAAGCTGAGCACGGTAAACTCCCGGCGCAATGTGGATTGTAATGCGCTCTTTTTCCGATTTCGGATTCATGGCAGCAGCTGTGGCAACGGCTTCTTTTACAGTTGCATAGTCCGCTTTTTTACCGCCGACATAAATATCCTTTTTAAGAGGAATCTGTTCAGCAGTTTTGTTTTTCAGTGAAAGCTTGATGTTTTTAGAAACAGCTTTTCCTTTTACAGTAATATGGTTTGAAGTAGCAGCAGATTCAGTTTCAGCTGTAACCTGATAGTTTCCGTCACGGAGTTTTGCAGTGAAGGAGTCTCCTTTTACAGAACCTTTGTAGACATAGCCGTCATCAAGATTCTTGAATTTAATTCCTGCAGGAAGATTTTTAACTTCCCCAAAGAATCTACCGGAAACATCATGAACGGCTTTTAACTGACAGGTAACGTCTTTTTCAAGGTTAGCAGTGCTGTTAAAATCTGCATCTCCTGTAATCTGGTAGTCGTAACCGCCTTTAAGGACAGCAGTGTAGGCAACGCTAGGTTCAAGTTCGCCTTTAAATACCCAGTCGTTTCCTTCTTTTGAACATGGAATTACAACAGGAAGGTAAACAGAACCTGCAGGAACAGTCATTTCCAAAGCCATATCCCCAGCAGAATAATCCCCTGCAATTCCCTTAAGCTTACCTGAAACAGCATAAGTTTTCTGTTCAGCAACAGTAAGGCCGGCTTTTACAGAGCCTGTAGTTCCGGCAGCAATGTCAACAGTTTTAGTCTGAGCGCTGATACCGTAACCTTTAATTCCAGTAAGAACGGCAGTATATCTGTAACCTGCAGCAAGCCCTGCGCTGTAAGATTTTCCGCTGACAGTGCCTTCAATTTCCTGCTTTGTAGTCTGGTTTACAAATCTCAGGGAAGCATCTTTTAAAAGAACCGGGCTGGCAAGAGTTCCTGAAACTTCAACGCCAGGAGTTCTCTTGATTCTGTAATAAACAGGTTTTCCGACTTTATCTTCAGTGTAAACTTTGTAACTTCCAGAAAAAGCCGCAACATATTCATATTTTACGGCAATGGAAGAAAGCAAAGCAGATTCATTCTGCTTTCCGTCTGGAGAACCGTCATCAGTTACAGATGCAAAGTGAATTGTTTCATCTCCGGAATTTGAAAGGCGGGCATAAAAAGTAACAGTGTCCCCGGCACGCACATTTTTCAAAAGAATGTAGCGTTTAGTCAAGTTTCCCTTACCGTTACAGTAATAAAGACCGCTGGAAGTGTAGCCGTCATCAAATTCACAGGTTGTGTAACCCTGAACGCCGCAGTTCTTTTTACCTTCGTAATAAGCGCGGTCCTTGTTTTCTGTGCGGAGAGTCATATCGCCAAAGGAAACGTCTCCGGCAGTAAACAGACCGTTATCAGAAAGGTTTGCAATATTATCAATATCAGTAACAGAAATATGGTTGGCAGCTCCATTTTCTGCAACACCACCAAAGTCCCAGACATCAATCTTTCGGGACTGGGCATTAAGAGCCAGAACTGCAGTGATGGCAGTAAAAGCTCCAAGCAAGAATTTTTTCATTCCTGTATCTCCTTTATTTTTCCATTATATTGTATAATTAAACCATGAAGAAATATTTTACAGTTGCATTTTTTCTGTTTTTGTCACTTTTCACTTTTGCTCAGTCGGAAAAAAACAAAATTCAGTTCGGGTTAGGTTCCGGCTATATTTTTTACGGTGATGACAGGACAAACGATTATATTGATATGGTCAATGATCCAAGTCAGATTCTTCTGGCATCAGATGTGGCGTATCTCATAAAATTAAACGGTCCGGTATATTTCGACATTGGTGCAGACCTGCTTTTTGACGGCAGATGGAACGGGGGAAAGCATGTTTATATCTGGGATTATTGCGCCGATGCCGGATTCAGGTTCTATCCGGGAATTGCGGGGCTTGCCTGCACTGTAAATTATTGTCTTGGTGCGCGTACAGCCTTTTACGAACTTGGAAGCAGTGTTGACGGCACAGATACTTCAAAATGGGGAAACGGTTACAAATTAGGCGTAACTTACGATTTCAGCTGGAATTCAGAAGGCATTGCACCTGAAGTCGGTTTTAACTATCGCCGGATGCCACGGGGAAACAACAGTTCCGACAACATTTTCTGCGTATACCTGCGGCTGAAAGGGTGAGGAGTGTAAGAGGTATGAGGTGGGGCGGGACGTCCCGGCAACAGGTTGCCGTCGGGTGTTCTGCACTTCGCGTAACGCTCATCCTCCTCGGCTTCGCCTGCGGTGGACTAAAGGTGCGCCATACCCTGACGCAAAGCAAGAAGTGTCATTCCGAATGGAATGAAGAAATTTTCTTTGCGAATGAAGAAATTTTATTTGCGAATTGCACAATTGCGATTTCGCTTTTATAATTCTTATGTATATTTAATTAGAGGCTGAAAATGCAGATTGAAACAAACGTAACAATGCCGGTAATACCTGAAGAACAGGATAATACCATTTCTCCGGTTTCAATTGGACTTGCTGTAGATGTGGGAACAACTACAATTGCAGTCAGCGCATGGCAGCTTTCCAACAGGACACATCTTGCAACTGTTGCAGGCAAGAATGTTCAGATGCGTTATGGTCCGGATGTAATCAAGCGCATAAGCTACGCAACACGTCCACCTCTGGCAGGTTCTGCGCAGAATGTGGAATCAGGTCCATCTGCCCTTCATTATTCAGTTATCGTTCAGCTTGAAAAACTTTTTACTCAGATTCTTTCAATCTGTTCAACAAAACTTCCACGGGGAATCCCGCCTCATGTTCAGTCAATTGTAATTTCGGGCAATACTGCCATGCTCAGTTTCGTAGCCGGAGTTCCTGTTACAGGTCTTGCCGCTGCACCTTTTACGCCTGCATCTCTTTTTGACATTGATACAACATGGGGAAATGTCCGCAGCGGCACTGTAATCGAAAATGCCGAAGAGCTGGATAAGCCGACGCCAGAAACACTCCAGGTTTTTCAGACAAGCGTAATCGACGAAACTACACAGGTTTATTTTCCGCCTTGTATCGGTGCTTTTATCGGAGCAGATACTGTATGTGCAATGCTTAGCGCAGGTTTTCCTGTTCCAGGTACAACCGCAAACGTCAAGCCTGGTGAATCAGTAGTAAAAGCTTCCCTTCTTCTTGCTGACATCGGAACAAATACAGAAATGGCATTGTATCTTCCTCCAACAGAAAAAACTCCTGCCAAAGTAATCTGTACTTCTGCAGCTGCAGGCCCTGCTTTTGAAGGTGCAAACATCAGCTGTGGTATGAGTGCAGTTGAAGGTGCCGTAGATAAAGTTTATTACGAGAACGGTGCCCTGCGCTGTCAGGTAATCGGCGGCGGTTTTGCCAAAGGTTTGTGCGGTTCAGGTATTGTAAGCGCAACTGCAACTCTCCTTGAAAATAATTACATTGATAAAAACGGAATGTTCCTCAAAGGTTTTTCAAAACTGGGTGACGGAACAGCATGTATAGAACTTACTCCTGCAGTTCATATTTCCCAGCAGGATATCCGCAATATTCAGCTGGCAAAATCAGCAGTTAAAACCGGTCTTGAATATATGATGGAAAAACTTACAGCTCTTCCTGTATTCTGTGTTGCCGGCGGTTTCGGAACCCAAATGAACTTAAAGGATGCAGTTACCATCGGTCTTATTCCAAACAAACTGCAGAACCGATGCATTCATTTAGGAAACGGTTCTCTTTCCGGCGCTTCCGCATTGCTTTTTTCAAAAGTCCTGCGCAAAAAAGCTGCAGACCTGGCCAGTAAAGCCTTTCAGGTAAATCTCGCTGCCATTCCGGGCTTCCAGCAGAGATTCCTCGGCAGCATGGAATTCAATTAATCCTTTTCTCTTAAAATAACATTAACAGAATTCCTGTTGTTCAATTTTTTATGGGGGCTTTGCCGTAAAAAGTGTTGCTTGTTATTAATGACTTGCGGAATAAAAAAATTGGACAATAAAGCAATCCTGTATTGTTAGGTCCGCATAATGCGGACAAGTTCAATAGTTTCCATAACAATACAGCATTAGCGACGATATCGAGCGGCTTTGTTGTTCAATTTTTTTATGATAGCTTTGCCTTTTATAACAACTCTTTTTACGGACATAGCCACTATTTATAAGTATAAACTGTGATTTTGTTTGACATCTCACGAATGTTCGATATAATAGTAAATTGAGTATTGGTTTAAATTTTTTTTAATCCGGTAGTCAAATGCAAAAAGGAGAAATTAAAATGCCACAGACATTATGGTACATCATTCTCCCTGTTGCAGGAATTGTTCTTGGATGGATTATTCGCTGGTTTTATGCCAGATTTCAACTCTCAGCCTCGGAGCAAAAAGCAGAACGTTTAAGACAGGATGCAATTAGAGAAGCAGAAGCTAAGAAAAAGGAAATTTTGCTTGATGCAAAAGATCAACTCATTCGTGAGCGTCAGCAGCAGGAACGTGAGAATCGTGAACGCCGTGCAGAAGTTCAAAAATATGAAGCACGCGTAAACAAAAAAGAAGAACTGGTAGACAAAAGAGCTGCCGAATTTGATCAGAAAGAAGCAGAAGTGCAGGAAAGAATCGCGTCGATGAAAAAGCGCGAAGAATCTCTTGCCGTTGCAGAAGAAAAATACCGTTCGGAACTTGAACGTATTTCAGGACTTTCTGCTCAGGAAGCAAAAGAACTTATCATTAAGGATCTTGAAAACGATGCCCGTCACGATGCACAGGCTCTCCTGAATAAGATTGAACAGGATGCACAGCTTTCAGCAGAAAAGAAAGCTCAGGAAATCCTTATTACAACTATTCAGCGCCTTGCAACTGAAACTACAAGTGACATTACAGTTACGACAGTTTCGCTTCCAAGTGACGAAATGAAAGGACGCATCATCGGTCGTGAAGGACGCAACATCCGTACACTTGAAACTCTTACAGGCGTAGACATCATTATTGACGATACTCCTGAAGCAGTTGTAATCAGCTGTTTTGACCCTGTCCGCAAGGAAATTGCAAAACAGTCCCTTGAACGTCTTGTTACAGATGGCCGTATTCATCCTGCCCGCATCGAAGAAATCGTTCAGAAAGTTACAAGGGAAATCCAGCAGAAGATTTATGAAGAAGGTGAAAAGGTTCTCTTTGACCTTGGTATCCACAATATGAGTCAGGATGCTGTTCGTGCCCTTGGACGTCTGTACTTCCGTACAAGTTACGGTCAGAATGTACTTAATCATTCTAAAGAAGTTGCAGAAATTGCCACAATGCTTGCAGCAGAAGTTGGTGCAAACAAAGAACTGGCTAAACGTGCAGCACTTCTTCACGATATTGGTAAAGGTGCTGAAAATGACAGCGACCAGAACCACGCAGAGGTTGGTGCAGAAATGGCACGTAAAATGGGTGAAGATGCAAAAGTTATCAATGCCATTGCAGCTCACCACAACGATGTTGAAGCAACAACAATTGAAGCTGTTATCGTTCAGATTGCAGATGCAATCAGTGCAGCCCGCCCTGGTGCCCGCCGTGAAACTGTAGACAACTACGTTAAGCGTCTTGAAAATCTTGAAGAGATTGCAGAAAAGTTCAACGGTGTTGAAAAGGCATTTGCCATTCAGGCAGGTCGAGAACTTAGAATTCTTGTTAACAACGAAAAAATTCCGGATGGCGAAGTTAAAGAACTCGCACAGAAGATTGCAAAACAGATTGAAAGTGATCTTAAATATCCTGGAAGAATCAAGCTGACAATGATTCGTGAAACACGAATTGTAGAATACGCACGATAGTTTTGTGCAAAGCAAAAAAAAGCTCCCGGCGACGGGAGCTTTTTTTATATGATTTCAATTAAGAGTAATGTGCCTTTTTTGCAGCTTACGGTGCATTCTTTTCCTTTGACAGGTTCATTGCTGATTCCGTACTGAAATGCAGGTTCGATAGTGCCGTCACATAATTCCCATTTTGCATTTTTGATGTTAATGCCTGCTGCAGTTCCACCAAAAGCAATAGTAGAAAAATAAGGGCAGTTATTGTCGACAGTTACGGCTTTGTCAGTTACAAGCTGCATTCTTGAGTAATCGTCAGCAATCACTCCATGACAGTTATTTTCCTGCAGGTATTTTAAGATGGAAAGGTTTACAAGGGAGTGATCCAGTCTGGCGCCGATGACACCGGTTAAAAAATATTCTGTAAATCCGCGGGAAATTCCTTCTTTAATTGCAAAAAAACAGTCGGTGTCATCTTTTTCACGGGGAAGGGAAATTGTTTCAATGGCTGTTTGAGGTTTTGAGTGGCTGTCAAAGTCGCCCACAATCAAATCAGGTGTAATTTTAAGGGCATCCAGGTGATCAAGACCGCCGTCACAGGCAATTACAAAATCATCCGATTTTAATAATGAACTGATTTTGCTGTAATCTGTAATGGGAGCTGCCCCAAGAATAACACATCGCCTCATTTTGCAACCTTACATTTCAAATTCTTCGCCCAGGTAGAATTTTTTTGCTTCAGGACTGTTTACAATTGTATCTCTGTCACCCTGAACAAGAATCTGTCCGTGGTTTACGATAATTGCACGGTCTGTAATTTCAAGAGTATCGCGAACATTGTGGTCTGTGATGAGAACTCCAATTCCCTGTTTTACGAGAAGCCGGATCATGTGTTTGATGTCGGCTACAGCAATAGGGTCAATTCCGGCAAATGGTTCATCCAGGAGGAGAAATTTAGGTTCAATGGCAAGGGAGCGTGCAATTTCTGTACGGCGCCGTTCACCTCCACTTAATGTAAAGGCCTGCTGTTTCCGGATGTGACTGATGTTGAATTCAGCAATTAACTGCTCAAGGCGTTCTTTTTTCTGATCGAGAGTAAGGTCGTCGCGGGTTTCCAGAATGGCCCAGATGTTTTCTTCGACAGTGAGTTTTCTGAAAACAGAAGGTTCCTGAGGAAGGTATGAAATGCCCATCTGGGCTCGTTTGTACATTGGAAGTGGAGTTAGGCACTGGTCATCCAGAAAAATTTCACCGCTTGTAGGTTTATGGAAACCAACAATCATATAAAACGAAGTAGTTTTGCCGGCTCCGTTAGGTCCCAGAAGTCCAAGAACTTCGCCAGTCTGCATCTGAAAATTAATTCCTTGAACTACATTGTTCTTACCGAAAGTTTTGTAAAGACTTGCAACTTTGAGGGTGTGAACTGTATTTTCTTTATCTTCAATTTCATCACTCATTTGCTGATTCCTCCAAAACAGGATTTTCGCTTGCTTCTGAAGTCTGTTCTTCTTGTATTCCGACAGCGGCCGGTTCTTCAGGTGCAGGTGGATTCTGCTGTGGCGGCGGGGCAGAAGATTTTGAATCTGTTACAGTTCCTGAAACACGGCCGTCGAGAGTAATTTCCTGTGTATCAAGATTCAGGGTAATTACCTGGGCACGGAATGTATCATCTCCCTGAACGATTTTTGGATTACCGTTCATTTCCAGCATCTGATCATTTTTTTTATAAAGGGCATAGGCACAGGTACAGGTATTGTCTTTTTGCTTAAGATTAACACCAATCTGCATTACGGCTATTTCAGAATTCTGGTTGTAATCAATAATCTGCGCACTGGCATCAACATCGTTCTGAATGTCTTTAAGGGTTACGGAATCTTCAAGGCGGGCAATTTTTGTTTCCCGGTCATATTTCATTTTGCCGCAGGTAAAATCCATCTGGCTTTCTGTGTTTGAACCTTTTACGTTACCTTCTGCAACAATGAACCTGTAATCTTCGCCGGACATTGTTATAGAATCTGCTGAAAATTCCATTGTTTCAGTTTTAACATAAGCATGGCCGATGAGTTTTGTTGGTTTTGTTTTGCTTTGTGTGTTTCCTGTCATCATGTCAGCTTTAAAAATTATGTTTTCTGCAGAAATGAATGAGGAAATTAATAAAATAGAAAGAAATAAAAGGATTTTTTTCATCAGTGTGTTTCTCCGGAAACTTCGTACATAAAGGAATATGTATTTGAAACACCAGAAGCACTGAATCCGCGGCCCTTTGTTTCCATATCTGATTTTTTGATTGTAACTTCGTCTTCGCGGCTTGAAGTCAGCTGTTCAGTTTTGCCGTCAAATCTTAAAGCCTGTGCTGTGATTTCAATTTCCTGGGAATGAACGTTAAGGTTAATGTCATTGTAAAGACCGTATTTTTTGTTCTGAGTGTCGCTGGACAAGAGTCCGCATGTTCCTTCAGTATCAATCTGTCCCTGTTCATCATAAGTTGTAAAATTAACATTACGGGCAAAACTGGCATTGTGAGATTTGTACTGTTCAAGCTGTCCTGCAGTCATGGAAATTTTTTTTGTGCCGTTTTCGATACGCTTAAAAGTTGCTTCTTTGAATGAAAATTCAGGAATGGAGCTTTCGCTGTTTTCGTCCCGGCCGTAGTTGAGGGAGCAGGAAAGGAAAAGAAGAGAAGATGCAATTACAGCAAGAACATTTTTAAACATATTCTTATTTTATCACAAAAAATACTTTTTTATAAGATACATTCCCCTATCCCAGATAGGAAGGGCGTAAGTTGGAGGCAACTTTTGTTGACTCCAATGGAGCGGCAGCGGAACCCTGGATAGCTGGAATCAGATCCTTAAAAAAAAGGTTATGTCCGCAAAAAATGTTGTTAGATAAGACAAGTCTTTTATAAAAAAATCACAATTCTCGCTTAAAATTTGTACAAATGGTGAAATAAGGGTTATAATTTCAGTTATGGCAGATTTATTAACAGATGCTGAATTTGATAAATTCAGAAAAGTTATTTACGACGAAAGCGGTATTACATTCTCAGCAACAAACCGTTCAATTTTGGACAGCCGTCTCAAGGAAAAATTGAGAGAAAAGCAGCTGGCAACAATTGAGGAATATTATCAGCTTATTATGTCCAGCAAAGAAGAAATGAAAATCATGCTGGATTCGGTAACAACAAACCTGACAAGATTCTTCAGAAACCAGCCTCATTTTGACGCTCTGATCAACTATGTAATTCCACATGTCATTGAAAATAAAAAGAAAACTGGTGACACTACTATTAAAATCTGGAGTGCCGGATGTTCAACTGGTGAAGAACCATACACAATTGCAATGATTCTCAAGGAAATTCTTCCTCCGCCATACAAATTCCAGATTACGGCTTCTGATATTTCCCTTAAATCACTTATGGTTGGTCAGCAGGGATTTTATCCTGAAAGCCGTATCACAGGAATTCCTCAGAATTATCTTGATAAATATTTTACAAAGAATGAAAAAGGTTATCAGGTTAAGTCTGATCTTATGTCAACAATTAAATTTGACTATCACAACCTGCGCAACGATTCTGGTGCCCGTAACCTTGATGTTGTTTTCTGCCGAAATGTATTGATTTACTTTGACGATGCAGCTCAAAAGGCAACTATTGACCGTTTCTGGGATGCCATGGGTCCTAATTCTTACCTTTTTATCGGTCATTCTGAATCTTTGTTCGGAATGGATACAAAATTTGAATTCCTTAAAACTGACTGGGCTTGTCTCTATCAGAAAAATCTTTAGCCGGCAGAATCTGCTTTGACTTGGGAAAGAATTTTTTGAAAAGGAAGGCATTTTTTTATGGATGATATTAACGTACTGATTTGTGATGACTCCGCGCTCATGCGAAACCTGATTTCAAGGGTAATCAATAATGCTCCCGGTCTGAATGTTGTAGGAACTGCCATGAACGGACAGTTTCTTCTTGATAAAATTCCACTGCTGAACCCGGATGTTATTGTTCTTGATATTGAAATGCCGGTTATGACTGGTGTTGAATTTTTGCGGGAACGAAAAGCCAGAAATATTAATATTCCTGTTATCATTCTTTCAAGTATTGCTGAAAAAGGTGCTTCAGTTACAATGGAATGTCTGGAACTGGGCGCTGCAGATTTTATTACAAAACCTAACGGATCAGTTTCTGCAGATATTAACTCTGTTGCTGACAGACTTGTAGAACTTGTTTCTTCTTATGGCGGACAGTTTGCTAGAAGAAAGGGAAAGGCAACTCTTGGCAGTGACTATTACAGCCGGCTTACTCATGAACGCAATGTTGCACGTAAGCTTGAAGAAGTTATGGGCGAAAAGAAAGCCCAGGAATTTTTGCAGGCTGAAAAAGAACGCAGAAGTCTTGAACCAACTCCTGAAGAGTCGCCTTTTGCTTCTTTGACTAAAAAGGACAAAACACCTTCAATGGTCGTTCCTGTACGGCCGGAAGGAAAAATTGAGATTATTGCCATTGGTATTTCTACTGGTGGACCTAATGCCCTCAGGGAAGTTTTTGCAGCAATTAATCCAGCCATTAAACAGCCGATTCTTGTTGTTCAGCATATGCCTGAAGGTTTTACAAGGGAATTTGCTGCGAGTTTGAACAGAATATGTCCGCTTCAGGTTAAGGAAGCGGAAGACGGAGAAAAACTTCAGTCAGGAACAATTTATATTGCTCCCGGAAATTATCACATTCTTGTTGAAAATCAGCTTGGCGGAAATATTGTGCGCCTCAGCCAGGAACCTTTGCGCAATGGTCATAGACCTAGTGCTGATGTTCTGTTTGAATCTGTTGCAAAAGTTTATGCCAACAGAGCTCTTGGTGTAATCATGACCGGAATGGGCAAAGACGGTGCGTGCCAGCTTACAGAAATGCGAAAGCAGGGGGCATGGACACTTGGACAAGATGAAAAAACTGCCATTGTTTACGGTATGCCAAAGGTTGCCTATGAAATGGGCGGTGTTCAAAGACAGGTGAGCCTTGAAAATATGGCTGCTGAAATCAGTAAAATGGCACTGGAAAAAGCTTAAATCCGTTACCTAATTTGTTTTAGACAGGCGTTTCATCTGCTGTTCGCAGACGTAAGCGCCTTTTTTATTGCCTAATTCTTCATAGGTGTCCCTCAGGTTAAAAAGGGCATCATAATAGTACGGATTGATTGAAATTGCTTTTTCAAAGGCCGTGGAAGCATCGAACAGTCTGTTTGTATTGAAACAGACAACGCCCAGAGTGTTCCATATCTGGGAATTTTCAGGATGTGCATTTATCCCCAGGTCGCAGTAAGTTTTTGCAAGTTCGTAGTCCTTTATTGAAAGATAGAGAGTGGCAAGTGTGTTGATAACGTCAATGTCGCTGTCATCAAGAAAAAATGCTGCAATGGCTGTTTCTATTGCCATATCTACATCACCGGAATCACGGTAAGTGATGGCCAGATTGTACCAGAGGTTTGAGTTCCATTTCTGAAGACTGATGGCTTCTTTTAAGCAGATAATGGCTTCTGAGTACTGGCCGGAATTTGCAAGTTCCAGGGCCTGGTTATTTAAAATATCTGCGGTGTCGTTCATTTATCGTTCCTGTTTGTGCATCTTTGAAAAAAGTTCAATGATTAGTTTTGAGGCAGCTGTTTCTTTGCCAAAAAGACTGGCGAGTTGCTGGCATTTTGTCTGAACAAGTTGGAGACCTTCTTCCTTTGCCTTTGCAATGGCTCCTTCTGATGAAAGAATTCCAATGGCTTTTTCTACGGCAGGAGAATCAATTCCTTCTTTTTGAGCGCGGGCAAAAAGTCCTTCAATAATATCAGCATCCTGTGGATTGGATTCTATGTGTCTTAAAACTACAAGGCTCTTTTTGCCTTCCACAATGTCATCTCCGCGCTTTTTACCTGGATTTCCTGTCGTAAGGTTTGTGACATCATCAAGAATCTGGAATCCCATGCCGATTTCTTCTGCGATTTTTCCGGCTTTTTCAACAGTTTCGTCATCGGCTCCTGCTGCCATTACGCCGATTTTTACTGCCATTCTTGCGAGGGTGCCGGTTTTATTTTTAACCATGGCCGCATATTCATCTGCTGCCGGAAACAGGTCCAGGTTGCGGTGCCACATGATATCCATTGCCTGACCAAGGTGGAGTCGGCGCAGTTCTGTGTTAAAGAGTTCGTAAAAACGGCATTTTGTTTTGTCGTCAATGGCAGCTTTTGCAATTACACTTGATGCCTGAAAATAAAGCCAGGTTCCGCTGTTAATTGCCACATCCTGTCCATAAACAAGGTGAGCACAAGGCTGTCCGCGCCGTGTATCTGCGCCATCTTCAATGTCATCATGAATAAGAGAAGCATTGTGTGCAAATTCCACAAGAGGAGTAAGGCTGTAAGCAAGTTCAACTGCAGAGTTGTCGGTATTCAGGGCTTCCTGAGTCATTTCAGCACAGAGGACGCTTAAAAGAGGGCGCCATCGTTTTCCGCCAAGACTGATGAGGCGCTGGCATGGTTCAATGAGCTGACTGAAATGTCTGTCATCGATGCATGGATCCAGGTTGCCGTATGCCGGTGCAGAAATTGCTTTTTTGAGGAAATCTTCAATCCTGTTAAGTCGTGTTAAAAATGCTTCATTCATACTATTTAATATATCAAAATTATTGTGTAAATCAAAATGGAATGGGAATAGTCTTAAAATTCACGCAAAATTCAAACACAAAATCTCTAAATTTCAAGATTTTTATTTAAAAATATGGTTTAATTTTACCGACAATAGGATAAGTATGGCTAACAACAGTTACGAAAAACCGGATTTCTGGTCGCGCAAAGCCTTTAGTGAAGGGTATCCTGCACGATCAGTTTATAAGCTCCAGGAAATTGATGAAAAATTCGGCATGATTAAAAAGAATTATACCGTTCTCGATCTTGGTGCTGCTCCGGGTAGCTGGACAACTTTTCTTCTCCGAAAAATGGAGGGAACTGGAAAAGTTGTAAGTTGTGACTTAAATCCCCTTGCAAAGGATGTAAAAGGTGACAATCTTGTATTCTTTCAGGGAGATTTGCTGCAGAAAGAGATTCTTGATGCGATAAAGGCACAAGGTCCTTTTGACCTTGTAGTTTGTGATGCTGCTCCAAAAACTACTGGAAACAGAGTTGTGGATACAGCCCGCAGTCAGGGTCTTGTAAAAATGGCCATTTATTATGCGCAGATAATGCTCAAGCAGGGCGGAAACTTCTGTGTAAAAGTCTTTCAGAATGGAGACCAGCAGGCTCTCTTAAAAATGATGAGGGAAATTTTTGCGCAGGCTAAAGGTTTTAAGCCTGTTGCATGTCGTGCCGAATCATTTGAAACTTATCTTATTGGAATTGGTAAAAAGTGATGAAAAAAATGTTGAATGAACTGATTGATAAGTTGAAGTCAATCAAGGTTAATGGCTTTATTCAGTGTCTTTGTGTAGCACTTGTTTCATGTACTGCAGTGCTTGCAGGAGCTGCTGTTTTTGGAACTGCCGGCGAAGTAAAAAACGGTCAGGGTGGTTTTGAAACACGCGGTATGCCTGTCATTCAGGAAGAATTGAAAAAAGATGCTGAAAATGTTGAAAAACTGGCATCTGCTGCAGTTGTAAATGACGAAATGTATTATCAGGTTTACCGTGTCCGTAAAGGTGATATGATTGGTCATATTGCTGAAAAATTCGGTGTTACACAGGATTCAATTATCAGTGTAAATGACGTTCATTCTTCAAGGAATCTTCAGATTGGAACTTACCTTAAAATTCCTTCAGCACCTGGAATTCTCTATACAGTAAGAAAAGACGGCGAAACTTTAACTGGTATCGCTCAGAAATACGAAGTTGAACTTGCAAAATGTGCAGCAATAAACACTGTTGATGCAGAAGCTGCCCTTAAAGCCGGAGATATGGTTTTTGTTCCTGGCGGAAAATTGAGCTGGGCTGAACTTCAGGAAATCAACGGCGACCTGTTTAAAAAACCGATTCATGCTGCCTGGTACCGCACTTCAAACTATGGATGGCGTTCTTCACCATTTAACGGTTCACGTTCTTTCCATTCTGGTATTGATATGGCCTGTCCGACTGGTACTAAAATTTACGCGGCTCTCGAAGGTAATGTTACTTCAACAGGGTTCAGCAATGTATATGGAAACTTTGTAATCGTTGCACACCATTCAGGTTATTCAACTTTGTATGCCCACATGAGCAAAATCGAAGCAAAAAAGGATCAGTATGTTAATAAAAATACTGTACTTGGCCGCGTCGGAAGCACTGGTATGAGTACAGGTCCGCACCTTCACTTTACAGTTTACAAACGCAACAAGACTGTAAACCCTGTCAATTTGTGGAACTAGAAAACAACTGACAGAACTGAAAATTGTTCCGGGGCGTTGCGGGGTGCCCCCGCAGAGAGGGTAGCGGAAGACACGACAAAGCGAAGCGGCTCGTGGCTGGAGCGCAGGGAGAGGCTTCTCCCTCCCTGAAAATTCTTTTACAAAATTGCAAAACCCGTTATAATCTTGCTTCATGAGTGGATTTTACGATTTTTATGATGTTGCCGTAATTGGCGGTGGACATGCCGGAACTGAAGCTTCCCTTGCCTGTGCAAGAATGGGGCTTAAAACTCTTCTTATTACCCAGTCAATTGACGCTGTTGCCCGTATGAGCTGTAATCCTTCCATCGGTGGGATTGCAAAAGGCAATATCGTACGGGAAATTGATGCCCTTGGCGGCGAAATGGGAAAACTCATCGACAAATCCATGATTCAGTTCCGTATGCTTAACAAAAGCCGCGGTCCTGCAGTTCAGGCTCCACGTTCTCAGGCTGATAAAATCCTTTATTCACAGATTGCGCGGCAGACTGTTGAAACCACTCCAAATCTTTACACCCTCATGGACACTGTCGTAGACATTCTTACTACTGCCAGTGATACTCCTCTTCCTCCAGATTCTGAAAGTTCTCAGAAAGGTCAGATTCCAGGAGAATTTACTGAAACAAAAATCCTTAGCGAAGCTGCAAAATCAGGTATGAGACAGAAGGTTACTGCCATTGTTACTGAACGGGGACGATTGATTCCTGTCCGCTCAGTTGTTCTTACAACAGGTACTTTTCTTGGAGGCCGGATTTTTATTGGTGAATATGATGCTCCCTGCGGCCGTGTAGGGGAACAGGCAGCTTTTGGCCTTACCCAGTCTTTGAACCGCCTTGGATTTACGACCGGCCGCTTAAAGACAGGAACTCCGCCACGAATTCTCCGCCACACAATTGACTTCAGCAATCTTGAAGAACAGGGCGGGGATGAAAGAGTTGTTCCTTTCAGCTTTGACACTGAATCTGTAGACAGGCCGATGGTTCCCTGCCATGTTGTTTACACAAATGAAGAAACCCACAAAATTATCCGTGAAAATATCGGCCGCTCTCCTTTGTATTCCGGCAAAATTTCCGGAATCGGTCCCCGCTATTGTCCTAGCATCGAAGATAAGGTAATGCGTTTTGCAGAACGTGAGCGCCATCAGCTTTTCGTTGAACCTGAATCTCTTTTGACTGATGAAATATATCTCAACGGCTTGTCTTCAAGTCTTCCGGAAGAAGTTCAGGATGCTTTTTTGAGGACTCTTCCAGGTTTTGAAAACTGTCATGTGAGCCGGCCGGGATATGCCGTTGAATATGATTATGTTGAACCGACTCAGCTTTTTGCCAGTCTCGAAACAAAGCGCGTTGCAGGTCTTTTTGATGCAGGTCAGATTAACGGTACTTCCGGGTATGAAGAAGCTGCAGGTCAGGGGCTTGTTGCCGGAATTAATGCCGGACTGTATGCAAGAGCGCATAAAGAGCTTTGCGGTGAACTTGTCTGTGCAAGGAGTGGAATGGGACAGTCGCCTGCAAGCGGTGAACATGGATGTTTTAATCCTAAACCTGTTTTTGCGGAAGAAGAAATCAGACATTTTGCAGAAATTTCGGCAAAAGAAACTGCGGCCGTAAATGAGCTTCTGCAGAAATCTCAGAATGATCAGGGAAAAGACAATTTCTGTAAAATTCCTCAGTATGAACCTCTCATTCTTGGCCGTGATGAAGCATATATCGGCGTTCTTATTGACGATCTTGTCACTCTTGGAACAAAAGAACCTTACAGAATGTTTACAGCCCGCGCAGAATACCGTCTGAAACTGCGCCATGATACTGCTGACCGCCGTCTGTCTGAAAAAGCTTATAAGGTCGGGCTTAAAACAAAAGCTCAGCTGGAACAGATTCAGCTTAAATATTCGCAGATTGATGAAGCAGTTGAACTTATCCTCAAAAATAAGGATGCACAGAATCCGGGATTGAATCCGCTTTTCTGGGAAGTTGCTCAGGAAGATGCAAAATACAAGTATTACATCGAAAAACAGGATGCCCGTGTTGCCAAAATGCACAAAATGGAAAAATTCCATATTCCTGTTAATTTTGATTACGGGGCAATTCCTGCCTTAAGTGCCGAAAGCCGACAGAAACTTGAAGCCGTTCGTCCGTTGACACTTGGACAGGCCAGCCGAATTTCCGGAATCAGAAACTCAGATATCATGCTTTTGATGGTATACCTTAAATAATTAAGTATTATAAATGGCTATGTCCATAAAAAGTGCTGCCTGTTACTGATGACTTGAGGAATAAAAAAAATTGCTCATTGTAACCGCCGGTTGTTTTCTTTTATAATGTTTCTATGAGTAATAACACTATCAAAACACGAGACCAGGTTGCAGACAGCGACAAATGGGATCTTTCTACACTTTATGAATCTGATGCAGACTGGGAAAAAGACCTTGCTTCTGTTGAACAGCTTACTGCAGACTTTGCAGCCTTTAAGGGAAAACTTGCTTCTTCCGGTGATACACTTCTTGCAGCCCTTGAAGCATATGAAAAACTTGAACTTGTAATTGAAACTCTCTACAACTATGCAAGCCTTAAACACACCCAGGATGAGGGAGATACAAAAGCTCAGGATATGGAAGGCCGCATTATGATGGCTTATGTCAAATCCAATGCTGAAACAGCTTTTTTTGATCCTGAGCTTATGGCAATTGACGACGAAACCATAAAAAGCTGGATAAGCAGGCCGGAATTTGCCGATTATAAAATCTTTGTTGAAAAATCACTTCATTTCAAAAAATACACTTTGAGTGAAAAGGAAGAAAAACTTCTGTCCCTTCAGGCAGAAAGTGCTGAAACCGCAGAAAAAGCATTCAGTCTTCTGACAAATGTTGATCTTTCTTTTGATAATGTTACAATCGACGGCAAAGAAAATCCGTTGAGTCAGTCAACTTTTACCTTGTATCTGCACAATCAGAACCGGGAAGTGAGAAAAGACGCCTATCAGAAATTCTACAAAAAGTTTGAAGAACATCAGAATACAATTGCAGCCCTTTATTCAGGAAATGTTGCAGGCGATATTTTTAAGGCCCGTGCCCGCGGATATGATTCTGCATTACAGTCACGTCTGTACGGCGATAAAGTTCCTGAAAGTGTTTATCTTAATCTTATTGAAACAGTTCACAAGAATCTTCCTGTTCTTCATAAATATTATGCATTGCGCAAAAGGGTTCTTGGTCTTAAGGAACTTCGCCATTACGATGTGTATGTTCCTCTCGTAAAGGATGTGGAATCAAAGACAACTTATGAACAGGCTGTAGAAATCTGCCGCAATGCACTTGCTCCCCTTGGTAAAGAATATACTGACACACTTTGCAACGGACTGCTTAACGGATGGGTTGACCGCTACGAAAATAAAGGTAAACGTTCAGGTGCTTTTTCCAGCGGAACTTACAAAGGCTATCCGTATATTCTGCTGAACTATAAAGAAGATTCAATTCGTGATCTTTTTACAATGGCGCACGAAGGCGGCCATTCAATGCACAGCTGGTATTCAAAAAATGCCAATCCGTTCATGCAGTACAACTATACTATTTTTGAAGCGGAAGTTGCTTCAACTTTTAACGAAGAACTTGTGTTTGAATATCTCCTTAAAAATGCAGAATCAGAAGATATGAAAAAGTATCTTCTTGCAATGCGTGCTGATGACATTCTTGCAACCCTTCACCGCCAGACAATGTTTGCAGAATTTGAACTTAAGGCTCATAAACTTGTGGAAGAAGGAACTCCCCTTAATGCTGAACTTCTGCGAAAAATCTATCGTGAACTTCTGGAACAGTATTTTGGAAGTGAAATGGTATTTGAAGAAAACAGTGATATGGAAGGACTTAGAATTCCTCATTTTTACGGTGCATTCTATGTTTATAAATATGCTACAGGAATCAGTGCCTCCCTTGCTCTTGCAAAAAGAGTTACAACAGGTGGAAAAACTGAACTTGAAGATTATTATAAATTCCTCAAAAGCGGTGGAAGCCGTTATCCCATCGAAAGCCTTCGCGTAGCTGGTGTTGATATGGCAAGTACAGAACCTGTTCAGAGTGCGCTGGATGTTTTTGCAGACATTGTTTCGCAGCTTGAACAGTTGCTGTAAAGGACTTTTTTACAGATACTAAAGATTCTGATAAAATCTGCCGATAGTAAAAATTGAATAGTTATATTTAAAATTTGTGTTAAGATTAAATGTGGAGATCACATGAATAAGAAAGAGTTTTATTCAGTTTATAAAAAAATTCCAAAAGCTGAGCTTCATATTCATATTGAAGCCGTAATGAGTAAAGAGACAATAAAGGCCCTTTATCTCAAAAAAAATGGTGTTGAATTTTCTGATAAAGAAATGAAGGCGCTTTTCAGCTACTCTGATCTCAATGGTTTTATACAGGCTTTTCTGAAAGTTCAGGATTTATTTACTTCTGTAGATGATTTTGACAGAATTTTTGATGATCTTAAAAACTATCTTGTTCGTAATGGTGTTGTTTATTGTGAAGCGTTCTTTGCCCCAAGTGCCTTTATTAAAAAAGGTTTCTCATACAAAGAAATGACAGAAAATTTCCACAAAAACTGCCAGAAGATTTTTGATGAAACAGGAATTATTGTAAAACTTCTGGGAGATGTCAGCCGAACTTTCGGACTTGAAAACGCACAGAATAACTACAAAATGTTCAGGGAAAATCCTTTCAGTGATTTCATCGGAATCGGACTGGGTGGAGCAGAATCAAAAGGTCCATCAAAGGATTTTGGTCCTGTTTTTGAAGCAGCTTTAAAAGACGGATACCATGCAGTAGCTCATGCCGGTGAAGATACAGATCCATTCTCGGTTTGGGATGCAATTAATATTTGTCATGCAGAACGTATCGGACATGGAACAACTTCTTTCCGTGATCCAGAACTTGTAAAAACACTTGCAGAAAAGAAAATCCCTCTTGAAATTTGTCCGACAAGCAACACTTTTACAAAAGCTGTTGTAAAAAAGATGGAAGAACATCCTGTCCGCGGTTATTTTGACAGTGGAGTTCTTGTTACAGTTAATACAGACGATCCTATTTTCTTTGGTGTCGAACTTCTGGATGAATACTACAATCTATATTCAAAATTAAAATTTACAGAAGACGAAATCAAAAAGGTAATTCTCAACAGTTTTGAAGCAGCCTTCCTTTCTAGAGAAGAAAAAGCTTCATATTTTGCAAAAGTTGAGGAAGCCCTCAAGGCATAAACACAAAAGGGTAAAAGCAAAGGTATGACAACAGCCGGCGATTTTATTCGTCTTTCAAAAACCGATTTTCACCGACTTCTCGACACAGGTATGAGAGCATCTTCCTATATTTCATGGGCAGGTTTTTATATTCCCCAGGTTAGTTCCCAGGATTACGAAGAATATACAAAACTGAGAATCAAAACAGAAAAAGATGTCTTAAGCCTTATAAGCCTTTCCTTGAATGAAGCACAGGCAGAAGCAGTAAATGTTGTTTATGGCACAATTGACATGGGATTGCAGGATTATTGTGAATCTCCTGCCGGATTTGCCGCACTTGTTCAGAAAGCTCAGGAAAAATATTCTGATAAATTGACTTTTCTTCCTTATCTTGGCATTAACAGTGACACAAATGTAAACATTCCTCTTGCAACATCTTTTCTATCCAGCGGATTGTTTAAAGGTGTTGATGTATACGGAAAAATCGTAACTGATAATCCTGAATATTATGCAGATGCTTTTGCAGAAATCCACAGTTCGCCAAAAGAGTTAAAGATAAATTTTGACTGCAGCCATGTTACAGACAGACAGCAGCTGGAAAGAATCCTTGAAACTGGCAAACCTGTATCTCTGTCAGATTTTAAAGATCTTAATGTCGTTGTGGAATGTATGGATCTTTTTGCTCAAAATAACATTCAGCTGAATATTTCTCCCGATGCAGATAAAATCCAGGAAACTGCAAAACTTGTCCGTCAGCTCATTGATGCCGGAATCCAGGTTAAACTCAGTACACGATCAATTCTTTATACCAATAAGAGTATTTCCGACTTTGCATCAGCTTTGTGCAATACAGACATTCTCACAAAAGAAGAAGTATCTTCATTATTCTGCTAAAAAAAGCTATACTCCACATACTATGTCTTTAAAAAAAATCATTGGAACAGGGCTTTGCGCTCTTTTTGTAAGTATTTTAAGTTCATGCGGATCGCTGGGATACAGTGTAATGCTGTGGGGCGATGCTGAGCACAATATCAGCGATGGAGAAATTGTACGTGTTTATATCCGTTCCAACATTTCTCACACTTATGTAATTTCAAAACTAGATGACAGCGAAAAGATTGAAATTCCCCTCTGGAAAATCACTGAACCTGCAAGTAAATCAAAGGCAAAGAAACAGGCTTCAAAATTTACAGATTTTAAGGGAACTTTTGCTGCTGTAAAACTTGACGGGCTTCCAATTCGGCAGGAAGCAGTAAATACTTCAAAACAGGTTTACCGGCTCCGCGAGAATGAAGTAATAAAAATTCTCTATCGCGGCTCTGGCGCTGCAGTTACCAATGGAAAAGGCAATATGGAAGGAGAATGGCTGCGCGTTATTACATCTTCAGGAACAATCGGCTGGTGTTTCAGTGCAAAGCTTGAATTGTATCAGGGAGACATCTCCGGAAAACGCGGGGAAGCAGCAGTTGTTGTGCAGAATGAAGAAACTGACAAAACTCTCGAAACCCTTAAGTCAAAAAAATGGTATCCTGATTATTACTCGACATTTATCCGTTACAATAAAATTGACCTGAACAGAATCAATGAATCTTATGGATTTGATTTTGGCTGGGATGAACTTACTGCAACTGCAAAAACAGACGAAGTTTCATATTCCTTCAGATACATTGCTCTTGAAAAATCCGGCAGCAGGGAATATCTTCTCAAAGATTCAGAAGAAAAAGCAAAAGTAATAATTGAAGGTGCTAACGGCCTTACACTTTACTGGATCGAAAACGGCAAACCTCGCACATTAAAATTTGTTTCCCTGGATATTGATCTGGAACAGATTGTCCAAAAAGAACAGATCCGCCGTCAGGAAGAGCTTAAGAAAATTGCTGCAGCCGGTCCTGTTTTCCGTTCATCAAACTACGGGACAATCAATTTTGCCAATGAAACATTTGCCACCTGGCGCGATTATAAACTTCTCGTTCCGAACATCATTGACCGCGGAGCAAATAATCAGGTCAGCCTGCAGATAAAATATTTCCTTTCGAACCAGCTTAAAGCAACTTATGACGGAATCCTTACAATGAATTTGGGCGGAATGGAAAAGGAAGTTAATTTCTTCTATAAATTGACAGATGATGGTCTTCGTCTTGAAGATTCAAATGGTGCTACAATCAAAGACAGTACAGTTACAACTCGTGGCACATCACCGCTAATCATGTTCTTCAGTAATAAATAGTATGGCATTCGTTCAGTTTTCACAGGTTTCCCTGGCATTCGGGGACAGAGATATTCTCAAAAACGTTTCAGTAAACCTTAAGGCAGGTTCAAAAGCTGCTTTGACAGGTGCCAATGGAACAGGAAAATCAACCCTCATTAAAGTAATGGCAGGACTTGTTCAGCCTGATGACGGACAGTGTATTGCTCAGAAAGGCAGCCGCATTGCTTATCTTCCTCAGAGCGGCCTTACACATCACGGCTGTACTCTCCGGGAAGAAGCCGATAAGGCTTTTGAATTTGGATATGACCTTCAGAAGGAACTTGATGAAATAGGAGATAAATTAAAAGAGCCGTCATCAAATCACAATGCACTTCTTGAGCGCCATGACCAGATTCTTACAGAACTTGAAGATTCCGGCTGGAACAGAAGAAGTGTTCTTGCAGAACAGGTTCTTATCGGTCTTGGATTTAAACGTGAGAATCTGGACCGTAAGTGTGAAGAATTTTCAGGCGGATGGCAGATGCGTATTGCCCTTGCCAAAAACCTTATGGTAAATCCTGATATCCTTCTCCTGGACGAACCTACAAACTATCTGGACATTGAAGCCCGTGAATGGCTTGAAAACTTCCTTAACAATTATAAAGGCGGCTTTCTCCTTGTAAGTCATGACCGCTATTTTCTTGATCATACAATCAATGAAGTTTACGAGCTTTTCAACGGCGATCTTCATCGTTATGCAGGCAATTTCAGTCATTACGAAAAAGTCCGGGAAGTTGAACTTGAAACCCTTATCCACGAATACGAAAAACAGCAGGCCGAAATCCGCCATCTTCAGGAATTCATTGACCGCTTCGGAGTAAAGGCAACAAAGGCAGCTCAGGCTCAGGAGCGGCAGAAAATGCTTGATAAAATTCTTGAAAACGAAATTGTCATTCCTGAGTCCCTCAAAAAAATTCATTTCAAATTTCCACCGGCTCCACATGCCGGTCGTCTTGTAGCAACCCTCACAGGAATCGGCAAAAGTTATGACGGTGTGCGAAAAGTTGTCGACAATCTTGATATTGTTCTTGAAAACGGTGACAGACTTGTAGTTGCAGGGCATAACGGTGCCGGAAAATCCACACTGCTCAGAATTATTGCAGGTGTAGATCCGTCTTTTGAAGGCGAAGTAAAACTTGGTGCCGGAGTCAAAATCGGATACTTTTCACAGGATAATGCCGAAACTCTTAAGGGCAGTGCAACAATTCTTGAAACAATTGAAGCCGAAGCACCTCTCGAATTGATTCCGAAAGTCCGTGATATGCTGGGAGCATTTCTGTTCCGTGGTGATGATGTTTTCAAAAGTCTGGATGTTCTCAGTGGTGGTGAAAAATCCCGTGTAGCACTTTTAAAGCTGCTTCTGCGTCCTGTTAATCTGCTTATTCTCGACGAACCTACAAACCATCTTGATATGCATTCAAAGGATGTGCTGTTGTCGGCCCTAAAAGATTTTGGCGGAACAGTAATTTTTGTAAGCCATGACCGTGGTTTTATCGAAGAACTTTCTACCAGGGTTCTCGAACTTAAAGACGGCAAAAATCGTATATTCCCTGGTGATTACAGATATTATATGGAACGTATGGCGGCAGAAGCTGAGGGGCTGGCTGAAACTCCTTCAAATGTTTCTCCGGCAGCAAAAACGCAGGAACCGGTATCTGCCACAAAAATGTCATGGGAAGAGCAGAAAAAAGCTGAAGCTGAAAAACGCAAGGCAGAAAAACTTGTAAAGCAGCTTGAAGAACAGATTCTCCAGATTGAAGGGCAGAAGTCGGCTGAAGAAAACAAAATGTCTGACCCCGAAGTTTATTCCAACGGTGAAAAAGCAAAGGCAGTTCAGTCAAAAATCGCAGAACTTTCCGATAAACTTGAAGAACTGAATCTCCAGTGGATGGAAGCTGCAGAAGAACTGGAAAAATTTCAATAAAATGGCGTTGCCTCCGGCCCGGGCTCTTGCTGCAAGTCCTCGCCCAAAGGCTGCGGTCTTTCCGCAACGATCCCTAACGCGTCAAGGCACGCTAACGCTTAAAGCCTTGACACGCGGGGTACCGCTTTCGCGGTGATCCCTAACGCGTCAAGATGTCATGATATATACATCAGGAAAATGTGGTACTCTGATTCGACGGAATCAGAGAGTCGGCGGAAGGTTCTAGCGTGCCGTGAAGAAGTCATTATCTAAAAAGTAACCACTTACTTCGA
>JAZLKD010000010.1:0-5823 GCA_045597415.1 Treponema sp. | reverse complement strand
TTCTTCTGGCAGAAGGTAGGTAGTGCCCAGCTGAATGGAAAGATATTTTTCTTCGGTGTAGGTTAAATCTGGCAAATCTTCATCTGTAATTCTAAGTCCCATGTTTTCATCAATTACAATTGCCTGCCCGGTGTGGATTACTTTGTTTTTGTAAACCAAATTCAAAGGCGAATAAAATTTCTTTTCAAAAATCAGGATTTTACCAACTTCCAGCTCTACATTCACGTCATTAAAACGGCCAAACTCAACGCTGAGTAACTCATCCCGGGCTGGGGTTTTAATGTCGTGGAGACGTTCAATTTTTACTTCAGGATAGCCGTCATCAAAAAATCCCAGGTTGTACAAAGTTGAAATATAAACATCACTTACCTGAAAATTAATGAATCCCTGGGTGTTTCCGGTTGTGCAGTCCAAAGTTATAAGCATACACATCTGGTTTGGAGATTGTAAAAGGTTTCCAAGGTATGTAGTGTAGGATGAAAATGGCAGCTGGATAGCATTTCGTTCCTGCGGAGTAAGTTCTTTTAAACTGGCAAAGCGAGTGAAAATGGAGTTGTAAAGTTCCCCAGTGATTTTATCTGTAAAATAATGCTTCATTACATCAAGGTCAAAGGTTTGAATTTCTGGAAAGGCTTCTGCATTCTGCTTCAAAAGTGCTTTCCCAAACTGTGGATCAATTTCAATTACTAATCCACCCTGATTAAAACTGTAATCGCTGACGAAACTGTTGTTTGGAATGGAACGCTGGAATTCCATATTTGTAAGCTGGTCCACGGCGGCAATTTTTATGCTGCATGCATAACTGCTCATGCTTGCAAAATCCGAGGACAATTTGGTACTTAGTTTTTCAAACAGATTCCACATAATCCTCATTTGATTTTTGCTCCATTTGTCCGGACGGCAAAAGTCATAGATTTTAACCCGTTTTCCAGTACTCGAAAGTTCTGTAGAATTTCCATAGATTTTGTTCAGCATTTCTTCACTGAGTGTGCCATTCATAATACTTTCAACATCAATTTCAAGGGCATTTGCCAGAACTGGAATGATAGAAACATCCGGGCAGCCGTCACCTCGTTCCCATTTTGAAACGGCTTTGTCACTTACGTTAATTTTTTCCGCCAGTTCTTTTTGAGTCAGTTTTTTTTCTGTTCTTAAAAGATTAATTAAATTTCCTGTCTGTTTTGCGTTCATTTGATTTCTCCTGAATTGGATATTTCCTTGGCCTTGGATGTTTTTAGCATAACACAGGTAGAACTCTACATAAATCAACAACTCGTGGAATTAGAGTAGAATTTTAAGTAGATTTTAACTGAGCGGCAAAACCGTTATAGATCCTGGTTGTATGACTCGGAGTCGGGGTTCGTACCAAAAAATGCACTTTGAGCGGGGATTGTTCCTAAATTATAACTTTAATGTTTATGCTTTTTTTTGTGTTATAATAGTATTTAAATATGAGAATCGAAAACATAAACTTTACATTAAAAGATGGCAGAAAAGCGGTACTTCGAAATGGGCGTGTAAGTGATGCTCAGGGGTTGTATGACTATCTAAAGAAAGGATGTTTTAAATGACATACAGAACAATTACTCCAACTGACTATGCTGAACTTTCTCAGGTTATGAAGGCAACCTACGCCGAAACTCCATGGAATGAAAACTGGAGTGATGAACGGGCAATACGGCGGGTTCAGGCAATTATGGGGAACTTTCAGGCTATGGGAGTTTGTGCTGTAGAGACTGTTGCTGATGGCAGTGAAAAAATTCTTGGCGGGGTTCTTGGTTATGTGGATCCTTATGCCGATGGAGATTTCTTCTTTGCTTCTGAAATTCTTGTTTTGCCGGAATACAAGCACAAAGGAATTGGAACTGAACTTTTGAATCAGCTGGAAACGGAATTAAAAAATCGAAACATCCACATTTTACAGTTGATTTCCATTGCAGATAATCGTAGATTTTATGAAAAGAGCGGTTTGCAGCAGGATGCAGTCAACGTAATGTATAAAAGTTTTTAGGATGAGAAAATGCAAAAAGAGGGTTTAGAAAAAATATTTAGATAAAGATAATAAAGTGATTACCTGGCCAAATACTGCAGAAGGTCGACAGCTGGTGTGCGAGTATCTTGCTGATTTGTTTGAATGTGACAAAATTTACACGGAACGGGAAGTTACGCAGGCAATCAGCGACCATCACAATTTTATGAATCCAACAATGCTGCGCCGAGAACTGATTGCCCGTAAACTTATGGAACGCAAACCTGATGGTTCGGCTTATTGGAAAATGAAAAGGGATTAGATTATGCGTAGAAAAGACAGAGAAATTACAGATTTTGAAAAGCTTGTGGAAATGATAGACCACTGCGAAGTTATACGCCTTGGTCTTTTTGATGAAGCTGATAAGGATTTTCCATACATTGTTCCGGTAAACTTTTCTTTCGAAGCAAACGAAACTACCGACGAAATTAATTTTTACATTCACGGGGCAATGGCCGGCCGCAAATATGAACTTTTGAAACAAACTCGCAAATGTTCTTTTGAAATGGACAACCAGCTTAAGATTGACTATTTATACGACTGCCACGACATTACTACCCGCTACGAATGTGTAATGGGAACTGCAGTCGTTGAAGAAATCCCAGATGCAGACAAAGAAAAAATCATGCAGGAAAAAGTGCTTTCCCGCTGGGAAGAAGCCAGAACTTTCCCCTGGAGCCGGGAATCTTTAAGTCGCTGCGGAATGTTTAAACTGGTAGTAAAAACAATCAGCGGAAAAATGAATCCTTTAAAAGGTGGAGCAGATTTATAACTTCATATAGCAAATCTGTTCAAATACAATTATATTTATAAATAACTTATGGAAAAAATCAGTACAAAAAATGCTCCTGCAGCAATTGGTCCATACTCACAGGGTATGATAGTTGGAAATTTAATTTTTACTTCAGGTCAGATTCCTATTAATCCTGAATCTGGAAATATCGAAGCAACAGATATTGAAAATCAGGCACATCAGGCTTGCCAAAATATTAAGGCAGTTCTTGAAGCAGCCGGTTCTTCTTTGGAAAAAGTTGTAAAAACTACCTGCTTCCTTCAGAATATTTCAGACTTTGCAGCATTTAATGCAGTTTACGAAAAATATTTCACAGAAAAACCAGCCCGCAGCTGTGTAGAAGTTGGTGCCCTCCCAAAAGGTGCACTGGTGGAAATCGAAGTAATTGCAGAAAAATAAATGAAAACTCTCTTCACCCTTGATTACAAAAATTACAATCCAGAATGGAAATATTCAAAAAGGGACTCTGCCAGAGGCATTATAGTTTTTACAGAAAAACCGGAACCCCCTTATTTACCATCCGATAAAATTGCTTTGGTATATGCAAGAAACGATGGCTATTACAAATTTCCAGGTGGAGGAATTCATGAAGGTGAAGATAAAGTTAAAGCGCTGATTCGCGAAGTTTCCGAAGAAGTTGGTCTTTCCGTAATTCCAGAATCTGTTGTGGAATATGGAGTAGTGCCTCGTTTCCAGCGTTCAAACTATTTGCCTGATACAATTTTTGATCAGGAATCTTTTTACTATTTTTGCAAAGTTGGGGATGGAACTCATCAGCAGAATCTGGATGCTTACGAAGCTGAAGCCGGATTTGAACTCCAGGTTATTACCATCGAACAAGCCATTAAATCTAATCTTAATTATAAAACCGAAGATTTTTTTAATCTTGCAATGATTACCCGTGACACAAATGTTCTTCAGGGGTTGATTGGGCTGCCAATTGAACCTTCCCGTGCAACTGCAGAATTTTTGCTGGAAGAAAGTGCAAAACTAAATCCAGGTCCATGGGAACTTCACAGTAAAGCAGTTGCAAAAGCCGCCGAAAAAATTGCAAAAGCAATTGTAACAAATGGCGGAAATATGAACCAAGATAAAGCTTACATTTACGGACTCCTCCACGACATTGGCCGCCGGGTTGGCCCAACTTACATTGCTCATGTAATAGACGGTTACGAATACTTAAGCAACATGGGATTTGAAGAAGCTGGCCTAATCTGTCTTACTCATTCTTTTAATCTGCAGACCGTAGATGATTACATTGGTAAGATTGATGTTTCAGATAAGCAACTTTCAAAAATCAAAACTCTTCTTGCATTCAGAGAATTTACAGATTACGACCGCCTGATTCAACTTTTAGATTCCACTTGCAGCGCCGACGGCACCCAAAATCTGGAAGCCCGCATGAACGATGTAAAACGCCGCTACGGTTATTACCCACAACCAAAATGGAACAAAAACTTTGAACTTAAAACTTACTTTGAAAAACTTATGAATAAAGATTTTTACGAAGTAATAAAATAATTATTCAAAATACTACCTTCCCGTCTACAATTTTTACGCCTTCTGCTCTAAGCATTTTCTTCTGAATTTCAGGGCCGCCCATTCCAAAGTTTGTACCCATTTTACCAGAAGCATTCACTACCCTATGGCAGGGAACCGGAGCAAAATCTTTCCATTCAGGGCCAGGACCGTCTGCTTCATACCCAACTTCCCGAGCCAACTCCCAGAACGGCACCGGATTTTTGTGCATTACATTTCCAACGACTCGTGCAAAATGTTTATCCCCTGCCTTTTCTGCTACCTGGCCATACGTCATAACCTGACCTTCAGGAATGTTTCGTACAATGTCGTAGATTTTCAATTCAAGTTCTATCATGGTTTGAGTCCCTGTAATTTAATTTAACACAATCAGAAAAATAGATTAAGTGTTTCAAGTTAAAGTAGAATTTACAGCAAAGATTAGCTGATGAAATCTGCAAAGGCTTCATTAATTTACAGTTCAGCGAGAAAATGCTTGCAACTATGATGGAAGCAAATTTTTTTAATGAAGCCGCATCTAACCGTGTAAAATTCCAGGAACTTAGCAGCATAAAACAAAAAAACCTTCCAGATAATATCTTTGTTGAATTTGGCCTCTATAATCCGGATGCAGTTGAACTTGAGCCAGGCAAAATCCTTATTTTGGATCAAAAAGAAACTGAAGGATTGAATGTAGTTTTTGAAAACCGCGTAATTCACACCGGAAAAGTAATTGGTACCGGCAAGATTTGCATTGCTGATGATAGGTTTGCCATTCGGATTGTGGAGTGCAGGTAAAGATTAATTCAAAATAAAATGAAGAAGGCAGCCTCCCGTGGGAAACTGCCTTCTTCATTTTAGATTTTCTGCTTATTCTTCGCAATCGTAGCAAGTAATGTGAAGATCTTTAAGCTGAACTTCATCTACAGCACTTGGACACTCGTACGTCTGGTCAAGGCACGCTCGCCTCCGCTCACTCTTGGGCCTTGACTCAGCCGTTTGACGGGTTTCTAATAAATCATAAACCCGTCATCCATAGGACTCGCCAAATGTCGCCAAATTACTCTTTTTCCACACACTTAATATGAAGTTCATCAAGCTGCGAATCATTCCGTTCGCTACGCTCACTACCGAGTTTCGCAAGCGAAACTCGCAATTTTTATTCTTCAACATCGTAGCAAGTAATATGAAGGTCCTTCAACTGCTGTTCATCAACAGGTGCTGGACACTCATCCATAGGACTTGCAGCAAGATTATTCTTAGGGAATGCAATTACCTCGTGGATTGATTCTTCGTGTCGCATCAACATAATCAAGCGGTCCAATCCTGGTGCGATTCCTCCGTGTGGTGGAGCACCAAACTTGAATGCCTGTACAAGGAAGCCGAATGCTTTTTCTGCGCGTTCGTTAGAATATCCAACAATCTTGAAGATTCTCTGCTGCAAAGCTGGATCATTAATACGCATAGAACCAGAAGCCAATTC
>JAZLKD010000009.1:0-4644 GCA_045597415.1 Treponema sp. | reverse complement strand
CGAAAATGAAGTCCGGGAACAGCGCAGTCATTTTGGTAAAAATGCGATTACAAAAGGCAAAAAGAAAAGTCTTGGGCGCCGCATTGCAGAAGCTTTTATAAATCCCTTTACGGCAATTTTGATAGCCCTTGCTCTTGTTTCAGCTGCAACCGATATGATTTTCCCAGCCCTCAGTATGCTTGGAAATACACCAGAAGATTTTGATCCTCTCACAGTCATCATTATTCTGACAATGGTTATTCTTTCTGGTACTTTGCGTTTTGTTCAGGAATCAAGAAGTGGTAATGCTGCAGAAAAACTTTTGGCCATGATTACTACAACTTGTACTGTAACTCGACGTAATCAGCCAAAAATGGAACTGCCACTGGATGAAGTAGTGCCTGGGGATATTATACATTTAAGTTCAGGAGATATGATTCCCTGTGATGTTCGTATTCTTGAAGCAAAGGATTTTTTTGTAAGTGAATCAAGTCTTACCGGCGAAAGCGAAGGCGTTGAAAAAACTTCTGAAAAATCAGATGAAAAAGCACAGCTTACAGATTACAAAAATCTTGCTTTTATGGGCTCTTCCGTAATTTCTGGAAGTGCAGTTGCCGTAGCAGTTACAACCGGCGACACAACACTTTTTGGAACAATGGCAAAAAACATCAGCGAAGAAAGCGTGGAAACAAGTTTTTCAAAAGGCGTAAATTCTGTCAGCTGGGTATTAATCCGCTTTATGTTTGTAATGGTTCCTGTAGTCTTCGTAATCAATGGAATTACAAAAGGTGATTGGCTCCAGGCATTTCTGTTTGCCATTTCAATTGCGGTAGGTCTGACACCAGAAATGCTTCCTATGATTGTAACAACCTGTCTTGCAAAAGGGGCCGTTTCAATGAGCAAGAAAAAGACCATCGTAAAGAATCTGAACTCAATTCAGAACTTTGGTGCCATCGACATTTTGTGCACAGACAAAACAGGAACTTTAACTCAGGACAAGGTAATTCTTTCTTATTTTTGTAAACCGCAGGGTATTTCAATAACCGAGGATTTACAAAACGTTCGCGCGAGCGAACAAGTAAATAATAGAGTTTCGTTAGAAACTCTATGTTTAGGAAAAACGCGATATTCTAGCGTTTTACCTAAACAAGAATATCACTGGAATACTGACGGAACTGAAGACACACGAATCCTCCGTCACGCATATTTGAACAGCTATTTCCAGACCGGCTACAAAAATGTAATGGACCTTGCAATCATTCACAAAACTGAGGAAGAAGAAAACAGCAATCCTGAACTTCTGGATTTAAGCGAAAACTACGAAAAGGTGGATGAGATTCCATTCGACTTTACCCGCCGCCGCCTTTCTGTTGTTGTAAAAGACCGTAACGGCAAAACTCAGATGGTAACAAAAGGTGCTGTGGAAGAAATGCTTGCAGTCTGCTCTTTTGTAGAAATGGATGGTGAAGTTCGTGCCATTGATGATGAAGTAAAACAGCGTATCTTAAAAACTGTAGATGATTTCAACAATGACGGATTTCGTGTTCTTGCTCTGGCTCACAAAACAAATCCTTCTCCTGTTGGAAAATTCAGCGTGGAAGATGAAAAAGGCATGGTTCTTCTTGGCTACCTTGCATTCCTTGATCCACCAAAAGAATCTACAGCAGAAGCAATCCGTGCCCTCAAGAATCACGGAGTTGAAACAAAGATTCTTACAGGCGACAACGAAAAGGTTACCCGCACAATCTGCCGTCAGGTTGGACTTAAAGTTAGCAACATGGTGCTTGGCAGCGAAATTGAAAAAATGAGCGATGAAGAACTTTCCCGCATCGTAGAAAAAACTCAGGTGTTTGCAAAGCTTACTCCGGATCAGAAAGCTCGGGTTGTTACAACTCTCCGCCAGAACGGACACACAGTCGGTTTTATGGGAGACGGAATCAACGATGCACAGGCAATGAAAGTAAGCGATGTTGGAATCTCTGTAGACAGTGCAGTTGATATTGCAAAGGAAAGTGCAGATATCATTCTTCTTGAAAAAGATTTGATGGTTCTGGAAGAAGGAATTGTAGAAGGACGCAAGACTTATGCAAATATGATCAAGTACATCAAAATGACCGCAAGCTCAAACTTCGGAAACATGTTCAGTGTACTTGCTGCTTCGGCTTTGCTCCCGTTCCTTCCAATGATGAGCGTACATCTCATCTTCCTGAACCTGATTTACGACCTTAGCTGTACCGCCATCCCTTGGGACAATGTTGATGAAGAATTCCTTGCCATTCCTCGTAAGTGGGATGCTTCAAGCGTTGGTAACTTTATGATCTGGATTGGACCAACAAGTTCAATTTTCGACTTTACAACTTACATCTTCATGTATTTTGTATTCTGCCCATTGTTTGTAAGTAACGGCGTTTTGTTCAATGACCTGGCTGATCATTTTAGCGGAGCAGAACTTGAAATGATGCAGTTCAAATACGCCGCAATGTTCCAGGCCGGATGGTTCATTGAATCAATGTGGAGCCAGACTTTAGTAATCCATATGATTCGTACACCAAAACTGCCATTTATCCAGAGCCGTGCAAGTTTGCCTTTGACTTTGCTTACCTTTACAGGAATTGCAGTGCTTACAATCATTCCGTTCACACCATTTGGTGCAATGCTTGGATTCGTGGCCCTGCCTGCAAGCTATTTTGCATATTTGATTCCATGTATCCTGCTTTACATGGCATTGGCAACAAGTTTGAAGAAGGCATATGTACGGCACTACGGAGAGTTGTTGTAAAAAACGCGCGGTGGTTGATTGTGATTTTTTGATAGTCGTGAGTTCAACCATACATAGAAGAATGCAAATATTTCATGAAATGTACGAATAAAAATGAGTTTTGCCCAAATTTATTCGTACAAAAAGTAGAAATTCTGAGAATCAGTAAGATAAATTTTTAAGAATGTACGAATAAAAAAGGGGTTTTCGAGTTTTTATTCGTATCAAATTTGAATTTCCAGGAGTGAATCTGAAGATTTTCCAAAAAACTGTACGAATAAAAATCGAGTTTTCCAATTTTTATTCGTAGTTTTTTCCAAAATAAGCTTTTTAATGATCAGTCGCAAGAAAAAAACAATAATTTAGCCATACTTTCTTTCTTCTGAAAAATCTAAACTGCTGACATCAAGAACACACTCTACACAGGAGGAAAAATGAACTTAACACAATTTTACATAAACACATTCGGCACTACCCAGCTTTGGGGACTGGATTTAGGATTTTACTTTACAATGCTGGCAGTATTGATAATCGTAATTATAGAAAACATCGTATTCTGGAATATGAAAAAGAAACCGGTCACATCAGATGATTTTCTCTTTGCCATAAAAAATGATGCAGAACTGGATACAATTGAAAATCTTTTTGACGCTTCTGCCGACAAGTTTCTGCTTTTGAAAAATGCAGATTTTTATCTGGAAGAAGCCCTTCGTAATCAGACTCACGACGAAGTAATCCGATTTTTGTACCGCAATTTTGAGTTTTCGGAAAACGTAGCAGATGACCGTAAATATATGCTGCTGGCGTTGGAAAATTCAAATCCAGATATTACAAGATTGTATCTGGATAATTGTAAGGAGTAACATCAGATTTTTCAGGCCGTTCCCCCAAGTTCCAGCAAGCTGTAACTTGGGGTCGCAGTATTCCGGGCTCGGTAACCCTCGATACTACGCACCAGCCTGTGGCAACCCGACCTGTTGCTAACTGGGGAAAGACTAACTTGAATCATCAAAAACAGTAAGGTCTTTATTTAGTTCTTCAAGAGCATAAGCTTCACCAATAATGACACTGTCACAAATCCATTTACAATAGCGATTTTCACTCTTCAAACAATTCCTTAATCCCAATTACAGTGTAAGAACTATCATCTTTTATAATTTTCTTAACCCCGGAGGAAATTCCATTTCGAGAAAAAATTACAAAAGTTTTATTTGGCTGGCGAACACATAGTGCACTGTCTATAAGATCTTTTAACTGTTTTCCATCAAAGGTCTCTGCAGTATATTTACATTCACAGATAACGGCATTTTCATCAGCAACAGCTAATAAGTCTATTTCTTCTTGCTTGTTCAAAACCGTATTATTTCCCCACCATCTGCCTAAGTGTTCGGCGAAGAATGGCATTTTTCCGTTATAGAATTGTTCTTTAAGATAAGTTTCGCAAATGGATTCAAAACGGTGGCCAATATAAGCATTCAGGTTTTCTTTTGTAAGTTCACATTCATAATACAATTCTGGCGAAATAAGTCCATTCAGCATATTCTGGTGCTTAAAGATAAAGGCAAAATAAAATGCAAAATAGTTATCACAGATTGAATACAAGGCATTCCGGCTTTTTTCTTTTTCGCCACATGGAACTTTTTTTTTTATAAAACCTAGATTAATAAGCACATTAATATATTTTGCAACTTTTGCAGCGTCCTCTCCACCTTTATCTTTTATAGTGTTGAAAGTTGAAGCTCCTGCATTAATTGCCAGCATGATGTTCTTATAGAAGTAAGTTTCCTTTAATTCCATCCTTAAAAGAGTTTCAATTTCATTAAAAAGATATCCTGTAGTAGAAAGACAGTTTTTAATCACATTTTCTTTTATAGAAAGATTGTCATCAAAAAGATTTAAATAAAGTG
>JAZLKD010000008.1:0-35241 GCA_045597415.1 Treponema sp. | reverse complement strand
CCATTACTATCATATTCAGGAGCTCTGGCAACAATTTTAGGTACCGCTGCAGACACAGCCTGAATTGTTACAGGAGCTGTTGTTTTTACTGTAACCTGTGTATTTTCTCTTTCTGCATCTTTAAACTCAACAACAGAAGATTTCAGAATATTGTTTTCTGTATCTACAGCCTGCCACTTCTTAAAGATAAAAGACGAGCTGGATGTGTAATTAATTTCAAACGGGTAGCCTGCTTTGCAACCAGACAGTTTGCCGCTTGGTTCTAAATCATTTGTATCATCTGGATTCAGTTTTGTAACATTTACAGCAAGAGAAGCAGCATTTTCAAATGTTACGGCAGAATCAATCTGTCCTTTTAAATTTCCGCCATTGAGAAAGTTCTCACAGCCAGTAAATAGAAGAGCAGCGGCAACGCCCCCCCCCTATACAAAAATTTAGTAACTTTTTCTTCATAAAAAACTCTCCAAAATATCAATTTTTTCCATATAAGTATAACGAAAAGTTAAATAATTTTCTTGATTTTTGTGAAAATTTAATGAGAAAAAGAGTTATTAATTATGACTGTAATTTTTTATTTAACAGTGTTATATTATTAAATAATTCAGAAGGAGGTAAAAATGCCATACGATGTATTAGAAAAAACTATCAATTCATTACCGGAAGCTGCTATTACAGAGCTTACTCACTACGTACAGTATTTAGCCTCTGTTTATTCCCCAAAAAAAGAAAAAATCTCAATTACAAATAAAATCAATAATTTTCTTAAAGAAAACCCAAATGTTTTCTCTGAATTTAAAACTCAGGAAAAAGCATCTTTAAGTTCTATCAGGGAGTTAACAAAAAATGATGCGTGGTGATATCTGGTGGGTGGACTTTGGAGAACCTTTAGGAAGTGAACCAGGATGGCGACGACCAGCGCTAATAGTTCAGTCAGATGAATTTAATAATAGTGACATGAATACAACTATCGTAGTTCCCATTACGACAAATTTAAGATTGTCAGATTTTCCAGGAAATTATTTTTTATCCCGTAAAGAATCAAAATTATCCAAAGATTCTGTCGTGGTAACACCTCAAATTGCAGTTATTGACAAATTAAGATTACTTGAACATGTGGCGGTATTACCAGAATCGGCAATGCATAATATTTCCGAAGGTATAAAACTAATATTAGCTTTATAGTTTTTAATTATTTCATAAACAATATTGCGTATGCTTCTTCCTGTTCTTTTCTCATTTCATTGCCTTCAACAATTCTTTCTGCTCTATATTTAGTTTTTTAAGAAGAGCTTTATACTCTTTTCGTTTATCCAGCTGGAGCTGCAATTCCTGTATATTAAATTCATCCATTTTGCCTAAAAATTTAGAAATGACTTTTTCCCCATCCCTGTAATTCAGATACAGATATTCATGGTTGCCGATTTTTCTTTTAAAAACAGAGCCTTTAGGGAGAGATTCCAGTTCTTTTTCATAACGGGCTACAAGGCGCTGATTTCTTTCCAGTTCATCCTGGAATACTGCTTTTATCACTTCTGATTTCATATAAACACTTACACTACAATTATTATAAATCTTACATTTTGTAGTGTAAGATTACACTACAAATTATTAAAAATCAATATAAATTGTAGTGTAATTCTTTTTCAAAAAAAAACAGTAATCCCCACAGGAATCGCCTCAACCACCACACTTGCATAAAAAAAGACCTGCTTCAAAAATGAAACAGGCCTTTCAAAACTGGTGGTTTCGAATCCTTCGAGAGCCTCAGGATCCGCCACAACCACCGCAGTTATAATTAGTTCTGTACGCTTGTGTTACGAACTGTAACGTCATGGGCTGAACCTTCGCTGATTGTTGTAGCTGAAACCAGGGTGATTTTTGCTTTTTCCTGGAGTTCTGGGATTGAGAGGGCACCACAGTTACACATTGTGTGTACTACCTTGCTCAGTGTCATGCCAACACCGTCGTGGAGGTGGCCTGCGTATGGAACATAAGAGTCAACACCTTCTTCAAATGCCATTCCTTTTTTACCGCCAAGGTCGTAGCGCTGCCAGTTGCGGGCACGGTTACTTCCTTCGCCCCAGTATTCCTTAACGTAGTTTCCGTTAACAACAAGTTTGTTTGAAGGAGATTCTTCAAAGCGGGCAAAATAACGGCCAAGCATTACAAAGTCTGCACCCATTGCAAGGGCAAGTGTTACATGGTAGTCATGAACGATACCACCGTCTGAACAAACAGGAATATAAATACCTGTCTTTTTGTAGTATTCATCACGGGCAGCTGCTACTTCGATTGTAGCTGTAGCCTGTCCACGACCAATACCTTTCTGTTCGCGTGTAATACAGATTGAACCGCCACCGATACCAATCTTAATAAAGTCTGCACCAGCGTCAGCAAGGAAGTTAAAGCCTTCTGCGTCTACAACGTTACCGGCACCTACTTTGATTCCAGGGAATGCTGCGTGAAGGTCTTTAAGTGCACGAGCCTGCCATTCAGAGAAACCTTCTGAAGAGTCAAGAACAAATACATCTGCACCTGCTTCAAGGAGTTTTGGAACGCGTTCCATGTAGTCGCGTGTGTTGATTCCGGCACCAACGATGTAGCGCTGTTTTGAATCAAGAAGTTCTTTTGGATTTTCTGCGTGAGTTGAGTAGTCCTTGCGGAATACGAGACTTACGAGATTTCCGTTTTTATCTACGATAGGGAGCTGATTAACTTTCTTTTCCCAGATGATTTCGTTAGCTTCTGAAAGTGTGATTCCGTCTTTGCCGGTTACAAGTGTATCAAGGCCTGTCATGTAATCCTTAACTTTTGAACCTGCAGGACAGTGACCGATACGGAAATCTTTTGATGTAATGATTCCCACAAGTTTACCGTTTGCAGTTCCATCTTCTGTAACGGCTACTGTTGAGTGACCTGTCTGTTCTGAAAGAGCGATTACTTCTTCAAGAGTCTGGTCTGGGCGGATATTTGAATCAGATGTTACAAAACCTGCTTTGTAAGCCTTAACACGGGCAACCATTGCCGCCTGATTTTCGATTGTCTGTGAACCGAAAATGAAGGAAATTCCACCTTCTTTTGCAAGGGCAATTGCAAGTTTATCATCTGAAACGGCCTGCATTACAGCAGAAACCATTGGAATGTTCATTGTAAGAGGGCATTCTTCCCCAGCTTTTTTGTTATAACGTACTACAGGAGTTTTCAAAGATACTCTGTCAGGAACACAATCTGCAGAAGAGTAACCTGGAACCAGAAGATATTCACCAAATGTGTGTGATGGTTCTGAAAAATAAAATGCCATTCTTTTAACCTCTAAAAAATTTAATGTAATTGCACGATTATAGCAAAATTCAAGAGGGAAATTCAAGAATGGAAACTTCTGCCTGCAAAACTACTCCTGCGACTGGAGTTTATACGTATATTTGCGAAGGTGATTTTTTATTACAATGTTGTTTTCCTCAAAAATCACTTCCTCAATAAGTTCACCTTTTCTGCTTATGGTGCGTCTTGTTCCTTCTGAAGTAAAAACAAGACCGTATTTTTTATAATGTTCCTGCAAACGGGAAACTTCACAATATGCATTCTGAAGATCAAGAAGAATATATTCACACTTTAATTTTTCAGGGAAAAGGGAACTTTCCATAACTGCACTTTTTCCGTCATAAACTATGGAGCCCATTTCAATTCCCATTTCGTTAAGGATGAGGACACTGATTTTTGTGGAATCGGCTTCAAGATACAAAAGAGATGCAAACTGCTGTCTGCCAAAATCACCTTCAAAGTACTGATAAAGTTCCACCTGCTGTTCAATAGCCTGTACTGGCAGCAGGTCTACGGGAGTTGAATTTGTAACATAAACTTTATTAAGGCCCTTTTCGCTGACTTTTACAGAAGTACAGCCGGCAGCAAAAACAGCAGTAAAAATTATTGCAAGTAAACGTTTCATAGTTATTATTCCTGAAATTTATTGTAAAAAGTAGTTTCGACAGGAGATTCCCTGAACTTTCTGAAGGGCTCAACCACCTCAGTTTTTTTTAATAATCTTTCACTTTTCACCCTTTCTGTCTGTTTTTTGAACACAGTATGGCACAGCAAAGACCGGCAAGTACTGATAATCCGATGACTTTTACAGGTACAAAACTGCTTAATGCCAGAGAACCGAAACTGATTGCTGTGGTTACAAAGGAAAGTTCGATGGCAAACTCTTCCAGCCTGTTACCTTTATTTTCAAGGCTGTAGATAATGTAATCCAGTCCCATTCCAAAAACAAGTATTACTCCCGTAATGCAGAAAAACTCAATGTTGAGCCCAAGGGCAATAAACACAGAAGCAATAACCATTACAGCCAGTACCGGAACAGAAAGTATTTTAAGTGTATCCTTCCAGCTGAAGAAGAATTTCATGACAACTGCAATAATCGCAAAAGCTATGGCAAAGAACAGAACAATGAGGCCTGTAAGTTTATCAAGTCCGTTACAGATGTCTTCCACCTTGTTCTGAAAATACAGATTGTCATCGTCTGAACAAAGTTTTTTATACAGATCCATATCACTGATAGAGCCCGGAAGAATTATCGAATAATATCTGCCGTTGTTCTGCCCGATCCAGAGAATCTTTAGCAGCTGTTCAAGACTTTGAGGCAGCTGACTTTCCGGTGTCAGTAATTTCTGATGACTGCTTTTAACAGCCTTTGTATATGCCGCAAGTTCTTCCCGACCAAAGCCGATATTTTCAAACTGTTCTTCTGCAAGCGGAAGAAGCGTCAGACATGTATCAGTAGAAGAAAGCTGCATTTTTTTGCTTGGAATAAACCTTGAAGTGGCAATTATCCTGTCACAGGACGGCAGAAGCGGAATTATTTCTTCTTCTTTCTGGAGAACTTCTTCTGCCGTTGTGCCGCTTACGATAATCCAGTTACTTGGCGCGTAATTTATAACCTTATATGCAAGTTCTGTGTCGGATTTGAGGCGTCCTGACATCTGATACAGATTTTTAATATCATTGTGAATCGAGATTTTTTTGTAATTTAATGCAAGAAACAAAACACAGGCTGCAAAAATGACCATAGGAATATATCTGAGGATTTTATTGCAGGAAGAGTTTTTGACAGGCGTTTTCTGAGGCTCAGGAAGGGCAGCTTCCTCACTTTTCTGTTCAACCTGCTTGTTTTTTATCCATTCAAATACCGGAATTACTCTTTTTTCTTCTGGAGGGAGTTCAAAAAGCACAAAGCAGCCGTTTACTGTCAGGAATGAACTTAAAATCCCTGCAAAACTGAAAACTGCCATCTGTCTGAGCATGGAAAAAGGCGCAAATCCTAAAAGTGCAAAACAGATTTCTGTGCTGACGAGAGAAAGAATAAGCCCGTTGAACAGATGCCGCCGGATTGAAAAAGTATCTCTGTGGGATTTTTCACCCTTCCAGTTAATGAAATAATGAAGGCTGTAATCGATGCAGGAACCGATAAGGCTTGTCCCGAAAACCAGGCTTGTCATGTGGATTTGTCTGAAAATCAGGTGAGTTGCACAAAAAGCAGTTACAACGCTTAAAGCTATGCTCAAAAGGCTGGCAAAGAGAGGCAGCGGAGAACGAAAAACAAGAAGAAGAATTACTATTACGGCTGCAAGGGAAACTGTGCTGATAATTGAAATTTCAAGGCCTGCATTTTTTGATGCATGATAAGAATGAAAAGGCGTTCCATAAAAAGCAAACCGGATGCCATCCTGCTCCAATGGCAGACAAGTTTCATAGATGAAGGGAACTGCATTTGAGTTTCCTGACAGGGCAGCCCCGGCTTTTGTAAGGTTACCGCGTAGCATTACAAACCAGTTACCTTCATATTCTGTAGCAAGAACACCGTCTTTTGGACCGAGGGCAGTCCCCGAATCAGAAACAGCTTTTAAGAAGTTTTCAAGATTTGTTCCGTCCAGATTAAAAGGATCTTCACTCAGGTTTGCCAGGGAATTCAACGAAAATCCGCCATAAATCTGAGCCAGTGCATTCTGGGCAAACTCCTCTGCCCCGCCTTCACCGTTAATAAAATCCTGTGCAGCTTTATCCAGAAGATTGAATCTGCTGGCGGCAAGGAAATCCGCCACATCATCTGCGGTCTGATCTTCAGTATAGAGTGAAATGTTTTCAAAGGCATTTTTATTTAAAATCAGGTTCTCATAAACCGTAACGGCAGTTTTTTTTGCCTGACTGAAATCTTTATGGCTTACAAGAATGAAAATAGAATTTCCGCTGGAAGAATTGATGGCTTTTTCTGCAATCTGAACACTTTCATCCTGAGAACCTGCAGGCATCATTGATGAAAAATCACCGTCAAAAATTACGCCTTTTGTAAAAATCAATGAAACAAGAAAGGCTGCAATTACAAAAAAATGAAAGACAGCCCAGATTATCGTATGTTTATTTAAAAAGTTTTTTCTGTTCATCTGTCAGTTCCTGACTGTAAACCTGTTCTGAAAAAATGTAAGTTACCGATTCTGAAGGACTTTGAACAATTACCATTTTGTCCATTGAACAGATGTTTCCGTCAATGCTGCCCCCCAGTGTAATTGTGTTAAGTGCGGCGCGGATTGTTGAATCTTTTGGCTCAAGAATCATTTTCCAGCCGGAATCTGCAGATTCAAACATTTTTATAGTGAAGAAAGCTTCAAGCTGAGATTTATTTCCTGCAAAAAGGGAACTGATGGCTTCTGCCACTGATTTAAAAACCTGGCTGGAAGAACCGTCTGTTACGGTTTTTGATCCGTTGGGTTTTGTCTGAATTATGAAAGTTTTTGTTACGGCCATAGTCGAAGGAAAAGGCTTTAATGTCTGCCAGACAACTCCTTCCTGACTGAAAATATAATTTCCGCGGGATTTTAAAGGCTTTTTAAGCCTGGCTGCGTTTTTTTCCTGTGAAAATTTTCCACAGGTAACCGGATTTGCTGTAAGGGAATCAAAAACTGCATCCATTGAAATCCCGTCTGAAAATACAGGAAGGGACAATAAAAATAATGCGGCCAGAACAATCAATTTCTTCATAAAAAAAGAGTATCACAAAAAAAAAGGAAATAAAAGATTTGCAGCTGAATCCGGGGGCGTTGCGGGGGCATAGGCAAAAAAAACACCCCCGCAGAGAGGGGTGTGTGAGCAACGGCGGAAACGAAGTTTCCAGAGTGCGAACCAGGGGAGAGACCTCTCCCCCTTTTATTAGAATGCCGGTGTAAAACCAAGAATCGATTCTGTTGAAGAATAAACGGCCTTGTATTCTGCATCAGTCATCTGCGGACGGTTTACAGTTGAAGCACCTTCTCCACCTGATTTGTATTCCCTGAAGAAACATTTTGCGGCTGTATTTGTGCTGTCCCAGTTTGCCCAGGCTTCCTGTGCGATTGTTTTGTCAAATTCACAGTTGATGTAAACGGTTTTGCCTGTTGCAGTTTCGCTTGTGGCAGATCCGCCTGTCCATGTTCCGCGGCCGATCACAACCTGTTTCTGCTGTCCGACGTAAGATTTGTCTGCTGTGATTTTACAGTTGCGGAAAACATATCCGTTGGCATATTTTGCAGTTGATGCATAACCTGTATCTGCCGCTGCGGCCGCTACAATAATTCCGCCATTGTACTGTGGAATTGTATGGATCTTACAGTTGTCAAACAGGGCTGTAGCTCCACCACAAACATAGTCCACGTCACCTTCGACAAAACAGTTTTCTGCATAAATACGGCCGGAACGCCAGTAAAGTGTGTCCTGCTGTCCAAGGAAAATACAGTTTTTAAGATATGACTTGTCTACGCCTTTTAAGCCAAGAGTAATTGAACGCTTTTCAGAACTTCCCCACATTTTGTTCCATTCTGCACCCTTGTTGTAGAAGGTGATATTTGCAGCATTGAACCAGCAGTTTGCGTCAGGTGTCTGTGGAATTGCAACTTTGTCACCGACTGCATCGCCGCCTTTTGGAAGATAGTTTACTTCTACGAGAATATTTCCGTTAATGTTGCCTGTATCTGCTTCGTAACCGTAAATGATAGTGCTGAGAGGATTTGTCCCGATAAGTCCAATGCCTTTTTTTGTAATCACAAGTTTTTCATTGTAAAAGCCCGGCATAATCTTGATGTAGCTGTTTTCAGGAACTGCCTCTACGGCTTCTTTAATTGTTTTGTATGCTCCGGCTGCTCCTGTTTTATCAACAACTGCAGCAAATTTTACGGCAGGTACTTCTGGAGCAGGATTGATGATTCCTTCTGCACTTGCACGGCTGAAAGGCATTTTTTTAAGCTTGATCGAAGTTCCTGTAACCATTGTCGGATCAAAGAAGTTTTCTGCAGCACCTGGAATATCTGCCTTTGTAACACAGATTCCTGCAGGTTTTTTAGCAGGCCGCTTTGACTGTGGAAGAGGATCGTTTTTTGTAACAGGATTTGTTACCAGGTCAGCTTTTACTTTTTTTCCCATTTCTTCAAGGGACATTCCGCTGACATCTTCGTCGATAATTGCAATGAAATATGCGTAACGGCCGAATGCATTTGTTGAACCGTCGTTGTCGCCGAATTCAAGATAGTTTCCCTGTCCGAGCATCATATCCCAGTTGATTTTGCTTGTATCAAACTGCGGGAGAGCGGGATTGAAAACAAAATCAGTACGTTCCTTTGCTGTATCCTTGTGACGGCTTATTCCATCAATGAATACTTCTGAAGTCATGTTTTCAGGATCGTCTGTGTTTTCAAAAACCATGCGGTAATCGTGCCAGTCGCTTACAATGTCACCTGGTCCTTCTGGAGCCCTCAACCGGCTCATATTGAATTCACCTTTTACCTGGTTTGAAGAATTGTGGCGCAAAAGTGCCTGCCATTTGCCGTTCTGAACATAAGCGTAGAAAATTCCATAAGGAGTTCCGTCTGCATCAGGGTCAGTTGCACCTTTTGCCTTGAAAATCAAAGTAATGCGTTTTTCTTTTCCGGAAAGAGGAAGAAGAATTGCATCCTGCTTGCCGTCCAGTGTCTGAAACTTGAATACTTTTTTGCCGTTGATGTTGGAATCAACAAGAGAAAGATGTTCTTCGTAGGAATTTGATACCTGCCATCCGGATTTGTTAAGATCCTTGAGGACATCCTTTTTGTTGTTTTTGCCTGGAAGATAAACTGTCCAGCCTTTTGCCGGGGTCATGTCGCGTTTGATTTCTTTTGCAGAAGCTGAAGCAAAACAGCCCAGTGTCAGCAAAAGAGCAAGAGCACCTTTAAAAAACTTTTTCATATCGAAATCTCCTTTATTAATTATACCTTCGCAATGAAGAATTTTTTGATGTCTTCAAGGACTTTTAAGTCATTGACTGCTGTTTCAAGAGAACTTTTTATTTCTGCTTTTCCGTCCAGAAAGTCCACTGCATTCTGAACCATATTGGCAAAATATCCTGTTTTCACAGGAAGTTTTACTTTCTGTGACTGGAGGGAATAAAAGCCTGTGTAGAGGCGGGATTCTTTGCGCTGATAGAACTTGAAATAGCCGTTTCCGATGCAGATGCGGCCGAGGGTACCGGTGATGTCTACGGAAAATTCAAAGAACTTGCTGCGGCCGGACATGGAAACAGTTACATCTGGAATTGTTTCTGTATGAAAATGGGCCGTAAAGTTACGGACAATATTGTTTTCGTCACGATAAATGTTTGTGACCTGAGGCTGTAAAAGTTCTTCATCACTTAAGAACTGAACAATATCCACAAGATGGGTTCCATCGTGTAAAAGACTGTAGGCGCCGTCAGATTCAAATTCTTCACCGTAAACCCGCAGCCCGCTGTTAAGGCTTGCATGAATCCACTGAATGTCGCCGATCTGCGCCATTAATTCCTTTGCCTTGTTGTAATCAGCTGCAAACCTGCGTTCATGATTAACAAGAACAGGAACATTATTTTTAATAGAAGATTCCTTGATTTTCTGTGCTTCTTCACTGTTGAGGGCCACCGGCTTTTCAAGAATTACAAGGCGGGGTTTCTGTTCAATGGCCTTAAGACATTCTTCAAGGTGGGCGTTTTCATTGACAGCAACTACGATAATGTCTGCACATGTTACATTTTCGTAAAGTTCGCTGCTTGTGGCAAAAGTAAGGGCCATTGATTTGTGTTTTTTTGCATATTTGTGCCATTCTTCAAGACGCTGTGAATCAGGATCGCAGGCTGCAATGAAATTTATGCGTTTATTGTCAAAAAGTGCCATGGTGTGACTGGCAGGCTGTTCCCGTTTTTTGTCAAAACCTAGTAAAAATCCGATTCTCCCGGCTCCCACAAGAACCGCATTGTAACGCTTTGTTTCCATAATTATAATTATAAGCGAAGTTTCAAAAAAATGTTCTGATTTAATAAGGAAAAGAAAGATGAATTTTTATAAAACTGTGAAAATATTTTTGTTCTGCGCCGCCACTTTTCTGGGGATGTTCAAATTCCAGCGATGGTGACAAAACACAGCCATCGCCCCAAGTTCCTGTAGAGCCGGAACTTCCTGATCCGCTGGTATTAAGCCACAGTTTCGGCATCCATGACGAAGATTTTATCCTTACAATTACAAAACAATCTCCTTCAAACAAAATTTTCTACACCCTTGACAGTTCGGCCGCAACAACTCAAAATCTTGAGTTTCCTGAAAATGGCTACACTGAATGCCGTCTTGAAAACCACATTCTTTTGCTGGCTCCGATGCACAATGCAGAATTCCGCCAGATGCTCAAAGTCAGAATGAGCTATATTGCATCTCTCTTTGCAAATCCGGATGATCTGAACAAAATTCAAAGCGAATATGAGCCATACATGACCGGCTACATTAAGCGATGGGGCTGGGAATGGAGATCCGATATCAGTCAATGGAAGAGCGAAATGACAAAACTTAAACAGGCCCAGGAGAACAGAAAATCCACATACCAGGCAGGCCTTAATTCCTTCCTGTCCTATTTTGAATAAAAAACTCTTGTCCGTAAAAAGTGTTGTCTGTTATTGATGACTTGCGGAATAAAAAAATATTTCCTCTCTTTTCTTCTTTAAATACCATCAGATTCTCTTTATAATGATGGGAAACATTTACCGTCAGGAGTTTTTTATGTCTGAAGAATGCACACACAACTGTTCAACATGCAAATCCGGCTGCGCAAGTAAAATTCAGAAACTTTCATTAAAGGAAGGCAGTTCCGTTAAAAAAGTTATCGGCGTATTCTCTGCAAAAGGCGGTGTCGGCAAATCACTTGTTACATCACTTATGACAGCCAGACTCAGCCAGGACGGATACAATACAGCCGTTCTTGATGCAGACCTGACAGGAGCCTCAATTCCAACTGCCTTTGGAGTACGTGACGGACAGATTCTCGGCGACGACAAGGGAAACATGCTCCCTGTAAAAACAGAATCAGGCATCCAGATTATGAGCATCAATTTTATGCTTCCCAATGAATCAGATCCTGTTTTGTGGCGTTCAAGCATGCTTCTTCCTACACTTAAAAATTTCTGGCAGCAGACACAGTGGACAGATGTAGATTACATGTTTGTTGATATGCCACCAGGAACAGGCGACATTCCCCTTACAGTTTTTCAGTCAATTCCCCTCGACGGAATCATCATCGTTGCAACTCCACAGGGGCTTGTAAAAATGATTGTTGAAAAAGCCGTTAAAATGGCACAAAAAATGAACATTCCCGTTTACGGCCTCATCGAAAACATGAGCTATGTACAATGCCCGGACTGCGACAAAAAAATCAGGATTTTCGGCGAAAGCCATGCGAAGGAAATCGCAGTTGAGTACGGGATTCCTCTTCTTGCAGAAATTCCAGTAAATCTGGAAATTACAAAAGCCGTTGACGAAGGAAAAGTTGAATCCGTAAAAACAGATTTTCTCGACGCAGCTGTAAAAATGCTTCCAAAGGTAAAAAAATGATTTTTCCAGAAGAAGCCCGAAAACGCGCCACAGACAATTTTTTAAGCGGACTTAACTGCACCCAGTCTGTAGTAGAAGTTTTTGCAGAAGAACTGGGCTATGACAAAAAAACTGTAATGACACTCGCCCTTCCATTCGGCGGAGGAACCTGCCGCATGAGGGAAACCTGCGGAACTTTCAGCGCAATAATGCTCTGCCTGGCCATGAAAATGGGCACAGACACGGGTGATAAGGCAATCAAAGACGCAGTATACAAAGAAGGCCAGGCTCTGGCAGAAGAATTCCGCAAAGCCAACGGTTCGACAATCTGCCGCGAACTTTTAGGTCTTGTTCCCATTGGAACTTCACAAAAACTGTTTCAGGCCGGCAAAGCAGACACCCACGCCTCAAGCAATCCCGAAAGTGAAGAGCGCACAGAAGAATATTACAAAAAACGCCCGTGTCCATCCCTCTGCGGCTGTGCAGCTGAAATTTTTGCCAGATGGTTAAACGACCGCAGATGAAGCTGATACTTGCCCCGATGGATGCCATCACACATCTTGCCTTCCGCAACCTGGTAGGCCGTTTTGGTGGCTGCGACGAATATTTTAACGAAATGATCAACGCCTCTTCCCTTCTGAACAACGGTCCCTGGGAAAAATACTATCTGTTTGACGGACCTGAGCCTGAAAAACTTGTATGGCAGCTGACAGATAAAAGCGGTGACAAAATGGCACAGGCAGCGGCAGTGTGTCAGGAATTAAACGGCCTTGGAATCGACCTTAATATGGGTTGTTCCGCTCCCCAGATTTACAAAACAGGAGCCGGAATTGCCTGGATGACAAAACCGGTTGAAGAAACAGCCAGAATGGTTCGTGATGTAAAAAGTGCCATTGAAAACAGTGCAAAAGACGGTCGCCCCGCAAAAAGATTGTCAGTAAAAATGCGCCTTGGTACAGAAGACTGGACGACTGAAAAACTTCACGATTTTGCACGAATGTTGATTGGAGAGGGAGTTGAGCTCATTACACTCCACGGCCGCACACAAAAGCAGAAACATTCACGACCCAGCAGCTGGAAGGCTGTTGAAGAACTTGCGCAGGCTTTTCCCCAGATTCCAGTCTATCTTAACGGAGATGTAAAAGACCGGAATTCATTTGAGGCTGCCAGAAAAACTGCCCCTTCCGCAAAAGGAATCATGATTGCCACAGCCGCCGCACAGAAACCGTGGATTTTTGCCCAGTTAAAAAATGGAGGGGAAAGCCTTCCCCTGGCTCCTGCCGCTGCCGCGACCACCGCCACCCCTTCCACCGGGGCACAGCCCCGCCACGCCCCTCAAACCTTTGACGCCCTTCAGCTGGCGCTGGAATTTATTGATGATGTGGAAAAATATCAGCCGAAAGAATTTTACAAAACACGGCTCCAGCGATTTTTTGCCTGGTACTGCCTCAATTTCAGTTTCGGCCATTTTTTTCAAAGTTCCATGATAAACCTTACGGACATGGATGATGCCCGACGCCGTGTAATTGAATACTTTGAAAAATGTCCTAAGGACAAAATCCGCTCAATTTAATCCCATGTAGCCCTGCCGCTGCCGGTTACAGGAATTTCTTCCCCAAGAAATCTGGCATCAGCATCAAACATAACAAGAAAAAAAGTCTTTATCCTTGCAAAAAACTCCCTCACCTGCCATGAAGCCTTAACCCGTTTCCTGAAAGGATTTATCTCTGGGGAAACATATCCCACAGCATCAATTCCCTTTGCCCGGGCAATATACACACACCTGTTGATATGAAACTGCTGACTTGTAACAACAGCATCCTCAGCACAAAAAACCTTTTTAGCCCGCACCATGGTATCATAAGTGCTGAAGCCTGCATGGTCCATAAAAACATCGTCTGCGCTAAGATTGTGCATGGTCCTGATATATTTATTAGCCGCATTGACTTCATCATAAAAAGGCTTGCCACGATCCCCTGAAATCAGAATCTTTTTACAGATTCCTTTTTCATAAAGGGTAACCCCGGCCTCAATCCTGTCCCGGAACACAAAAGAAACAGTTTCAGTCCCATAAACCTTAGCCCCCGGCACAACGACACAGGTTTTAGCAGGAACATCTTTTATATCCGAAAAAATATATTGAGAAGTAGAAAAAATCACATAAAAATTAATCCCTGCCGCCAGCAGCAAAAAAGCGCCTGAAACAGCCAGGACCCAAAAAAATATTTTTCTAACAGGAAATTTCATAATTGCAAAGTCGCTCAAGCAGGTTCTTAGGGTGCAACCCTAAGCGGTGCCGCGAAGATGGGGAGGTTTGGAGGGGAAGAGGGGCTCGCTTCCGAGTAGGGCCTCTCTTCCCCTCCAAAAACAAGGTGGTTCGAAAGCCCCCCCCTTTCATCCCTACTTCTCGATTGTAATTGACTGGTCTGCAGTAAAACTCTTTCCAGGTTCAAGTGTAATCAGACCTGTTTTATCAGTCCATTCATGGTCTGTGTTTTCAGCATCAGCAGTTCCGTACCATGGTTCAATACAGTTAAAGCCGTTTCCAGATACGCCTTCTGCACCGTTTCCACCCTGCCATACCATAAGATATGGATAACCTGCACAGTTTACTTTTACAAGGCTTCCGTCCTTCATATTTCTCAAGCCAACCCAGCTGGACTTAAATGCAGTAAAGAAATGACCGTTTCCAAAACCTTCACCATTAATCGGAATAATTCCGGCTTCTTTTTCGCCATAAGGTTTAGTACAAGGCGAAGTTCCTTCTTCATCAACAGCAAGCTGAGCTGCATCGTTCAAAAGAACAGTTGTCAAAGGTTCCTTAACTTCAAATTCGTATCTGTAATCAGCATTTGTAGTTCCTGCAGGATCTGTGTTTCGAGGACAGCAGAATGCCGTGTGACTTCCTACAGAGAACATCATTGGAGTCGAGTCTGTATTTGTTACAGTTGTAGTAAATACAAGACCGTTGTCTTTAAGTTCATAGTGATTTTTGAGAGAAAATTTCCATGGGAATTTTGAAGCTGTTTCAGCAGATTCTGTAAGTTCAAAAGTTACTGCAGTTTCAGACTGTTCAACAACTTTATGTTCCATGTCGCGGCTCATACCGTTATTTACAAGATTGTATTCCTTGCCTTCATATGTGTAAAAACCATCTTTAATGCGTCCAACATGTGGAAACAGAACAGGAGCATGGAATTTCCAAACAGATTCAGGTCCTTCAAATACATACTGTGTACCATCTTTTACAGAGCGGAAAGAATTAATTTCACCGCCGTGTGTGTTGAGAACTACTTCGTAGTTATTGTTTTTTAGTGTAATTGTCATAATAGAACTATATTAAAACTTTTCTCAAAAATCCGCTATAATAAAAATCATGTCACAGGAAAAATCAGATTCAACTCAAAAAAAATCAGGTTCCATTTTAACTTCAGGACTGGTGCTTACATTTTTTACCCTTTGTTCAAGAATCCTCGGTCTCTGCCGTGAAAGGACAAAAGCCGAATTTCTCGGAAAATCAAAATTTGCAGACGCATTCGGCATCGCCTTTATGATTCCAAACCTTTTGCGCCGCCTTTTTGCAGAGAACGCCATTTCCGTAGCATTCATACCGACATTTAAAGGCTATCTCTCCAACGGAAACTCTGACGACAATACAAAAGCAACTAAAGACTTTCTTAATGCAACACTCACTCTCGTAACTTTTCTAACAACCTGTGTAGTCCTAATAGGAATCGCAGTTACAAAATTCATCGTTCCTGTTTTTTATGACGGCAACGACAGTGTTGTAATAGATGAAACAATTCTCCTTACCCGCATCATGTTCCCTTATCTTGCAGTAATCAGCATTGCAGCATTTTTTCAGGGAGTCTTAAACGGAGCAAAAGTATTCTGGGTTTCAGGTTTTACCCCAGTTCTCTTTAACTCAATCGTAATTGCCGCAACATACATCCTCACTCCACTTCTGGCCGGAAATGAAGCAGATTCTGATACAAAAGCAAAGATTGCGGCCCGTGCCATGTCCATCGGCGTAATCACCGGCGGTTGTGTCCAGGCTTTATTTCAGCTTCCATTTGTAATCAAAACAGGCTGGCAAGCTCATTTTACAACCCTCAAAAATGCTTTTGCAAACCCGGGCACAAAAAAAGTAATCAGCCTCATAGTTCCCACAATCATCGGCATGGCCTGCTACCAGCTTAACGACGTAGTAAGCACAGCCCTGGCAGGATGGCAGGAAGAAGGAACGGTATCAACACTCCAATACTCACTCCGCCTCCAGGAACTCATTCTCGGTGTATTTGCCGTAAGCATCGGTTCTGTAATTCTTCCTGATCTGGCCGGCCTTGCAAAAAAAGAAAAATGGGACGAATTCAACCGGCTTACAATTCAGGCTGTAAAAATCATCACTTTGATTTCAATTCCCGTAACTTTCTTCTCCTTCATCACCGGCAGGGAAATCGTTTCCCTCGTTTACAAAACAGGCCGATTTGATGATGAAGCCGTTACAAAAACAACTGCCATTTTCCTTCTTCACATGGCAGGACTTTTCTTCATTGCAGTAAACAGAATCGTATCTCCTGCATTCTATGCCCAGGGGAACACAAAGCTTCCGACTCTTGCAGGGATTCTCGGCTTTGCATTCAACATCGCCTTTGCATTCATTTTGATTTTTGCGACAAATCTTGGAGGAAACGGCATTGCACTGGCCCTCTCCCTTGCCAGCGCCGTAAACACATTCTTCCTTTTTGCATTCCTCAAAAAAACACAAATGACAGACGTAAAATCCGTCATAAAAGGAACATTCCTCTACGCCCTCAAAATGATGATTTTTTCACTTCTTGCCTCAGTTCCTGCTTATTTTGTACATAAATGGGCAGTTTCTTTTTTCTCATTAGAAAAATGGGGTCGCCTTTTTGGATATGGACTTCCCCTTGCATTTACCGGAGCTTCATTTGCATTAACAGGATTATTCCTTCTGGCAGCTACAAAAGATGAAATTTTAAGGACCATTTTGCGAAAATTCAAAAAATAGTTATATTTAACAAAGGATTAATATGAAACAATACACACAAGACGAATTAAAACAGATTTACAAATCCCGCAGGGAATACCTTCTGGATTTTATGAAGGAAAACAGCCTTACAGCTGTTGTTTTTGAAGACAAGGAAGAACGCAGGACTCCGGCCGTAAGATATTTTACAGGACATCCGGGAGATGCAATTTTTGTCATGGCCAGCAACGGCAAAAGTGCGCTGATTCCATGGGATGAAAACCTTGCAAAAGAACGTGCTGTTGATGTAAAAATCATTCCATACAACAAATACGGCCGTGTAAACACAAAAGCAGTCCTTGAAGTCCTCAAAACCTTCAAAATCAACGACATGCGCAAAAAAATCGAACTTTCGCCAATGACACCATATCCGGAATTTCTGGAATTTGTGGACACACTTTCCGGCTGGGACGTTCTGTGCCGCAAAGGTTCAGCTCACGACTACGTTGTAAGCATGCGCACAATCAAAGACGACTATGAAATTGAATGTACAAAAGAAGCTGCCCGAATCGGAGACCTCATTATTGATGAAATCGAAAAAGGCATCAAGGACAATACCATCCGGACAGAAACAGATGTTGCCCTTTTAATCGAAAAAGAACTGCGCAAAAACGGCTGCGAACGAACCGGTTTTGACACTCTTGCAGCCGGACCTGACCGCTCATGGGCAATCCACGCATTCCCAGGCTACACAGACAGGCCATGGCCTGCAAAGGGACTTTCAATCCTTGACTTTGGCGTTGTTTACCAGGGCTACACCAGCGACACAACACTGACAGTAGTAAAAGAACCTTCGCCAGAACAGGAAGAACTTGTTGCCCTTGTGGAAGAAGCCGCCCGCCAGGCTCTTGAATTTTACAAACCGGGCATTCCTGTAAAAAAAGCTGCAGAAGTTGCCGACAAAATCTTTTCTAAGGCAAAAAAAGTAATGCCCCATACCCTTGGACACGGAATCGGCCTTGAAATCCACGAATGGCCGAGAGTCAGCGCAAAACAGGCCGAAGACATCTGCTTTATGGAAGGCAACATCATAACACTGGAACCAGGCCTTTACGACAGCAGACTGGGAGGAGTTCGTCTTGAAAACGATGTCCTCATTACGGAAAGCGGAAACGAAGTAATTACCCGTTCAAAGATTATCAGAATATAACAATTTCGCTATAATAGTGAAACAGGAGGCATTATTATGGAATTCCTTATCCAGATTCTTATTCTTGCAGCAGGATTTTTCCTGCTTGTAAAAGGTGCTGACTGGTTTGTAGACTCAGCTGCAGGCATTGCTCAAAAATTAAAAGTCCCGGAACTTGTCATCGGACTTACCCTTGTCGCATTCGGAACATCGGCTCCAGAACTTGCAGTTTCCCTCACAAGCGCACTCAAAGGCGGACAGGTTGGAATCAGCATCGGAAACGTTGTCGGCTCAAACATCATGAACATCGTTCTCATTCTCGGACTTACAGCCCTCTTCTGCCCGATTCCTTGTCACAAAAACTCCCTCAAGCTTGATATTCCCTACATGGTAGCAGTTACAGTTCTCTTTATTGCCCTCGGTTACTGCGGAACAGACTTTTCAAGAACAGATGGTATAATCCTCTTTTCACTTCTTATCGTTTACATTGCAATCCTCGTAATAATTTCCATCAGAACAAAAACAAATATGTTTGCCGAGGAAGAAGACGACGATGACGAAGAGAAGTCAGGATTTGCCGCATGGCTCGAAAAAATGAACGAACACATCTGGTTTCAGATTATCATTCTCCTCATCGGCCTCGGTGCCATTACCTGGGGAAGTGACCTTGTCGTAAAATCCGCTTCAAAACTTGCATCAATGATCGGCGTTCCAGACAGAATCATCGGCCTTACAGTAATTGCATTCGGTACTTCACTTCCGGAACTTGTTACATCAATTACAGCAGCCCGCAAAGGCAAAACAGACATTGCCATCGGAAACATTCTAGGTTCAAACATCTTCAACATTCTTTGTGTTGCAGGATTTACAGCATGTCTTACTCCCCTTTCATTTGACGGATTTTTCATTGACAGTATTATTGCCCTCGGTTGTGCACTTCTTCTGGCACTCTTCTGCTATCTTCCGGGACACACAATCAAACGCTGGTCAGGAGTCCTTATGCTTCTTGCATTTGCCGGCTATATGACAAAAATCATTCTTGAACATTAATAGAAGGGCGACCCGGCTAAAGCCGTCGGGCTTTCCAGGGTTCCGCTGACCGCTCCATTGTTTGCTCTGGTGGTTTCGATAAACTCAACCACCGCCGCAAACAACGGCTCCGCCGCCCTTCCAATCCCTGTCGCAGACAGGGAGATGTGCCGAAGGCACATACGTCTGATAAAGCGAGTTTTATCGTTTTTTTTGCCTGCAAAAATTTTCCCGCACCAGCTTTTTCTCTATTAAAATACGCAACTTTCTTCTATAATTTTAATTGATTTCCGTAACAGGTATTTTCGGATACTGCTTGCAGACATCATTTAAAAACGTACTTTGGAGAGTTACAGATGAAAAAACTTCTTTTCGGACTTCTGGCACTGCTGGGAGTTTCATCCATTCTGTCACTGACAGGATGCGGCGAAAAACAAGTCGCAAATGCAGATCAGGAATTAGTTCCTGGTGTTGAATATGCAGACTATGAATTTATCGATCCGTCAAAATTCTTTGAACTGGATTATCGCGGAGAATATGTTGAACCAGAATCGGTTCCAGGCAAACTTGACCTGAGCGGTGACGGTGCAGCAGGTGCAAGTTCTTCAGTAATTCCAGGTCTGCGCAGTCTGGGAAATTACAAAACTTCCTACAACACAAAGCGCATGTCATTAAGCGAATATCTTGCAGCAAAAGAAAAACAGAAGAAAAGTCCCCGCAAAATTACTGTTTCCAATGCAAACAGACCACAGGATTCTTCTTCTGAAACTGCAGAAAAAGCATCTGATACAGAACAAAAACCTGCATCTTCTTCAAACGAACCTGAAAAAGAAGAAGGTTCCCTTATTGTAAGAGACTGGGGTCCTTCATATTCAGTTCCAGGTGAAATGCAGCGTCCACAGTTCTATGTTGAATTCAATCATCCTGTAAAAGCCCTTAAAGCTCTCGATGATCAGGATAAAATCAACAAGGATGCAAAAAAAGTATTCACAATCACACCTGAAATCAAAGGTAACTACCGCTGGCTTGGTACAAAAAATTTAAGCTTTGAATGTGATGATGCACTCGATCCTTGTATTTCATACACAATCACGGTCAATCCTGACCTTAAATCAATCGGCGGCAACAAACTTGACGGCAGAAATGAATTCAATACAAGAACAGCACCTGCAAAAGTTACAAACTATCTTCCAGGCGTTTCAAAAGAACATTCTTACGTTGATTATTCAAGTGATGCCGGACTTCCTGTCGAAGCAGCAAAATACTGTAAAGTATTCTTCAACTATTATTTTACTTCAGACGACGTATATTCACGCCTGAGTCTTGATAACGGCGGAAGTTTCTCCATCGAAGGTGACTTTAACAAATCAGACAGAGTACGTGTTTCAAACGACAAAAAACGTACAAATGCCTGGTTCATTACAATCAATGATCCTCTCGAAAACAATTCAGATGTACGTTTTGTATTCAATAACGGAGAAAGAACATCAAAGTTCTCTTACAAGACACTTATTCCGTTTACATGTACAAAAGCCTATGAATACACAGGCAACGGATACGGAAACGCTGTCCGCTTTGAATTTAACCAGCCTGTTGATGAAAAAACAATTCTCAGTGCAGTTTCATGTACAACTCAGGAAATTACAAGAGAAAACATTTCATGCTGGAACAGAAACGTTACAATCCAGTACCTCAAGGGTAAACCTGGTGACCTTACAGAAGTTAACCTTAACTCAAACCTCAAGAACGCTTACGGCTATGAACTTACAAATGCTCCTCAGTCAGTTTCATTCAGAACACGAGACTATCAGGGTTACGCAAATTACATCGAAAGCGGCAACGTAATCATGGAATCTCAGTTCCCTCACAAACTCGTATTTGAATGGATGAATGCTGAAGAAGGTGCATACCGTGTAGGTTCAACAGACGATCCTCTTTATGAAAAAAGCTGGAGAGATAGATTCGACTACGGTGATTACGGTTCTGTTTACATTGAACCAGGCAAACGCAACACAAAACAGTTCAAGGAAATCGACCTTGAACCTTATCTCGTAAACGGTAAAGGTTTTGTACGTTTTGAAGCCGATATCAGGGTAAGGGAACGTAACTGGCGCGGTAATGAAGAAATTGACAGCAAAAAGAATTACCTCAATGTTCAGGTAACAGACCTTGCTGCAACAGTACGATACGGTATTAACAAGGCAGTTGTTCTTGTCCGCTCAATGGAACACAACACTCCTGTTGAAGGAGCATCTGTATTCATTACAAACAGAAACAACTCCCTCCATACAGCCTCTGTTTTGACAGACAAAAACGGTATTGCTGTAATCAACTTTACAAAAGAAGAGCAGCATACTTTCAATAAATGGGAAGACCAGTCCAACGTTGTCGTAAACATTAATTACGGTGATGATAAAGTTATGTTCAGACCTTCAAGTCACTCTTCATGGCGTTCAGGTATTTCAACAGACAGTATTTACACTGCCCTCAAAAAATATCAGCGCACATTCATGTTCTGTGACCGCGGACTTTACAAACCTGGTGAAACAATCACTTTCAAAGGTATCGACCGCGATAAGGAACTGGGAAGTTACATTTCATACAACGGACCATACAAAATCGTTCTCGAACAGCGTTCATGGCGCGGAAATACAACTTACGATTCTCTTTCAGGTGTAACTTCTGCTTCAGGAAGCTTCTACGGTTCATTCAAGCTGCCATCAAACCTTAAACCTGGCGAATACTGCGTTACTTACAAACGCAATGCTGATGACGACAAGTCACGCTACCTCTATTTCACAGTTGCTTATTTTGAACCATTAAAGTTCCAGGCTTCTGTTGAAATCAAAAACAAAACAGCTTATTCCGGCGATCTCCTCAATGCAGACATCAAGGCTTCATACCTTGCAGGCGGTTCTCTTTCAGGAGCATCTTACAATACAACATGGTACACAGAACCAACTTACTTCCATACTGATAACCGTGAACTCAAAGGCTACACTTTCGGTATTTACAATGAATACGACTACCGCCGTTCAATCAGCGACAGCGAAGGTACTCTGACAAAAGACGGAAAAGCTACAGCATCTGTAGTTGCACAGAACAGCCACAATATTCCTTACAATTATTATTGTGAAACTTACATCACAGATGTTTCAAACCAGAGAATTGCTGCAAAAGCCGTAAAGATGGTTCACCCTGCAGCATACTACATTGGTATCGGCCGCCACAAAACACAGCGCGGTTTTGCAAAATCTGGTGACACAATCGAAATTCCTTATGCCCTCGTAGATGCTGACGGATTTATTTCTGCAAACACTAAAAAAGTAAAAGGCAATCTGGAATATACTCTTTCCCGTGAATACTGGACTTACAGTTATCAGGACAGCGTTTACAACTCTGTTTACGCTCACTGGGAAAAACACACTGATCAGGAAGAAAACGAATCAATTTCTCCTTCAACAGAAGGCTTCTTCAAGATCACTCCAAAACATGCCGGATGGTACACTCTCCGTGTAACTGGTACTGATACAAAAGACCGCACAGCCGTTACCGATTACAATTTCTATGTAACAGGAAGTGACGCATGCTGGTTTGATTCTTCAAGTTCAGATGAACTTAAACTCACTCCTGACCAGAATCTCTACAATCCTGGCGACACAGCACATATTCTTCTTGAAAGTCCTCTTCCAAAAGGCGACTACCTCATCACTGTAGAACGTGAAGGTATCTTTACCGAAGAAGTTCGTCATCTTGACCAGTCATGTGATGTTCTCGATGTAAAGATTGCCCGCAACTATGTTCCTGTAGTTTACGTTTCAGTTTCTTCATATTCTGTCCGTTCAGGTGCACCAACACATGAATACGGCGAACGTGATATGGACAAGCCGAAAGGATACTATGGTGTAACAGCACTCAATGTAAATGCAAGAGTACGCGCATTCTCTGTTAAGGCAGAAACTGACAAAAAAATTTACCGTCCTGGAGACACAGCAACTGTCACTCTCTATGCAACAAAAGGCGGAAAACCTGTTGAAGGTGCAGAACTTACATGTTTTGCAGCCGACAGAGCCGTTCTCGACCTTATTAACTATCATGTTCCAAATCCAATCGATTTCTTCTACGACAAATACAGTTTCCCTCTGAGAGTCCGTGGTGGAGATTCACGCAACTATCTGATGGATCCTGTAACATACTCAATCAAAAACCTTCAGGGTGGAGATGCGTCAGAAGAAAAAGATGAAAAGGAACGCAAAGACTTCAGGCCAACTGCATTCTTTGAACCACAGCTCATTACAGACGCAGAAGGAAAAGTTACATTCACTTTCAAAGTGCCTGACAACCTTTCAACATTCCGCCTCACAGCATTTGGTGTAAAAGAAGAGCTTCTCGCCCTTCAGGAAGATGAATTTGCAGTTCAAAACCCTGTAAACGTTCAGTCAGTTCAGCCGCGCCGTCTCCGTGTACGCGATACAGCAGAATGTGGTGTAATGATTACAAACCTGGACAACAAAGCTCACGACGTTACTGTTTCAATTTCTACACGGGATCCAAAACAGTCTGCAGCCGACACTAAAGAAGGTCTTGTAACTGTAATTGGAAAAGCTTCTGTCGACGGCAAGAACAAGCACACTGTAAAAGTTGCAGCCGGAGGAACTACTGTAGTTTACTTTGATGTTTGTGCAGAAGAAGTAGGAAATACAGAACTGGTTTACAAAGTTGAATCAGAAATACTCAACGAAACACTCATTTCAAAAGTGCTCATTGAACAGACTTTCTGTTTTGAAACTGTAGCCCTCAAGGGATCAACTGAATATGCTAAAGGTGAAACAAAATCTGCCAAAGAACTGTTTGTAATTCCATCATGGGCAAACAACGGCGAAGGTTCACTTAAAGTCAGCCTTGATGCAACACAACTTGGACTTCTTGGTGGTGCCGTAAACTATGTATTCCAATACCCTTACGGTTGTATGGAACAGCAGTCAAGCAAAATCATTCCTCTCGTTGCCTTTGACAAATACATTGACATTTTCGGACTCGACAACAGAGTTGAGAACCCTCATAGCGTAGTTGTAAAATACTTCAACAACTGGAAAGATGTTCAGCACTCAAACGGCGGTTTCCCATACTGGCCAAACAATACAACAACTGAAAATTTCTATGTTTCTGTAAGAATTGCACACATCTACGCAATGGCAATTAAACGCGGTTACACATCAGGCGAACTTGCAATCAATATCAGCAACCTTAAACGCTACATCAAACGCAATATCTCTGATGCAAATAATATTCATGCCGCTTATGCCTGCTATGTATTCTCACTTCTTGGGGACTCAAGTCTTGATGACAAGCTCAAGAGTCTTAAAGAAGCATCCTTTGACGACCTTGATATTGCTGCATATCTTGGTCTTGCATGGGTAAACAAAGGAACAGCAGAAGGCCGTGAAAAAGCTGCTGAGTACAAGAAATACATCCGCTCATACCTGCGCCCTGAACTGCGTTCTGTAGATATTACTCAGCCTTCAAACACAAGATGGTACTGGTACAGACATTACACAGACCAGCTTGCAATCATCCTCCAGCTCTATGTTCAGGCAGACCAGTCTGACGAAATGGTTGACCGCCTCCTGTACACACTTCTTCAGGATCAGCGTGACGGATACTGGCAGTCTACTGTAACAACTGCAAAAGTTCTTGAAGCAATCTACACTTTGATTCAGGAACGCAAACTTGATACAACTGACTTTGTAGCAAAAGCAGAAGTCATGCAGAAAGAAATCCTCTCTGCTAAATTCAAAGGTGTTACTGCAAAATCTACTGACAAAACTGTAGGATTCAAGGATGACCTGCTTAAATCACTTCCACGTGACAAAGAACTTGAACTTTCATTCAGTGCAAATGGTACAGGTACACTGTATTATGCTGCAGATATGAAATATGCCCTTCCTGATGAAATTCAGAACAAGCGCAATGAAGGTATTGAAGTTGCATACGAATTAAGTGAACTTGATTCTGGTAAAGTTGTCGATACAGATGCAATGATTCTTCCTCTGGATACAGGAAAAACATACAAAGTAAAAGTTACAGTAAGTTCTACAAAAGACAGACAGTACCTCGCACTTCGTGTTCCAATTCCATCTGGTGCTGAAATCCTTGATTCAACATTCGCTACAAGCGGAAGTGAAGCTCAGGCTAATACATCAAATGACCACAGATACTGGTGGAGTACATGGGCAAATCAGACTATCTATGATAACGAAATCCAGTATTTCTGGGACGACTTCAACGAAGGTGTAAGAACCGTTGAATTTACATTCAGAACTGCACGTCGCGGTGTTTATCCTGTAACACCAATTCTTGCAGAATGTATGTACGAACCTGAAATCTTCGGTAGAACTGATGGTTATCTGTACACAATTAGATAAAAATTAAAAAAACAGTTTATTAGGGTAACGGGAAAAAGGTTTTTGCCTTTTGCCTGTTACCTTTTTTTTTGTTATTATCAATGTTATATGTTCAAATTTCTTAAAAAGTATCTTAAAACTTCAATTACAATCTGCGTTCTGCTCTTTTTTCTTCTGCTTCATTTTTCAATAATCTATATAGTTCCCTTTGGGAAACTTACTGAATTTTTTAACCGTCCCTATTCTGTAACAATCTGGGACAGAAACATGATGCTGGTTCAGATCACTTCTGCAGGAGACGGCACACGACGGCAATTTACACCTTTTAACCAGATTCCAGATGCAGTAAAAAAGGCTTTTCTCAAATCAGAAGACAACCGCTTTTATTCCCATGGAGGCGTAGACTTTAGAGCTGCAGCCAGAGCTTTTAAACAAAACACTTCTGAACTGCGCACAGTTTCCGGCGCTTCAACAATTACCATGCAGCTGGCCCGGATTGTTTCTCCGTCAAAAACCCGCAACATTTTCGCCAAAATCAAAGACTGCTACAATGCATGGCGACTTGAAGCACGCCTTACAAAAGATGAAATTTTTGAACATTATCTTAATTCAATTCCATTCGGTGCAAATACTGAAGGTGTCACTTCTGCCTGCAGATATTACTTTGATTGTGAACTTACAGAACTTAAACCAGAACAGATTCTCGCGCTGGCAGTAATTCCACGAAATCCGACTGGATACAACCCGATCATTCATCCTGATAAATGTGCCCAGGCAGCAAGTCTTCTTGACGATGTAAAAAACGAAGATATTTTTCAGGCATTAAACTGTTCCGGCGGCAAAGAATGGCCATTTAACATGCCTCATTATGTAGAATACTTAAAAACAGTTTATGGAGAGGATTTTGGCCGCAAAATTACAACCTTAAACCTTGCCTGTGACCTTGAACTGCAGGATTTTGCACAGTTTCAGATTTTTGATTCCATGCGCAAAACTGCAAATTCCCGTATAGAAAACGCGGCCGTAATTGTCCTTGAAAATAAAACCGGGAGAATTCTTTTGTGGGTTGGTTCACCAGACTGGTTTGACAGTGAACATTCAGGTCAGATTGACGGTGTTCTTGTAAAAAATCAGATGGGGTCAAGCATGAAACCATTTTTGTACTGTCTTGCACTGGATAAAGGCTTAAAACCGACAGACGTTCTTCCTGATATTCCTACAAGTTTTGGAAGTGACAAAGTTTACATTCCCCTTAATTTTAACAACAGGTTCAATGGTCCGGTTCTTCTGCGCACAGCTTTAGCTTCAAGTCTGAACGTTCCTGCAGTTTTAACCCTTTCTTCCACAGGTGTTCCTGACTATCACCAGGCACTCATTTCACTTGGTTTTGATTCTCTTGAAGAAGAAGGCCTTAAAGCTGACCTGGGACTGGCACTAGGAGCAGGAGAAGTTTCACTTCTTGAACTTGGACATGCTTTTTCAGTTTTTGCAAATGACGGAAAACTTATTCCTCTTGCGTACACAGATACTTCAACTGTTGATGAATCAAAGATCAGGCAGATTTACACTCCGGATTCAGCCAGAATCATCTGCTCGATTCTTTCGGACAAAAAAGCCCGGGCTGCAGGATTTGGTTTCAGTCAGACTTTTGAAACTTCATATCCGTCAATTTTTAAGACAGGAACTGCAAACCAGTATCAGAACATTGTAGCTCTTGGTTCAACAGACGAATATACAGTTGCAGTCTGGATGGGGAACCATAATGGTAACACCGTCATGGGAAAGACAGGCTCTTCTCTTCCTGCAACAATCGCAAAAAACATTCTCGATCAGCTTACAAACAAAAAGTCGCCGGCTTTTAAAAGCCCTGAAAACTTTACAATAACAAAAATCTGTTCTCTTTCAGGAATGGCCCCTTCAGACTGCTGTCCCGTAGTTGTCGAAGAATACGTTCATAAAGATTTTCTGGATGAGTTTAATGGCAGAATCTGTCACTGGCACACAAAATCCGGTGAAAAAATTACAACAAATTACCCGGCAGAATATCAGAAATGGTTGTCCAAAGACCTGAAAGACAGTTCCATTGATTATAATTCTTCGCCACTGAAAATTACATCGCCAAAAAACGGTGCCCATTTTTTCAAAAGCATTTCCAATTCCGGCAATCAGAAAATTTCAGTGGAAGTCACAGGCGGAACAGGTGACGGACTGCTGCAGGTTTTTGTTGATAATCTGCCGCCACAAACTGTTGAGCGCCCGTTTATTTTTACATTACCTGTAAAAAAAGGCGCACACAAGCTTCGAGTAGTTCTTGAAGAAGAAGCCGACGAAATTGAATACCTTGTAGATTAACTGCAGAGTTTTTTACAGTTTTTCGTACAGACCGTCAGCACACTGCATCAGAACAGCGCGGAGGTTGTTGTCATCAATAAATGAAACCAGCATGCAAAGCTGATCAAGGACTTTCTTTGTAAGTTCAACGCCTTCCTTTTCTTCAGAATAGTCTTCTTCTGATTTTACAAGGCCGCCATCACGGAGGGCTTTTGCAGTTTCGTACAGTCCTGGAATACCGCTAAGTCTTGCTATTACAAAATCCAGCAGAAGTCGTGTTTCACTTTGCAGAAATTCCTGTTTTTTGCCTTCAGGAAGATATTCAAGGAGCTCACGGAGTTTTTTGAACATTTCCAGAGCCGGCTTAAACTGTTCAACGGCAGATTTATCTGTAATAACTTTTGTAATGGAAGGAAGCATTTTTACAGCCCTCTCAAGCAGAAGCTGCTGAGGAGTTTTGTTCTCTTCCTGTATTTCTTCCTGTTCTTCTTCTGGTTCACTTATTTCCGGTTTATTTTCTACTTGAGAAGAATGTGCTATATCTGCTGCCCTCTGAGCCGCAAGACAGGCTTTCTCTGCAGCATAATTTGCCTTATCCATTGCTTCCTGTGCCTTTTCTGAAAGCTTTCTAAGTTCATCAAGGTCTTCTTTTGCAATTTTTGCTTCGATTGTTTTTGGAGGAACCGTAGTTTCAGGTTCTTTAGGAGCAGGTGGTTCTTCCATCACATCTTCCTCTGCAGCTTCTTCAATAATTGAATCCAATACCGGTTCTTCTAACTGAGGTTCATCATTTATGAGTTTTTCTTCAAAGACTGGACTTTCATCATCTTCATCACTGTCAACGAGAATGTCATCATTTTTTTCCTCTTCACTTCCATCCGGAATTGAAACAATTTCATTTGCATCATCAGCTTCAATAGGAAGTTCATCCTGCAGCAGGTCATCAAGATTTGTTACTTTTTCTGAATCAACAGGATTTCCATCAAGGAAATTATCATCATCAAAAACTGCATTCTGCAGGTCGTCGTCAGATTCTTCTTCAATCAGACTGTTCATTCCAAACTGATTAAAATCGAAAGCGTCTTCTTCACCCTTTTCTTCTTCAACCGGATTTTCATCTTCAACGACTGCATCTTTTTCTGATTCTTCACTGACATTTTCTTCAGCAGTTTCTTCTGTCATCTGTGGTTCTTCAACAGGAACTGAAATTTCACTATTTTCTACACCTTCATCTAAACCTTCACTGACAGTCTGAGATGCATCTGCCTGAGGAATATCAACACCGTGAAGACTGATTCTATCCATGGCATTTTTTACAAGAACATTGTTGCCACTGAGAGAGTTTGCTTTGGCAAAAACTTCCATTGCTTTCTCAAAATCGCCCTTCTGTTCATAAACTTCACCGAGAACAATTAAACTTGCAACATCCTGAGGATTTTTGATAAGAGCCTTGTTAAGATAGAATTCTGCTGTTTCGTATTTACTCTTTGCCTGATACCTTCTGGCACCATCCAGCCAGTGATCAGTATACTGAGGATCAATAGCTTCTATTTTTTCAAAAGTTTCGTCACGCTTTGGTTCATCGTCAGCACAGATATAATACTGCCCCATAAGATTAAGGGTTTCTACATCACGGTCATTCTGCTTGATAAGACGGTTAATATGATCGAGGGCTGCAGGAAGATAATTTGCAGACATCAAAACATGAGCGGCTTTTTTAAGGGTCGGAACATCATCCGGATTCATTTCTTCTGCACGGCGCATAGTTCGTACCGCATCATCAAACTTATGCTGATTTTCCTGAACATCTGCAAGACCAAACAAAGCCGGAAGATGTGAGTCATTGATTTCAAGGGCAGCTTCATACTGGTCTTCAGCTTTTTCAAAATTACACTGTTTTTCGTAAACTTTACCCAGTTTTACCCGCATGTCAATATTTTCAGGATTGAGGCGAACGGCATTGTTTACAACTTCATAAGCTTCACGAATTTTATTTTCACGGATAAGAAGATTTGAATAACCTTCAACAGCTTCAAGCATGCCAGGCTTTGCCCGGAGAGCTGCTTCATAACACTGGATGGCGCTAGTTTTGCGATGAAGCTTTTCATAACTTTTTGCAAGATTAAGGTTGAGGACAGGATGATTCTGGTCAATTTTGAGGCCACGCAGATATGCGGCAACAGCCTTATCGTGATTATTACGTTCTGCGTGAATTGCTCCAATATGATTAAAAACAAGAACATCGTTTGGATTTTCGTTAAGGACTTCCTCAAAGCAGCGGATGGCATTGTCATATTCTTTCATCTGACGGTAAGTGAACCCCAGATTGTAATAAATTTTTGCTGTCTGTCCGCCAAACACAAGGGCATGTTCCAGAATATTTACAGATTCTTCATATTTTCCCATGCGACGGTAAATTGCACCCATTTCGTTGGCAGCTTCTGCATTCTCAGGAATTCGTTTATAAACAGAAAGTGCATTTTCATTCTGTCCTGACTTCTGGTAAACTTCTCCCAGCTTCATGAGTACATTCAGATCACTTGCATCTTCATTGAGCAAAGTTTTGTAAAGACGTGCGGCCAGAGAAAAATCCCTGGCAAGAACTGCTGCATCAGCACGAGAAAGAATCAGTTGTTTGTTATCAGCCATATTTTTACCTCATAGAAACTCTGGCAGAAGGACGGGCATAAACTTCCTTGCTGAGAGTTCCATTAATTCTGCCGTCAACTTTTGAATAAGCCGAAACAGCAAAGTAGTAGATAGTTCCGTTTTTTAAGCCGTTAAGTGTAATGCTTGTTGTATTTCCTGCACGAACTGGAGAAGGACCTTCAAGAGCAGTACGACCAAGATATTCACCGGAGCGGTTTCCGTAGTAGATGTAATATCCGTCGGCAGTATCATCAACAGAATAGCTCCAGGTCAAAGTTACACAACCGTCTCCACTTTCGGCAAATACAGTGAAAGGTGGCAGAGGAGCTTCCTGTTCTGTGTAATTCAATGCAATCTGAGTAATGCTTGGTGATTTTTCACCCCATCCGTCAGGCAGAAGTTCTGCTCCAACCTGAAAATACATTCCTTCAACTCCGCCGATTTCTTCACCCGGGAGAATTTCCTTCCATTTTGGAAAATCATTTGTCCATCCATAGCAGTTGTCCGCAGAACGAACATACACTTTAACATCTGTCTGATCTGGCACATTCATGAGAACATCGACACTGTTCAAAACTGCAGCAGTAGAAACGAGCATAGGACGGCTCATGATTTTTCCACCTTCAGTGCGGAATTTTTCATTTCCTGTAGCGTAAATGTCACCTGAATATTTATTGAAAGCTTCTTTTGTAATTCTGAAATTGTCAATTTTGCCTGTAAATTTAGGACAGATATCAATGGAAGCAACAACACCAAGAACAGGAACACAAACTTCGCCGCTTTCATGGCCGTTACTTGTAATGTAAGTGATTGCTTCTGTAATTCCGTCGATACAGTATTCCAGGCAGCCTGTTTCCTGATCAAAACTTACAGTGTGGCGGGCCCATGATTTTGGAATTATTGTATTTCGGCCTTCAAGAACAATTTCACTGTCCTTATAACCAAAGAAGATATTTCTGAAATTCCACTGGATTTTATTGTTCACAAAATTTCCGGTAATCATCTGGTAAATTGATGCACCACCTTTGTTAAAAGACGATTTCCATGAGAAGATAGATTCTCCGTTAGCAGCAATTGTTGGATTCAAATAAAATTCAATTGTAAAAGAGCCTAACAGGCCGTTGTGCCCGAAAATTGAACCTGCATCTCCGTGAAGTGACATACCTTTTCCACGAACGAGAGCTGCTCTTTTGCCTTTTACTGCATCAGTTGTAGATGTACATTCATTTGAAATTACTTTGTAATAACCTGTTGAATCTATAAATGTTGAATTTTCAAAAGTAAGAAGAAGATCTGTTGAATCTGTGATTTCCGGAGTCTGTGCTGCCAGTTCCATTGATTCCCAGCCAAAACGACCTTTGCCTGTTGTAACTCCCTGACGTATCTGAAGATCTCCCCAGCCTTTTTCACCGCCAATTACGATGGATTTCTGACTGGCAAATGCAGACAAGGTGCAAAAACCAAAGACACAAACTGAAATAAATTTTATAATTCCCTTAACCATTATGAATCCTACTGACAACCCGGCATATGAATTTCTCCACACAACGGCATTGAAAGCCCCCCCTTCAAGTGGTGTTTATATGTGGCGGAACCAGGAAGGAACCGTCATTTATGTAGGCAAGGCAAAAAGCCTTAAATCCCGTCTGTCTTCATATTTTAGCGGCGACCAGCACATTAAAACCCAGCTGCTCATCTCCAATGCAAAGACAATTGAATACATTACAACAAGCAATGAGTACGAAGCATTTCTTCTTGAAAATAATCTCATCAAGAAGTACACACCAAAGTACAACATTGCCCTCAAGGACGGTAAATCATACCCGTCCCTGAAAATCACACACGAAGACTTCCCACGCTTTTATAAAACCCGCCAGGTTCGTAACGACGGATCCCTTTATTTTGGACCTTATCCTGATGCCGGAGCACTGGATATTTTCATCGATACCCTGTACAAAGTTTATCCGGTCCGCCACTGCAGAACCTTCAAAAAGCGGGAATCTCCCTGCATGTACTATCACATCGGACAGTGTAAAGCTCCATGCTGTAATAAAATAACAAAAGAAGCCTATAATGAATTTATCGGAGAAATCGCATCGCTCCTTGAGGGAAAAGGAGAAGAAACTCAGGCAAAATTAACAGCTCAGATGAAAGAAGCAGCTGCAAACCTTCAGTTTGAAAAAGCTGCCAGAATCCGTGACGGACTAAAAGCCCTTGTCATCATGCAGAATCAGAGTATCGTTGAAAACTTTGGCACAGAAGACAGGGATTATATTGCCCATTATCGTGAAGGTGAAATCGTTAGCTTTACTGTGCTTAAAATCAGAGAAGGAAAACTTCTTGGCCGCGACAATTATCGTGTTGAATCCCTTGCAGAGGATGAAGAACTCTTTGAAGAATTTGCCGTTGCCTACTACGAAGACAAAGAGAGCATTCCGCCGGCAATTTATGTTCAAAAAGGTGATGAAACTGTAATTCTTGAAGAATACCTGAACAAAACCCTGGATTCTCCATGCAAAATTATCGGAATCGATACTGAAGACAAAACAAATGTATCTTCCCGGGATATAGCTGCAATTCAGATGGCAATTCATAACGCAAAAGAAGACATAATCCGCCGGCTCCGTGAACGTGGCGACAATCCTGCAATGGAAGAACTTAAAGACCTGCTTCACCTTGAAAAACTTCCTGTACGTATTGAAGGTTTTGATATTGCCCATATCGGCGGAAAATGGCCTGTTGCGTCCCTCATCAGTTTTTACAATGGAAATCCTGACAAGAAAAATTACAGATATTTCAGGCTTAAAACAACAAACGGTGTAATCGACGATTTTGCTTCCATGCGGGAAGCTGCTACAAGACGATATTCAAGACTGCAGAATGAAGGAAAAGAACTGCCAGACCTGATTCTCATAGATGGTGGTATCGGTCAGGTAAATGCAGTTGACGGAATTTTAAAGGCCCTGGGACTTAATATTCCTATAGCAGGGCTGGCAAAGCGGGATGAAGAAATCTGGCGGCCTCATGCAACAGGACCAATATGTCTTCCAAAACGAAGCGACGGATTGCGATTACTTCAGCGTGTACGAGATGAAACTCATAGATTTGCCACAAGCAGAAACCAGACACTGCGTACAAAAGAAAACACAGTTTCCGCATTCAGTCAGCTTCCTCATGTTGGCGAAAAACGGGAAAAAATACTTATCCGCACATTTGTTACCCTTGAAGCCCTGGCATCCTCAGAAGAAGCAAAAATTGCCCAGAGCCTTCATATCAAGGCGAATGAAGCAAGCGAAATCCTTCTGGCAGCAAAACTCGCCCTTGAAAAGCGCAATGAAACAAAACTGCCTAAAAAGGACCTGCTGGATTATCAGCTTGGAAAAGACAAAGAAAAGCAGGAAGGAGAAACTTACACTTCCCGCCTTGCTGCCAGTGCCCTCAGTGATCTGTTTGCAGCAGAATCAGATTAAACTATTCAGTTTTAAGGTATTTTTTAAGGGCCTCACAAAAATCAGGAAAAGCCTTTTCAAGAATGAGTGGACGGCCTTCAGGACTGAGGAAGCAGTGAGAACTTTCTGCAGTACAGCAGACAGTATCGCCGCATTTCATTTCGTAACCGATGATGAGCTTAGCACCAGAAACTTTTGAAACCCAGACATTGATTTCAATGATATCTGTAAAAGTTGTAGTATGTTTATAAGAACAGTTTACATTGACAACAGGAGAAACAATTCCCTTCTCTTCCATTTTGTCGTAGCCCCAGCCGATCTCTTCAAGAAAATAAACACGGGCTTCTTCCATAAAGCGGATATAGTTTGAATGATGAGTAATTCCCATTTTATCAGTTTCGTAATAATTTACTTTGTGAACATAGTTTTTCATCTGTAAAAATCTCCTTTACAAATTATACAAAAAAATTAAATTGAATGTCATCATGGAACAATTTATAATGATCAACCAACCTTATGTAATCTATGCGGCATAGAGTTCTTTTTGAAAACCAACAAATACTTTGTTTATTTCACCCAAAGAACCGAGTTCTGCTTTTGCATCATTAATTGTTCCATACTTAAGCTTTATAAGCTCTGGAAGATTTTCTACTGAAAGTTCACTGTAGCCTTGCTGAATATACTGATCCAAAACAAAATTGATGAATTCTGTCTGTTTAGGATTAAGTTCAGCAGCAATTCCGGGCTTAACCATAGCAACACGCTGTTTGCGTTCAATTGGTGTTGTGTGATATGCAAGATATTCAAGAACATCAAGTAAATCACATTTTTCGTAATTCAACATTTTCTGAACTTTAAGCAGCTTATCTAAAGAGAATCCATCATGATCCATTTTTTCAAGTAATGCTAATCGAGTTTCCGGATTCTGCCATTGTTTGCGTAAATCTTCTTCATCTGTAAAGAACTTTGGAAGAGTATTTTTATCAACGAGGATGTCCGCAAATTCCTTGATAGTAATCAACTTGCCGTCATACATTACCCGTTCTTCCCAGTCAAAACCTTCCTTGATTTTTGCTTTGCGTTTATCTCCAAGTTCAATTTCGATTATCTCTTTTGGACAAGTACAAGGCAGATTACCGCAAATTGAACAAGGCTTTGGAGGACAAATACAAGGATGCATTCCACAAACAGGACAGATTCTTGGTTCGGCTTTACATTCGCACGGCCATTTACCACAAACAGGACACTTTGCATGGGTACTACACTCACAAGGATATTTTTCGCAGACAGGGCAAACAGGATTTGGATTATCCCATTCATC
>JAZLKD010000007.1:0-15994 GCA_045597415.1 Treponema sp. | reverse complement strand
ATGTATGTCTTAGATACTGGATTTCATGCCGACTATTTTCACACAATACAAGAAAACGATTTTTCATCTGTAATTAAAGGTATAGATGTAAATATAAAATGTTAGATGAATTTATTAACATTAATCATGCAAGGCACAAAGCAAACAACTTTTGGAAGATGCAAAGCGAATGGTGGAAGAGGAAATTGATGGCAGAACACAAGGATGAATTTGCAAGTCAAAATTCAGATGTAAATGACCTTGTAAAAATAATTTTTGAACTTATAAAACAGAATCCTAATGCTACTTACGAATATCTTGCTGGAAAAATAGGTAAATCAGAAGCAACAGTTAAACGGGCTATTGCAAAATTAAAAGAAAGAAATCAAATCAAACGTGTTGGTGCTGATAAAAATGGTTCTTGGGAAATCTTACAGTAATAGATGAACATGTATGGGTAACTCAAGTTCGGCTTGCAGAAATATATGCTACAACAAGGCAAAATATTCTTTAGAAAGTTCTGCAGAACCTCTTGCTGTCCATTGGTCTAACACCCTACAAATACTTCTTCATCTCCTTCCCTTCCACCCCTGCGAAAAGTTCAACAAAACCTTTTGCGGGCGAGGAATTGATTTTTGGAATGAGCACTTCTTCAATCTGGAAAAAGCCTACGTCGCTGCTCATAAAAACTTCAATCTGAATCGGCTTTTCACTGCCCTGATGAATCTTTACGCTTTCAATTGAATTGGCAGAATATTTATGGATGTCGCCCACACTTGGCACTTTGTTCAGCTCCATTGGAATGCGGGCACGGCCTTTTGTCATATCGCAGCCATCGGCAATCAGAATAAGACCTGCTTCAATTGAATGAATACGGCGGGTTCCCATGTGTCCAAGAATTCCTTCCATAGCCATTGAACGGATTACAACGCGGCGGTTCAAATCAGAGTTGTCGGGAAGGAACTTTGTAAGCACCCGGTCAATAATGGACTGGGCTAGAATACCTGAATAAAGCTCGTGATCCTGCCTCCCAATTGTCATTCCAAAGTCGTGGAAAAATCCTGCAAGAATAACCGCTGTAACACTATCAGAAAAAGTCCCTGCCTGCTCAGTTTCCAGCGAAGTTTTAATTCCAGCCTGATGCAAAATCTTCAGCATTTTAAGTGCATTTCGGCAAACAGTTCTCATATGAACCGGCCCGTGGTCATTATATCCAAGCCTCACAATCGAAACATTGTTTGCATAATTCTGAACGGCTTCAATTTCCCCGTCGTCAATCAGTTCCTTCACCACAAGAAGCGGAAGCTGATCTTTCTCTTCAGTCAGTTCAATTATTTCGTTTGTAAGAGCAATTAATTTCTGGTCAACGCTGATTTCTTTTGGCGATTTCATAAAGTTTATTATACTACGGCTTGTAAGATTTGGGTGTAAAGAGTTTGTAAAATGTTGCCGTTTCCCTGCGTTCGCTCCATTGTTTACCAATTATGTGGTAGATTTCAACTTTAAAACAGGAATTCCAGGGGGCTCATGTAGCTAATTTCTGAGAATTTACCACCTAAAGTGCCATTTTTCAGCTCTAGAGTGGTAAATTTCACTTTTCAAAGTCCCCCGGCACTTACCAAACACCAAAATTTACCACCTAAAAACACCATTTTCCACCATTTTGAGTGGTAATTTTAACTTTTAAGACAGGATTTCCCCCACTCCCCGGCAGCATTCTTCAGTAAATTACCACCTAAAGTACCATTTTTCGCCCCTAGAGTGGTAAATTCACCCTTATCAGCCTCCAAAAACTGCTCCAACCTAGTTCCCTGCTTCCCAACTCTCCAGCAACAACACTTTGCAAAACTCACCATCCCTTACACTAAAATCTTTCCGAAGGCCTTGCAAAATAATACCCCTGAACAAAATCGGCCCCCAATTCTTTAATAATGGCGGCTTCAACTTCATTTTCAATTCCTTCGGCAATAACTTTGATGCAAGTTTCCTTGCAAAATTGAATCATGTGCTTTATTAAAATCCTTTTTACATTATCAGCTTCAATATTTCTAATTAAAGAGGCATCCAGTTTTAAAAAAGCAGGTTTGATATTGCAAAGTCTGTCCAGACCAGCGTATGCAGAACCAAAATCATCAATTGCCACAGTGTAACCTTGCTCAGTGTAATGACGCAAAACTTTCTTAAACAGACTTTTTGACTGAATCGGTGTGCGTTCTGTAATTTCAAACACAATATCTTCCGGTTGCAGTTTATACTTTTTTATAAATTTGGAGGTTATTCCGCTTTCAAATTTCCTGTCCAGAAGAACATTAGGATTTACATTCAAAAACAATTTTGTCCCAGCCGGCTTATTTATGGCGTTTTTCAATGCTTTTTTTCTGCACAACTCTTCCAGCTCCCAAACCATTCCCGCTTCTTCCGCCAGACAGAATAGTTGTTCTATATTATACTCCGTATCCATCCTAACTCGTGAAAGTGCTTCATATCCATATACACTGTTATCCGCCAGATTAATTATAGGCTGATACACAGGATATATTCCTTTTTCTTTTATTATGTCTTTTAATATTTCAGCTTTGTTTTTCAATTTTTGCCTTTATAAATCTGGGCGTTCCCGGCAGCTTTCGCAGCCGGTCGTGCGTTCCACCCTTCGCTAACGCTCATTACCAGTTTACTTCGTAAACTGGTAACTTCGGGGTTCCATGCACTAACGCATTTCAGCTAATACTTTTAGTATTTCACAGAATACACAACATCATCTTCTGGTTTGTTTGTTCCAGGAAGAATCTTCTGACACAATTTGTTGTCTTTTTCAATCAATGCAAAATCGTTGTCATTTGCAACACAGATTGTGTTATCGTCTAAAAGCCACAGTCCTTCAAGTTTGTCGTGACCATAACCAATTTCAGCAACTAAATCTGTGATCAGTTCCTTCTGGACAAATGTAATTCCGGCCTCAAGAACTTCTACCTGAGTACACTGTTCCAGTGTTTTTCCTTCAATGAGCAGACCGTTTTTAGAAGTCATATCCCCGTTTACATCTGTAGCATCTTTAAGATTGATTTTATAAAGATATTTGTGAGCCTCTTTTTCGCCTGCAAAGTTTCCATCCCGTTCAATTACAATAAACTCGTCGTTTGAAAGAGCAGTAATACCACAGCAGGAATCAGTTTCTTTGTTCTGCTGATACAAATACTGCCATGTTTTTCCAGTGGCAAGTTCAAACTTTACAATTCGGATAAGGCGATTGTTTACAATTTCTTTTTTTGAAGGATTGTGCAATGTCGACTGCATGATTCCAATCAGATACTTTTCGTCAGGAGTCTTTGCCAGACCTTCCATTCCACGGTTAGCCCGACGTGTTGCAAGAACAGCCGGAATTTTTCTTCCGTTTGTTGTCATGCCATAAGGACTGATTCTTTCAAGTTCTTGTCCTTTTGCAGAAAAATGCACGATGTGAGGTCCGTATTCATCCGAAACCCAGAAAGAACCGTCGTTCATTGCAACAAGCCCTTCACTGTCCAGACCGTATTCATCAAGTCCCAGAATTTTGTCATTTAGATCATAGGCAATTTCGCCAGTTGCACCTTTTCCTTCAGGATTAGGAAGTCCTGTGATTTTCTTTCCATCAGGATTTTTAAGGGGAATAGTCTTTATAAGTTTAACTCCGCCTTTTTTTGTAAACTGGAACAAGCCGATTTCTGGATTAAATTCTGGAACCGGAAAAAGTTTACCTTTGCCTTCCGGACCCTTGTAATCAATATTAGGACCACGGTCTGTAATAAGATAGAATTTTGAACTGTCTCCAGGAAAAGCACAGGCATCTGAACCAAATCCGCCTTTTCTGACTTCAACTTTATCTGCAGTTTTTTTGAGCACTTTAAATGGAACTTTAGCACCTGCTGATCCTGGCATTTCCTGTGCAAAAAGTGAAGCTGAAAAAAGTGTCAGAACAGCCGCACATATTTTTGTTTTCATAAAGTTTTTCATATTTTTTCCTTTGAATCTTTTATTTTGCAAAAAACTGCCTTATTTTTTAATGTCAGCAAGAACACATTTCCAGCTCAGTGGTACTGAAAACTGTGCAACCTTGTTTTTGTTAAGGTTTACGCGCACTCCTGTTGTAAGTGAACCAAGACCGTCATCCAGAGCACAGGTAACATTTGGATAAAGTTCAGTTTTTGCAGAATCATTGTCTCCAATGTTCATATAAACAACAGTTTTTGCACCAAGGGCAACAGAATCAGTCAATTTGTAAGAAAGACGGACATTTGCAAAGAATGGTGTAAGATTGTCGTCATTCTTTTTGCGCTTAAGAGTATCACCTTTTTTGAGATATTCATTTCCAAGCGCAGAAACTACATCAAAACCTGCAAATAAACCTGTTTCCTTAAAGTCGTATCCTGCTGAAAGGCTCAATGCATTTTTACATGAAGAAGAGATAAAATCTGTGTCTGTATCGTTGTAGATGTAGCCGGCATTTAATGTAAGGTTTTTTACTGATGTGAGGCCTGCAAACATCGCTACGGAACGGTTATAACCTGCCATGTTCTGAACTGAAACTCCGGCTGTAAAAAGCTTTTTTACTCCAAAGTTCAATCCCGCATCAAGACCACGTTCATTTTCATCTAGGAAGGAATTGTCTGTTCCCTTAATTCCTGCTGCAAGTTTTACAAAAATATTGTTGTCCTGACCAAAATTCCAGTTGCTCTGACCACCAAAACCATTCTGCAGAATTCTTGCATACTTTGGAGTATCGTCGCTGGCTGTAAGATAACCTGCGTCAACTGCTACTTTTGTAGAAAAATCGTTTCCTGCAATAAACTGAAGCTGGTCCAAAGGCTTAAATCGTGCATATCCACGGAAACGGATTGTACTTTCTTTTCCGTTCAGTTTTGTTGTGCCGATTTCCATACGGGCGCGACCATCAAATTTCTTTCCGCTTGCATCAAGCTGGAGTCTGTCACTTGAGCGTGTCTGATTTGAAAACTCATTTTTGTAAGATCCGCTTTTGTCTTTCCTGTTTTCAAATACAAAAAGATCTGAACTTCCTGTGTTGTTGACATCGCCACCAAAAGTGTTTGTTACTTTTAAAGACTGAGCTGAAACAGATCCATAGAGGGCTAACCCTGCCATTGTAACTAAAAATAGTTTTTTCATAATTTTTCCTTGTCACTTTTTTTATTTGCTTTTTTAAGCTGTCTTTTTTTTCGTGACAGGAACAATTTAATTTAAGTTAATTAAATCTTCGGGTAAAAACTGTAAAGTCCGTGTAAAAATGAAAGGCTATGTCCATAAAAGAACTCAAACTGAAACTTTTTTTCCGCATAAAAAAGCTGCAAAAAACGCAACCAGGGGAACTGTCAGAATTATGCCGGCACTTCCTGCAATACCCTTTATGATTTCGATTCCGATCGCATAGGAATTTATCAGCTGCAGAAACGGGATATCGTAAGCGTAATCCAGCACAAGTTCGCTTAAAGTTCCTCCGGTAAATGCCAGAATCAGGGTGTTTGCCATCGTTCCCATCATATCCCGGCCGATGTTCATTCCGTGCTTAAAAAGCTCTTTGAGTCCAAGGCTGTTGTCAACTTTGTGAATTTCTGTAACTGCAGACGAAATTGAAAAGGCCACGTCCATTACGGCACCCAGGGACGAAATTAAAATTCCTGCAAAAAGCAAATCCCCGCACTGAATCCGTGTATATTTTGAAACAAAAATCAAAGCTTCGATATTGCTGACGTTATAGCCTGTAATATGCGCAATTTTTGAAAAAATTGTGGCGCAGAGCCCTGCAATTATAACTCCAGAGACAGTCCCCAGAATCGCGCCACCGCTTTTTGCTGTATATCCGCCAAGAATGTAAATTGTTATTATCGTCGAAAGTGAAACTGTAATTACTGCTGCCACCACAGGATTGATTCCCCTGTAAATTGCTGGAAACAGGAAAAAAGCTATGAAAATAAAAGTGACTGTCAGCCCAAGCACAGCCTTAAAACCGTTTTTTCCGCCCACCAGAACTAACAGGGCAAATAAAAACAATACAAAGCCTGCAACAATCCAAGTCCGGTCAAAACTGTAGACAGAAGTAATTTCTACCTCCCCCGCTTTGTTTGTCAACGTAATGACTTTCATGCCTTTTTTGCAGGTGGCCCCGTAAAGGCTTCCGTTGGTGCTTACAGCTTTTGTCTCTTTTCCTTTTTCCGGCCCAGTCAAAAATTTTACCATTACTTTCTGGTTTCCGATCCTCGACCCGTTTTCCTGAAGGTTGTCCTGCAGAATTTTTGTAACCACGGCCTTTTCAAACTGCTGTGTATTGTTCTGAATCAGAGGAACAATCTCAACTTTGTTCCAGAAGAATAAAAAAACAAAAAGTCCTGCCACCAACATGGCAGGAACCACCATTTTTAAGATTTTAGTCATTTCTAACCTCAAATTAACTGTCATTTCGACTGTGCGCGAGGTGACAGTCCGTCTTTAGTCATTTCAACTGTGCCACTGCATCTACATGTCATTTCGACTGGAGCGCAGCGGAATGGAGAAATCTCTTTACGAGACTCCTCCATCATTTTTTTTATTTTGTCTTTACAATCTTGAATTCTTCATCAAGTTTTTTGCCTGTTTCAGAATCATAAGTGTTGATTGTGAAAGTTCCGCCTTTGATGTTGATTACAGAATAAGTTGGTGTAAAAGTCTGGCTTCTTGCAGCGATGTAGTCCTGCTGAGTTGCAATCAGGTTGTAGTATTTGCTTCCTGTTGAAGAGTTTGCTTCCATGTAGAGAATGCCTTTTGGATCTGTTACTGTTTTTGCAGAAGAAGTGTTTTCTGTGATTGTGTAGCAGAGGTTTTCTTCCTGGAAGTTTGCAGCATTGCTTGCACTGAATGCAGGGTGTTCATTTCCGTCACTTGTAAGAAGGTGGCTTCTTGAGTAAGTGTGGTCGTGTCCCTGAAGAACTACGTCAATGTCGTATTTATCAAGCAAAGTTGTAAGCTGAGTTCTGAGAATCATTCCGTCAGAAGCTGAATGGTCTTTTCCTGAACCGTAGATGTCCTGGTGGAAAGTTACGATTCTCCATTTTTTGTCAGCATTTTCTTCAACTGCTTTTTTGATCAGTGCTTCGTGGCTTGCAACATTGTAGTTGTTTGTGTTGAGCATGATGAAAAGCACGTTTCCGTAAGTGTAGTAGTAGTCATTTCCGGCTGGAGAAGCGCCTTCTTCTTCTGTGTAAGGATTTGGTGTATTGAAATGATTTTTGTAGTTTGCAAAGCGTGAATCATGGTTTCCGATAGTTGTCGCAATTGGAAGTGAAGAAAGAACTTCTGCAGAAAGGAAGCCAGCATATTCGATTTCCTGCTGATCACCGTTGCTTGTAGCATCAATCTGGTCACCGGCAGAAACAATAAAATCTACTTCCGGATGATTATTGAATGCACCTGCCAGCACATTGTTCCAGTTGAAGGAATCGTAGCGGGCTGCCAGATAAGTTGTTTCGCTTGATTTAAATCCTGCAGGAACATTACTTCCAGAAGATCCGATCTGAGGATCACCTACATAAATGAACGAAAAGTCCCCGGAAGAACCTGTTGTAAAAGATTTTGCCTTTGACCATGTTCCGTCGCAGAGATTCTGGTAGAAATATTTTGTATTTTCGCTCAAACCAGTAACTGTAACTTTATTTGCATAAAAAGTGACATTTTCGCCGTTCACAGTCATTGTCTTGTATTCTTCGCAGGTTCCTTCAACTGCCTGAGCCGAAGCAAGAGCGGCTTCTGATTTTGCCACCTTCATTTTTGCTTCACCAGCAGTTTTTGAATACCAGGCATAATTCATTTTTGTAATGTCGCTTCCCGGATTCATCGAAACCTGTTCAAAGTCTGAAGCAATTGTATTCCATTTTTCCTTGTAAGAAACAGAATCCACTGTTTCAAATTCAACAGCCGAAACAGATTTTTCTTCACTCTGATCACCATCACTGCAGCCGGCAAATCCACAGATTAAAGCTGCTGCACAGACACCACTGATAAATGTTTTAATTTTTTTCATTTAGTCCTCCTAAGACTTAAAAACTAAATGCACTCTATCAGTCCATTGTTAAAAAACTGTTCAGTTTCTGTTAGTTCCAGGTAAAAAGAAGTTCTACTTTCTCTCCCCGGTCAGCGCAAAAATTACCCATTCCGCAATATTCACGGCATGATCCCCGATGCGCTCAATGTATTTTGCAATCAAAAGGTAATCCAGAATTGTTTCGCCCTCGCTTGTTTCCCTGATTTTCTGAACCAGATCGGCCTTAATGGTGCGGTACAAATCGTCAATCACATCGTCGTGGGCAATTACAGTCCGCGCCTTGTTGTAATCTTTTTCGATGTAGGACTGAACCGCATCGTGAAGCATTTTTATAATTTCCGTAGAAAGTTCAAGAATCTCGTTCATCTTGCCGTATTTGCAGTCAGGAACATTCAGCACAAGGTCCGCCACATCTACCGCATGGTCTCCAATCCGTTCCATATCGGTAATCATTTTCAGCGCCGCAGTAATCAGACGCAGATCCGTTGCCATAGGCTGCTGCTGCAAAAGAAGTTTCATACACTGGGCCTCTATATCCCGTTCCATTTCGTTAATGGCTTCGTCGTTTTTTGCAACTTCCTTTGCTGCCTCCACATCACGCCCCATCAAAGCCAGCATGGAACTTTCAATGGCAATCTCAATCATTTTTCCCATATTAATGATTGAATTATTCAGTTTTCGTAATTCTTCGTCATATCGTGTACGCATTTTTTCTCCTGATGGGGGGAAGTCTCCCCCTCGCTCCCAAGTCCTCGCGTTGCTGCGGTCTTGTCCGCTGCCCCCTCTGCGGACTCAAACGCCGTCCGCAACGCCTGCTAAAAAGTCATCTACAACAGTCTTTTGTCATCGCAGGCAAAGTCAATTCATAATTCCTGATTAAAATCACCCGAATCTGCCGGTAATATAATCCTCAGTTTTTTTCATCTTCGGCTTACTGAAAATCTGTTCTGTATCGCCGGCCTCAATAATTTCTCCCAGCAAAAAGAACACAGTTTTGTCACTGATTCGGACAGCCTGCTGCATGTTGTGAGTTACGATTATGATTGTGTACTTTTCTTTAAGCTGCAGAACGCAGTCCTCGATTTTTGAAGTTGAAATAGGATCCAGAGCAGAAGTTGGCTCATCCATCAAAAGCACATCCGGCTGAACTGCCAGGGCACGGGCAATGCAAAGACGCTGCTGCTGTCCGCCGCTTAATTCCAGGGCTGATTTTTTCAAGTTGTCTTTAAACTCATCCCAGATGGCCGCGTTCCGCAGAGAAGTTTCCACAATTTCATCCAGTTCACTGCGTTTTTTGATTCCATGAGTGCGCGGCCCGTAAGCAATGTTGTCGTAAATGCTCATGGGAAAAGGATTAGGTTTCTGAAAAACCATTCCCACATTTTTTCGAAGCAGATTAACATCAGTAGACCTGGAGAGAATGTTCAGAAAATTCCCAGTACCTTGCAGCCCATCTCCATTCCTGATTCCTGATTCCTCATTCCTGATCAGTATTTCGCCAGAAATACTGCACCCTTCCACCAGATCATTCATGCGGTTTATAGACTTGAGCAATGTAGATTTACCGCAGCCAGAAGGCCCGATAAAAGCCGTAATCTGCCTTTCCGGAATCTCAAGATTTATATTTTTAAGTGCATGAAAATCACCGTAATACAAATCCAGATTTTTAATTTCAATTTTGTTCATGGCTGGATTTTAGCCTGAGAATGTTAAGAGTTGATAAAAAATGTGTAAAAGGTTTGTAAAAAAAATACTGCAGTCTTGACAAGGCCGTTTACCCCGCTGGAGAAAATTTTCAGCAAGGGGTATGAAGCAGCTGCGAAGCAGGCCACCGCAGGAATGAGCTTTGCGAATGACGAGGAGGCTGACCGTCAGGGAACTGCGGAACACCCCGGTTTTTGCGCAGCAAAAATGCTCCGTAATTTATAGAAGATACTCCTTTGCCAGCTGCTCAATCTGTTTTACGCTGAGAGGAGTTTCACGGGTTTCGGTCGAAATAATCAGATTTTTGCCGGGAAAAATGCCGCAGTTCTGGTAATCGCTAAGTTTTGTGACGGCTTTTTGAGCATATTCTGTGTCATCCATCATGCCAAAATGTTCCCAAAAAAACTCCTGCCTTGTTTTAAGGTTGAGGCAGAAAAAGTCAGGATGGGCGGTATAATTTTTAAGGCTGACCGGAAACTCATATCTGAATGGAATGCCAAGGCGATTAAGGGTTTCGGCAATCAGCATTTCGGATTTGGATCGCACCCGCAGCCCCGTAGAAGTCTGCAAAACTGGTGCCGCCGGATCAAAAGGCTTGTGATTGTACTCCACGGAAAGCCATGCAGCCCCATACTCTTTGTCTGAAAGTGTTGCTGGTGTCAAAAGTTTCCGGCGGCCGGGATGAAAAGTTGCCAGAAGTTTTGCGGTTGAGGGCTGGATGGACAACAATCTGTTTATGTGATCAAGCTCCGTCTGGAGCAATGGCAAAAGTTTCTGGAGATAGTCCGCCTGAGCAAGATTTTTTGCTTCCTGCAGTGAATCTTTTGGGATATAGGTGCCCAGCTTGTCTCCTGCAGTTGTGATTTTGTAATACTGAAAGGTGCCTTTATTGGTTGAAATGCGAAGCCGGGCTTTTGAAGCTGTGACCAGAGCCTTTTTTTTAGTCTTAATGAGCTCTTCCAGCTGGGATTTACGGACTAAAAGGGCATTGGTGTACTGTTCAGGTGGTAAGTCTTCGAATTTTTTCTGCAATTTCGCCTCCGGTGCAGGTAGTTTTTTTACAAATTACCACCTGAACTGGGAGAATTCCAGCTCTGGAGTGGTAAAATTCACACAAGAGGAGAGATTTTTTACAACGGTGTGGCGCGCTTTACCACTCCAACAGCCAAAAATCTTGCCGCAAAGTGGTAATTGCCACAATTTAAGGCCACGCGCCCTCAACAATCCGGCGCGCTTTACCACTCCAGCACCACAAAATCTTGCCGCAGAGTGGTAAAAACCACATTTCAAGGCCGCGCGCCCTCACACAAGCAGCGCGCTTTACCACTCCAACAGCCAAAATCTTGCCGCAAAGTGGTAAATGCCACATTGCAAGGCAGCGCGCCTTCAGCAAACCGCCGCTCTTTACCACTCCAACTCCCAAAATCTTGCAGCAAAGTGGTAAATGCCACATTTTCAGGCTGCGCGCCCCTCAACAAAAATCACTTCTCCTGTCCACTAAAAATAACTACAAACTATTCCAATCGGCAACAAAAAAATTACAACACCTGCGCGCTTTCAAATCCACAACCTAAAACTATTTTTTAATCTTGCGTGCCACCAGAGCCGCCAGCCCATTAATCACCACAACCATGGTCAGAAGCACCACTGCCGTAGCAAAAGCCTGCCCCGTGTACAGTCCCTCCGAACTCAAAACATACATGTGAACAGCAAGAGTTCTTCCAGACCCCATTACATTTTCCGGCACCTGAGCCACAGTTCCTGCAGTATAAATCAGAGCAGCAGTTTCTCCGACCACGCGCCCGGTAGCCAGAATCACGCCGCTCAAAATCCCAGGCACCGCGCTTGGTAAAATAATCTTAAACACAGTCCTGAGCTTCCCCGCGCCAAGACCAAAACTCCCTTCCCTGTACAAAGCAGGAACTGCAAGCAAAGCTTCTTCCGTAGTGCGCATGATCACAGGCAAAATCATAATTGCAACAGTCGCCGCCCCAGCCAGAAGCGAGTAACCCCAGTGCAAAAACCCCACAAACAACAGCATCCCAAAAAGCCCGTAAATAATGGAAGGAATCCCTGTCAAAGTTTCCGTAGTCATCCGCACCACCTTCACAAACCGATTCCCCTTCCCGGCATATTCAACAAGATAAATTGCACTTCCAATTCCCAACGGCACCGCAAGGGCCAGAGCCATCACCGTCATCATCAGCGTGTTCACCAGAGCCGGTACCACCGAACAGTTTTCAGAAGTGTATTCCCAGCTGAACAACCCGCCCCGCAAAAATGGCACACCTTTCACAAGAATGTAGCCGATCATAAAAAGTAAAACCGCCAGCGTAAGCCCTGCACAAAAATAAACGGCCCCTCGTACAAATCCAGATTTAAATTTTCCGGGAGTTCGCCGTTCGCTCAATTTGCTTCGCAAATGGCTCACTTCACGAGTTTGTTTCACAAACTCGCGCCGCCGGGCTTTCCGGGGTTCCGGCTCTCGCCTCCATTCCTCCGCTGCGCTCCGGAACCGCTTCGCGGCCCCTGCAATCCCTAACTCAGTTTTTTCAACATTCACTGCAACCTCACTTCCCGACTGTTCGGAGACTCGCTCAAAGCCTGTCTCACAGGTTTTGCCCCTTACGGGTCGCTCCCTACCTGACTCATTTTTCATACACAACCCCTGCCCTTCACCAGATTAAAACTCAAATTAATCAGCAATATAAACACAAACAAAACCACACCAGTTGCAATCAACGCTTCCCGGTGCAGGTCCGCTGCATAGCCCATTTCAATGACGATGTTTGCCGTAAGAGTTCGCACACCTTTTAAAATTGAATCCGGGATTCTCGCCTGATTTCCTGCGACCATAATCACAGCCATAGTCTCCCCAATAGCACGGCCAATTCCAAGAATAATTCCTGCCATAATCCCGGAGCGGGCGGCTGGAAGCATGGTTCTAAAAACACTGCGTTCATGAGTGGCACCTAAAGCCCGGCTTCCTTCATAGTAACTTTCAGGAACCGCATTCAGTGCACTTTCCGAAACAGAAATAATCGTTGGCAGAATCATTATGCCCAGAAGAAGACTTGCTGTAAGAATTGAAGAACCATTTCCACCAAAAACATTTCGAACGGCAGGCACAATCACCATGAGTCCAAAAAAACCATAAACAACACTTGGAATTCCGGCAAGCAAATCAATCGCCGGCTTTAAGATTTTGTGCAGCCATACAGGACAAAACTTAGATAAAAAAACCGCAGTCATAAGGCCAATAGGAACACCTACAATGATTGCACCTGCAGTGACATAAAGGCTTCCTACAATCATCGGGAAAATGCCATAAAGATCATTCCCTGGTTTCCATTTTGTTCCAAACAAAAAATCTGTAAGCCCGATTTTGTGCATGGCAGGAATACCATTTGCAAACAAAAACAGACAGATAAGCAGAACAGCAAGAATACTGAATCCCGCCGCAAGAAGGAAAATAATTTCCCACAATTTTTCAAATTTTCTCATGGATAAAATGTAGCGGGAGATTGTTAAGAATTGGGGTGTAATCTGTTAAGAATGGGTAAAGTTTTCGGGAAGGGACGTCCCCCTAAATACAAAAAAAGCGGTGCTGAATTTTTTATTTATTCAGACACCGCTTTTTTGAAAGTAAAATTTCAGTTGATTAATTAACCTGCCAAGAAATTAATGAAATATTTGCCGTCTTTATCAACAAAAATCTGTGAATTAACAGGAATCTGAATTCCTTCCAGAACCTTTCCAAGTTCAATTTTTGAGTCGTATTTGATGAGTGAATAACCTGCTGGATTTTCTACAACCTGTTTAGATGAAGTGTCCGGGAAATTCAATCGTCCGCTTATAGATATAGGATCATCTTCATCATCTTCATATAATGTAATATTATTATCTGTAGACACTGGATCTTCAGCTTCATACATCTTCATATCATCAATATCGATTATGTAGACTGCCCCTTGTTCTTCCTCGTCTTCCTCGTCAGCTTCTTTATACATATAATAGTATAACAGGTTATGGTCATTAAATTGTTCTGGAAGAACTGGTTCTGCTTTATTTTTGAAAGCTGTTTTTATATCTTCAGTAAATTTATACGGCATCACAATTTGAATAAATGGAAGAACGTCCAAATAATCAATTGTATACTTTTTTGTAGTTGGATCGTTTATGATACCAAGCATTTTGTTATATTCATCTGCATCGTTTTCTTGATCAAAGCTGATATTATCATCATCACCCAGATCATATGCATCAAGAGTCTGTTTGTAAGAAACTGCTGGTATGGAAATTTCAGTAGATTCTTCCATAATTAGTTCTGCAGGCATCCATGACTGATTGATTTCTCCTGTAGATTTATCATAACTCATCCAGATTCCTTGTAAACAGTAATAAACACGGTCTTTGTTTTTTGCAAGGTCAAATTCAGGACATCCGTATTCCTTATCACAGGCATCAGCCAAAGCTTTTGTTGTGTATTCTGCATTACAGTTTTCACACTTAAACTTTGCTGTCTCCCCGCCACCATTTACAGTTCCACTCGAGTCTGAATCAGAAGAACATCCGATGAACGCAAAAGAAAGCAAAGCAGTAGAAATAATAGCGGCATCATCACATTGAATCTCTTCATTTTATACCTCCATATAAAATACATCCTGAGTAATCATATTCAAGTTCTATGTATAGATTTTTACAACATAAATACAGAAAAACAAGAAAAATCGGAAAAAATTGAATCTTATGCAGGATAAGGCATCTGCTTGAGTTCATGTGGCCTTCGGAGGCGGATTTTACCACTCTAAAAGGCTTTTTTTATAATTAGAGTGGTAATTCATACAAATCGGAAGGCCTTCTGTGGCGTTGTTATTGCGTTTTTACCACTCAAAAGCCCAGTTTTAGCTACTTTGGGTGGTAATTTTGGCAATTTGATGTAAAAGTCAGGTGGTAGCGAAAACCGCAGGTTTACAGCTTGGGGGAGAGTCGCTTCGCTACCGAGTCTTGTTAAGTCTGTGGCCGAACTTTGTTAAGTATATGCAATGTCTAGTTTAAAGATTACATATACTTAAATTTTTATTCCATATAATAGGTTTTTATTGGTGGAAAACCATTAAACTCAACACTGGCGTAGGTTGAAGTGTATGCACCTGTTGAGAGCCAATAAAGTTTATCACCAGCCTTCAGATTTACAGGAAGTTTGTATTTAAAATCTTCATACATGATGTCAGCAGAGTCACAGGTTGGACCTGCAAGAATCACTTCGCCTTCTTTTTCTCCCGGTGCATCTTTTGAGCTGATTACAGGATACTTCATAGCTTCATCCATTGTTTCAATAAGTCCATTGAATTTTCCTGAATCCTGGTAAACCCAGCGTTGTAGCGCAGTATTGTTCTTTCGGCTTACAAGAATCACTTCGCTGGTCAGGATTCCGCAGTCACCTACCAGAGAGCGTCCTGGTTCCAGAACAATCATTGGAAGTTCATCTCCAAAATCTTCGTGCAGGTATCTTGTGATTTCTGTGGCATAGACATCCAGTTCGTTTGTAGGCTGAATGTAATGTGCAGGGAATCCGCCGCCCATATTAATCATTGTAAGTTTGATTCCCTCTTCTTCCTCAAGGGAATTGTAGAGATATGTAACTTTTGCAATGGCATCATTCCAAGCCCCAATATCACGCTGCTGTGAACCAACATGAAAGGAAACGCCGTAAGGAGTAAGACCTAAATCTCTTGCCATTACAAGAAGATCATAAGCCATGTCAGGATGGCAGCCGAATTTTCTTGAAAGCGGCCAGTCAGCTGTTTCGGAAGTTTCAACAAGGATTCTGACATAAACGCGGCTGCCTGGAGCATTTTCTGCAATGGCCCGCAGATCATCCTTACTGTCCGTTGCAAACATTCTTACGCCATTTTCGTAAAAATACTTAATATCCCGGGCTTTCTTGATTGTGTTCCCGTAAGAAAGACGGTCACCAGTCACGCCCAGAGACATGATTTTATCAAGCTCATAGCGACTGGCAACATCAAAATTTGAGCCCAGTTCCGCCAGCATCTTAAGCACAGGTTCGCCAGGATTAGATTTAATGGCGTAATAGATGTGTGCATAAGGAAAGGCATCTTTAAGCTTGAGGAAATTGAATTTAATCTGTTTAAGATTAATCACGACATTCGGAGTTTCTAAGTCCTTTGAAAACTCCAGAAAACGATTCCACTGGGAATCGGAAACGTAGTCACTACGATT
>JAZLKD010000006.1:0-114749 GCA_045597415.1 Treponema sp. | reverse complement strand
TATGTCACTTCCTGCATAAGTGTAGTTTTCTCCGCCTCTTGCAAGCCATTCCCATTCTGCTTCTGTTGGCAGGCGGTAACCGTTTGCTTCAAAATTACAGGTTACTGCATTCCAAGTATCGTCATTCGTTCTAGGTATTTGATTATATTCAAGATTTTCCCAGTCATCGATTCCATCTACTGAGTAACATGGTGCTAAGTTTTCTTTTAATGACAATTTATTACAATAAGCTATCGCGGCATACCAGGACACCATACCCATAGGGTTATTGATGGATTCATCAACATTAAGTCTGTTTCCATCTTTGTCATAGGCGTGTGACCACTCATCGCGATAACCAAAGGATTTTAAATCAATTTTCATTAGTTCCTTGTACTCACCTCTTGTTACTTCGTGGTCACATACTACAAGTGATGGAATTGTAAGTTCTCTTCCGGTTACAAATACACTTGAACTTGGTGTCCAGGTTTCTGTTCCTTTGATTGGGACACCTGTTACCTTTACAAAATTATCATCCAACCTCGTTACTGTAGGTGTGATTTTAGTACCTTCATCAGCAACTGTTTCCTTATATTGACAAATTGAACAAATTCGCGATTTTGTTCCATCTGATGTAACTGTTGCATCATTGTTTGATGTCCATTCACCAAAAGTATGTTCAGCTTTGTCCTTTACCTCTGTTGTGTGTCCGCAGGTTGCAGCGTACCAATGGTGTGTTGCGTCGCTGGTGTAAGCTGTGGCAAATGTGTGAGTGTGGTCGAGTTTTGCAATTGTTTCTACTACACTGTAATGACGACATTCAGAACATTCTTTGTATTTTATTCCTTCAGTTGCTTCTGTTGGTGCTACTGCAACTGTCCACTCACCAAAACTGTGTTCTGCCTTGTCCTTTACCAGGTCTGTGTGTTCACAGGTTGCGGCGTGCCAGTGGTATGTGGCATCGTATGACCATGCTGTTGCAAAGGTGTGCTCGTGGGACTCATCGTCATTTGAACACGACACAAAAAAGGCACTTGCCACAAGCAATGAAAGTGCAGCAACTGCCTTAAAGAAATTAAACTTTTTCATAAAAACTCCTTCGTGAAATTTTAAAATCACTATACTTTCGTACCCCCCCCGATTCAGTTTTCGGGAGAGCAGAGTACGGAAATATTCTAACATGTGAAAACGGAGTTGTAAAACTGTATGGATTTATAAAAAAAGGATGTTTGCAGAGAAAATATATATCTTGATTCTGTCAAATATATTTACATTTTTTACGCAAATAAATTTGACTTTAAATTTCAATCAGAGTATATTTTTCTTATGGAGCAAAAACTAAAGGAATTACGGGAAAAACGCGGATTGTCTCAGGCCGAAGTCGCACAGGAAATTGGAATCTCCCGTCAGATGTATAACAAGTACGAAAGAGGAGATACAGAACCGTCCCTGAGTGCAATCAAAGCATTATGCACCTTGTATGACATTTCTTATGATGAATTGCTGAATTCTAAAGAACCTGTAAAAAAGAATGTCCGTTACGAACTCGATCCTTCTTTTGGTGAAACTGCTGTTGCCTCGCCAGTTCTCGCCTTTGGAACGGAAAATTACTACTCACAGATCATCAAGCTTTTACCCCATCTGCTTCTGTCTGAAAAATCACGGCTTTTGACTGCAGTTGCCCAGAGCATGACGGAAGAAGTTGAACTTGAATCAAAAAAACGAAAATCACAGCCGCAAAAGGTAAACTGGAATGACATTCAAATTCCTGTAAAAGAAGAAGCACAAAAAAACATGACAGAATTCCTGCAATATGCCCATTCTCATTCAATTGATTTTCAAGGCAAAAAATGGACTCGAGAGGATATGCATGAGCGATAGATGTTTTTTAGACACCAACATTTTAATCTATCCATTTGACAATTCAAATTCCAGAAAGCAGACAGTCTGTTCAAATTTCTTAAGTCAAATACTTATCAGCGCAGAACCAGTAATATCAACTCAGACTCTCGGAGAATTTTTCAATGTTACGGTCAGAAAATTAAATTTTTCAAAACAAGATGCAATGTTCGAAGTTCAGAAACTGGCAGAGACTTTTCCTGTGTATGAGATAAAAACAGAAAATGTCCTGCATGCCATGCAAATCAGCAAATCAACCCAGTTCAGTTACTGGGATTCACTTATACTTGCCATGGCTATTGATACAGGATGTTCTGTTTTATACACCGAAGATTTAAACCACGGACAGGAAATTGAAGGTGTGAAAATTGTTAATCCGTTTTTTTGAAATCGGCGCGGCAATACAATTTTCGGACATAACATTTTGAAAATAGTTTGTTTCAAACATTAATTATTGCAGCGGACAAATCCCCAGCAATGCCTGGATTATAAATCCTGAATTTTATAGCCATATAAATTTGACAATATAGCTATAGCACACTATATTATTTACAGGAGGCGCAATCATGACACAGGCTGTTCCGGTTTTTGAAGCTAAAAATAAACTTCCACTTTACATTCACAAGGCAGAAGAAGAAGGCCCAGTAATTCTTTCACGGCACAACAAGGAAGTTGCAGTACTCATTTCAATAGAAGAATTTCACCAGTTTCTGGAAGAACGAAAAGCATACCGCAAAAAGCTGAACATCGTTGAACGGGCAAAACTGTTCCGGGAGCGGCACAAGGAATTGTATGAAGGGGAAGATATTGGCGAAGAGTTCTGCAGAATTCTGGAAGAAATCAGAAACGAACCTCAGCTTGTCAAAGAAAGCAACTGCTGGGACGAAGTACTGGAGAGCTGGAAATGAATGATACAAAACTTCACAATTATATTCTTGATACAAACATAATTTCTGAATTAGTCAGATACAATGCTGATTTTAATGTCCTGAAAAAACTTGTTGAACACAACTCTGACTGCGCCACAACAGTTTTTACCATTCAGGAAATGCTATACGGTGCAGAAAGACTACAGGATGAAGAAAGAAAAAACTATATTCTCGATTTTATAGAAAATGATGTTCTGGAAACTTATCCTGTAATGAACTACGACACAAAAGCGGCCAGAATTCATGCCAAAATCCTGGCTGAAACACGCCGAACCGGCAAAATCGTTCCCGCAGACGACACCTTCATTGCAGCCATAGCCCTGGCAGAAGACATGACTCTTGTTACAAGAAACACAAAGCATTTTGAGCCAATTTCAGAACAGTTCGGCTTAAAGATTGAAAACTGGTTTGAAGGATAATCCGCGTCAGGAACATGGAGCCCTTTAGTCCACCGCAGGCGAAGCCGAGGAGGATGAGCGTTAGCGAAGGCGTAATACTCCGACGGCGTCGGTTGAGCTTGTCGAAACCAGCCGGGACGCCCTTTGTCTAACATTTTCTTAATTGAAAAAAAGCTATCAGAGTTCTATAATTGAAGAGTTATTTTTTATGAATTATAGGAGAATCAAATGGTAATTCTTACATTGAACTGTGGTTCATCATCTGCTAAGTATCAGGTTTATGACTGGGACAACAAAGACGTTCTTGCAACTGGTGTTGTTGAACGCATCACTGCTCCTGGTTCTGTAATCACTCACAAACCAAAGGGAATGGACAAATTCGTTCTTGAAAGCCCATGTCCAACTCACAAAGAAGCTATCGAACTTATCCTTAACGCTATCACTGACAAAGATCACGGCGTTATCAAGAGCATGAGCGAAATCGGCGCTGTAGGACACCGCGTTCTCCATGGTGGAGATAAATTCACTAAATCTGTAAAAGTAACTCCAGAAGTTCTTGAAGTTTTCAAATCACCGGAAGTTTCTGGCCTTGGTCCACTCCACATGCCAGCTAACATCATGGGTATTGAAGCTGCTCAGAAAGTTCTTCCTGAATCTGTTCCACAGGTTGCTGTAATGGATACTGCATGGCACCAGACTATGCCAGCTTCAAGCTACCGCTACGCTATTCCAAAGGAATGGTACGAAAAATACGGTGCACGCCGCTACGGTTTCCACGGAACTTCTTTCCTCTACACTGCAAAACGCGCATCTGTACTTCTCGGAAAAGATCCTAAAGATACAAACATCATCATCGCTCACGTTGGTAACGGTGCTTCTATGTGTGCTGTTAAAAACGGTCAGTGTTTCGATACATCAATGGGTATCACTCCTCTTGAAGGTCTCGTAATGGGAACTCGTTCAGGTGATATGGACTGTGCCCTTCCATTCTACATCATGCGCCAGACTGGCATGTCTGCTGACGAAATGGACACTGCCCTCAACAAGAAATCTGGTCTTCTCGGTCTTACAGGTCTTTCTTCTGACCGCCGCGACATTGCTGACGCTGCAGAAAAAGGCAATCCAGATGCACAGCTTGCTGTTGATATGGAATGCTACCGCCTCAAGAAATACTTTGGTTCATACATTGCTGCAATCGGTCCTGTAGACGCCATCGTTTACACAGCCGGCGTTGGTGAACACTCAGCTCTTATCCGCGGAAAGGCTCTTGAAGGTCTTGAACACCTGGGTATCAAAATTGATCCTAAAAGGAACAAACTTTCTAACACTGGAAACGCTGAAACTTGCATTTCTGCAGACGACTCAAAAGTTAAAGTATTCGTAATTCCAACAGACGAAGAACTTGTAATGACTGAAGACGCTGTAAAAATCATGGAAGGAACTTACGATGTTCACACAAACATCACATACTCTTTCCAGAGCAAGGACTACAAGAACAAGGCTCGCGAAGAAGGACTCAAGAAAGATCTTGAAAAGTGCCCAGAACTTGCAAGCATCATTGTACGCCCGTAGTTAATTTTTAATTAATGATTGCTAATTGATAAGTCCCGCTGAGTTTGAGATTTTGTCTTGAGCCGGCGGGATTTTTTTGTGGCAGGGGGGAAAGCCTTCCCCTCGCTCCAGCCGCAAGCCGCTCCACAAATGTCAAAGCATGCTTTGCCACTTGTTCCACTTTGTCGCGTCTTCCGCTACCCCTTCTCCTAAGGGCTGCGCCCTTAAAATCCCACGACTTTTATATATCCTATTCCCACGGCTTTTATATATCCTGTTCAACTGTCAAATCATAAAAATCGTGTTATAATTTTGGCTATGTCCGTAAAAAGTATTGCTTGTTATTGATGGCTTTGCCTTGGCCAGCAACACTTTTTTTAAGCCATGAACTTTTTAATATCCTTTTTTTAGTGAGGTTTTTATGAGACGATTGTTTTTTAGAATGACAGCACTTCTTTCTTTTTTGATGTTTGTTTCATGTGCTGATATTTTTACTCCCCGGGGAACTGACTCTTTTGTTGTCCAGTTAGGAAGCAGCAGCCGCTCTGTATGGAATGCCAGTGATATAGATCATTATGTAATAGAATTTTACAAGGCTGACAGTGAACAGCCATTCATTACCAGACAAGGGTTGCCTGGAACAACTGTATTCTCCGGTCCACTTGATGCCAGCCAATACAGTATTAAAGGCTACGCATACCTTTTCAGCGATAATAACAGCGACTACATTTTTGCAGAAGGATCTGTTACTGCAACTGCCATAGCCGGTATCACAACTACAGTTCCATTGATGCTTGAAATTAATCCTGATTTAAGCGAAAAAGAAGTTACATTCTCAAACATAGTTCATTCTGATTCATTTACTGTAAAAGAACCTGCTGCCGGACAGGATGCAGAATCTGCCTCTGTAAATTTTAATCTGCATGTTGACGTGCCATATAAAAAGGCAGATGCCCGGTTGTTTTATACAACAGGCGAACCTGATGCTGACGGTAGTTTTGATGACTCTGCTATGGAATCACTCATTGAGGAATTTCAAAATAAACCTGCAGACGGAACAATCAATTGGGCAGAAGATATGGACTGGCTTTCCAAAAGTCTCGTGCAGATCAGTTCAGATGTTGAACTTAAAAAAGGCTTGAACAACATTAATTTTACTGCTGACGTTGAATATCCTGCTACACGTATCAGTGCGTACATTGTTGTATGTACTGAAGAAGCACCTCAGGTAACACTGTGGAAATCTTCAAAAATCAATATTTCAGGAACTGCAGTTAAAAACACAACCACATCTCCATCCGGCAACCGATATTCACAGTGGAGTGAGCTTAAAACCGCTGTTGAATCCTATACAGGAACAGAACCAGAAACATTCATAATTTACGGCAGCTGTTCTGCCGACGAAACTATTTCTGTCAAAGGCAATGTATTAATTTATCCTGATGCTGATGTTGTCATCGACAGAAAAACAGGCGAGAATCCATTTACAGACGGTGCCTTGTTCCAGGTAGAACAGGGAGCATCCCTCACTCTCGGCGGAAACGAAAGCCACAAACTGGAACTTCACGGAAGATGCGGTGAAATTGTTTTGCATGAAGGCGAAACAACCTACTCTGCAACATGTCTCACTTCAACAGCTCCATTAATTTATTCATACGGAAACCTCACAATCTCAGATAACTGCTTTCTTCTGAACAACTTTAACTCTACTTCAGCAGACGAAACAATGGGAGGGGCAATCCACACTCAGGTTAAAGAAACCGGCGATTCTGTAAGCCTGACACTTAAAAAATGTACAATCAAAAACTGCTATTCAGGTAAAAACGGCGGTGGTGTCTATGCAAAAGGGCGGTATACACCATCGGGTACTACAGGTGTAGAAGGAACATATTCAAGAATCGATTTTGTCATGGACAATGCAGAAATTGTTGACAACAGGTGTACTACTAACGGAGGTGGTTTATTCATTGCTACAATCAATGGTGAAATCAAAAACGATTCGTATGTAAGATTAAACATCGCCGGCATCAATTCAGAAACTAGCAAAGGTCTTGGTGGCGGAATATACCTTTCAGGAAGTAACAAACCTGTATCGTCAACTCTTACAGTTTCATCTGACTCTTATATTACAGAAAATCATGCCTATAGCAATGGCGGTGGAATTTATCAGAATTCCTATACGACACTTACCGTTGAATCACCAGACGAGTCTTTAAAAGACAACACCTTAGGCAATTCCAATACGGCAAACGGCACAAAGCTTTTCATCAATACAACCACAATTTACAACAATGAAACATATTCAACGGTTCAAAAAATAAACTGATTTACAATTTGCCGGCATTTCAATTTTCTCAGCATTAAGACAAGACAACGCACGAAAAAAAAGTTATAATAGGACTATCATAAAAAGTAAAAATCTTTTGACTAAGGAACAATTAAATGAAGAATTCCAGAATTTTTACTTTTTTAGCTGCATTTTTCCTTTCAGTTTTTTTTATTTCCTGCAGCGGCCTTTTTGAAGCACGACCTTCTGCTCTCGTAATAAATCTTCCCCAGACTGCAGCCAGGGCTGCATACAACCCTGCTGATATTTCATACTACAACGTTTCTGCAACAGAAATTAAAACCGGTGCAAAAGAAGAACGTTTAAAATGCAGGACCGGAAAATCTGTATATTTTGATTCCCTAGATGACGGTATTTATCTTGTCCACGCTGATGCATTTGACAAAGATGAAAACTGTATCGCCATTTCTGACGATGCAAATCCGAAACATACAATAAAAATCAATGGACAGACAACTGCCTCAGTTACAGTTTCAATGCTCAAATATTTTTCTGCAGGTTCCATTAAGGTTGTAAACAGTGACGGCACAGAAATTTTCCCTGTTAAAGGCACTACACCCGTAACATTCATCTGCAATAAAGGTGAAACCCTGACTCTCACCATGACTCCGGAAGATGGTGTTGAACCTTACAATTATGACTGGACTTATATTTACACTGATGCAAATCCTACGCCACAGATAATTACATCAAATGAACCTGAACTGAACGTTACAATTGCTGCTGACAGTACTTATATATTTGCCGGTAAAGTTTCTGACTCTGCAGAAGAACCAAAACCTCATGTTTCCTGCATCAACATCTGTCGCCCTGATCAGGCTGAACTGACAGTAAAACAGGAAAACAGCATTGCCTCTGTAAAATTACACAAACCTTTCATCAACTTCGGTTCATATAAAGTGCTGATGGACGACGAAGAAATCAAAACCATCGCCTCCGGTTCAGAAATGGATGCCACTGACACCACCTTTGAAGTTGAACTTAATGAAGCTGGAGAAAAAACTTTCACACTTGAATATTCTGCAGAATTAACAGACGGTTCAACTTTTGAAACACAAAAAACTTATACAGTAACATTTGATAAAATCATAACAGGACTTGATGCCTCTCTCAAAAGTGACGTAACTAAAACGAGCGGTTACACAATAGGTGATTTTATTGTTTCCAGACTTTACAAAGACCTTACACAATCGGCCCCACTTACAGATTATTCCGTAACATATAAAACTACAGAATCAGGTTACGTTCCTGTTACAATCAGAGATACTGAATCAGGCTTTGAAACAGTCCTCAACAACATCAAAACCATCTGGACTGCTGATAATTCAACTGATACTCCTTCTGTTGTTAACCGTTCAATAAAACAGAACGAAGCTTTTGCACTTCTGGCCCAGTCACAGGGACCTGTTTATCCTGTAAACTTTTATCTGACACCAGGGGGAGAAGCTCAAAGTCTTGTTCCATACTCAACTGCATATCAGTGGTACATCATTTCTGCCAGCGACGAAAAAACTGCCATCAGCGGAGCAACAGATATTTCATACACACATCCTGCAAATAAGGAACCTGGCGTTTACCATTATACTTGTGAAGCAACTTTTATCAAAAATACAGATGCTGAAGACTTCATTTCTTTTGGTTCAGCTGAAACAGCAAAAATCTTTGAAGCAGTTATTACTGTAAATGAATATGTTGGTGATATACAGGTTACAAAATCCTTTAACGGTTCTGATAATACATGGTCGGATGTAACTGATTATATTTCAACGATTTCCGGTAATTACGAACCGGTTGTTATTGCCCTCGAAGGAACATTTACTGCCGAGACTCCTGTAACAATTGCTTATGGCAAAAATCCTGTCATTAAGATCATTGCAAAGGAAAGTGGTGCCGAAATCATCAATAAGGTTTCATATCAGAACTATCTCTTTTATTTAATCCAGTCATGTTATTTTGAATTTGGTGGGGAAGGTACAGGTATTCTTGCCATCACAGGTTAAAAAGATATTACAAGCAGCAGTTTAATAAGGGCTGACAGTGAAGATGCAGAAGTTCACTTAAACACAAATACAGTTTTGCAAAACAACAATGTAGGCTCAAGCTATGGTGGTGCCGTATACGTAGGCTCAAAAGCAGCGGTAACAGTTGATGGTGCCGTAATCACTGGAAACAGTGCCAAAATGGGCGGCGGTATTTATGTCAGTTCAGGAACACTTGAAGTTACAGATAAATCTTCAATTAACGAAAACACCGTAACGGAAACTACTGGAGGGAAGAACATTTATTCAACTGTACTGGGAACTGTAATCATTGACGAACAGACCTATACCGGTAAAATCTACGCTCTGGAAGAAAATTATTCTCCAGAAATTACTGATTAATTTCCTCATTTTTATATTTTTGACCTGTCAATTCAAGACAACGTCTCAAATCGAAGTTATAATATTATTATTGTAAAAAGTAAAAATCTTATAATTTGAGATGTTTAAAATGAAGAAATCTAGAATTTTTACTTTTTTAGCAGGTCTTTTTCTTTCAGTTTGTTTACTTTCCTGCAGCAGTCTTTTTGAAGCACGACTTGGAACTATCACAGTTAATCTTCCGCACAGCCATGCCCGTTCAGCTTTTTCTGCAGGCGACATTACACATTATGAAATGCTGATTTTTGCCGCTTCACAAGATATCCCGGTACAGAAAAAAACAGTCCCGGCTTCTTCACGGACAATCCAGTCTGATCCACTGGAAGACGGAATTTATTCTGTTACTCTCAATGCACTGAGAAATGGATCCGTAATCGGAACAGGAACTACTTCTGATGATCAGCCAGCAGAAATATATAAAGGTAAATCTTCTCCGGTTGATATCATAATCCAAATGAACGAAATACAGTCTTTATCAGTGAAAACTTTAGTAAAAGACAACAACGGTAAAACCATTTCACCTGTTATTATTGATGGAATAACTGGCATTTATTATATTGTTGAACCGTCAAAAACGTACTCTATCAAAGGTGAAGTTTCAGGTGGCGTATCCCCATACACTTATTCATGGATGAATGTTGATACTCAAGGCAATTTTTACAGCACATCGAGTGAATTTAGTCACTCTTTCACTTCTAGCACTGAGCTTATGATCCTCACAACAGGCGATCAAAAAAATACCAGCATAACTTCACCTGCACTTGTTTTTTATCGTCCTGTTATTACGATAAACTCAATTACAACTACTTACGATATAACTACCGTCAATTTTTCAACAGGCTGTCCTCTTCCTGCAGGAAATATCTCTATCTCAATTGATGGAGAAAGTCCAGAATCTTTAGTAGCCCTGCTGATTAGATCAGACTACACTTATACTGTTCAGTACTTAACACCAGGAAAGCATACTGTCTCAATTCAATATCAATACGAAGATATAAACAAATCAACTTTCACTTTACCGGCCGTTGAAACAGAATTCACAATCTCAGACTCAACTGCGACACCTGCTTCCAATGAATTTTATGTAAAAGGCAGCAGTACTGGCGGTGATGGTTCAGAGGCAAATCCTTTTTCTACATTAGGTCAGGCTCTGTCAAAAATCAACAGTGATGACTCAATTACAGAAGCGACTGTCTTTCTGAAATCTGCAGCATGTAACTTCACTGAAAATCCTGATGCAACTACCGATACATACATCATCAACAAAACCATTCATATAAAAGCACAGAAAAACAATACTGTCATTTCACTTAATAGCCCAAAAACACAGTTGTTGATTACTCAAGACGGTTCTGTTACTTTTGATGCCAGTGATTATTCTTCCATGTCCATAGGAGCAGAATCTGAAGATGCCGGCACGGTAGAGTTACAGCAAGCGCTGATTATAAACAACGGCGGAAAACTCTCCCTGATGAATGCAGGTTTTAACTATGTTAAATCACTAAAACCTCTCATCATTGTTCAAAGTTCCGGAACATTTGATTTTACTAAAGGCGACATCAAATACAACACATGTGAAAATATACTGACAGTAAATGGCTCAACTGCAAATCTTATAACAGGATCAATCAGTCACAATACATGCACAACTGGAACAGATGGCAACGGCACAATCGTTGCACAAAACAATGCTGTAATTAATATAGGTCAAAAAGAAGCTTCAACTTCATCGTTTTTTCAAATCAGTCGTAACACATCTCAGAACGCAGGAGCTATTTACACAAAAAACGGTGTGTCAGCCTATCCGACAGTTAATATTTTATCAAACGTCCTGATGCAGAATAACATAAGCACAGAAAGCACAAATTCTACAGGTGGAATCTACATCTCCGATGGTTCTACAGTTAACATCAAGGGCAAAAGTACTCAGATTGACACAAACTGGCTGGTTGAAGAAAAAGGCTCAACTTCCAACTTTCTGCTATCAGAAACTGGTAAATTGTTCGTCAATGATGAACTGAAAACTACAATTCCTTCAAAAGTTAACTTGCAATAATACTTAAAAAATTAAGGCTATCCCGGAAGTTATCAGAACTTCTCAACGGTTAGCCTTTTTTTTATCATTTATCTCTGACAGGTTGCATCGTGAATTTGGCGGGCAACCTCAGGGCCGGCGGCAAGTTCTACAAACATCATTGCAAACTGCTCTGTTGTTCCGGCTCCTCTTCCTGTGAGAATATTTGTATCAAGAACAAAAGGTACATTGCGGATGTGCTGTGCATTTTCCATTAATTCTTCGGCTTTTACGGCACTTCCACAGTATTCTGCCAGTTCATTTTCCATATCTGGATAGCATGTCCACTTGCGGTCCTGCAAAATACCTGTAGGTGCTAAAACAACTGCAGGACTTGCACAGATGGCGGCTACAATTTTGCCACGGCGTGCCATTTTTGTTGCAAGCTGGAACAAAAACTGATTGGCTGCAAGATTTTTTGCACCCATTGAGCCGCCTGGAAAATAAATTGCATCAGGCTCACCTCCAGACAGCTGACTGATATAATCTCTGAGCAAAATATCTGCAACTACTGAAACATTATGTCCGCCTTTTACGATTGTACTTACAACATCAGAACCGTCTTCCGGAACAGAAACAAGTGTTACATTCTGATTGGCACGACGCAAATAATCTACTACTGTCAAGGCTTCAACTTCTTCAAATCCTGGAGCCAGAAATACTGCAATATTCATAAATTCTACCTTCCTGCGAGCTGCCCGTGGTCGTACGTTCTGCATTGTTCCGCTACCTTTGGGCGTCCTCTCTTATAATTTTAACACAAAATCCATATTGTGCACTGCAAAAGTTGCCGATAATATAGGTACTATGAAAAATGTTTTACTGATTGATGCAACCCCAATGTTCAGGGAATATCTTAAAGAAAAACTTGCTCTCGAAAATATCCAGGTTGAACACGCCCAGGGACACCGTGACGCCTTTATTAAGGTAACTTCCCTTATGCCTGACCTGATTATTCTTGATATTGCAGAATCAGTTGATGACATGATGGAATTTCTGCAGCACAAGCGGGCAGATCCTAATGCAACTGGAATTCCCGTAATTATGACAGGGCCTTCAATCACTAACGAAAAGGCTGCAAGTCTTGTTCAATACGGCGTTGTCAAATATTTTAAGAAACCGATTAAGTTTGACATTTTCTTTGAATCTATCGGCCGTATTTTGAGGACTTCCCTTTCAATGGACGTTACTCCATGTGTTCTTGATATCCATTTGAACAACAACATCATCTTTGTTGAAATTGCCCAGGGACTTAACCGGGAAAAACTTGCCCTTCTCCGCTACAAACTCACTGAACTTATTGATGCTAACCATCTTCAGAATCCAAAAGTTGTCCTCATGATGAGCGACCTTGAACTGAGTTTTGTTGATGGTGCCAATCTTGAAATGCTTTTTGACAACATGATTGCTGAACCTCGTATTTCCAATAAAAATATCAAGGTTCTGTCTTTCAGCGATTTTACAAAAGAACTCATTGCAGGGCATCCGGCTTATACTGGCATTGAAGTCGTACAGAATCTTTCTTCTGTTTTGAATTCCCTTGTTGAAGGCGATGCAACAGGAAGCATGCCAGAACTTATTACTGACAAAATTCTTGAATCCACTGGTGAACAGTCTGAAGGCTCTATTGAAATGCGCTTTTATTCTGACACTGGTGCTATTGATGCTCAGGAAAGCAGCGACAGCTCTACATTAAAAATTGCTGTTGTTGACGATGATGCAGTTGTACGCCAGCTTCTGTCTGCAAGTTTTAACGCCATCGGTGCAAAAGTTGAAACCTTCACCAGCGGTTCGGAATTTCTGCAGGCGCTCAATGCTAATAAATTCTCTCTCATCGTTCTTGATATTCTTATGCCTGGAATCAGCGGTTTTGACATTCTCAAAGCCCTTCATGATAAATTTGACAGCACTCCAATCATCATTTACTCACAGGCCGTTCAGCGGGAAATGGTAATTCAGGCTTTCAGTTTAGGTGCGAAAGGATATCTTCCTAAACCCCAGAAGCCTGATGCTATCATCAAAAAAGCTGTGGAATTGTTAAATGTCAAACTCTAACAACGAAGTAGCTACTGCCAGCCGGTTTCTGGCCGGTACTCTCCACGAAATCCGAACTCCAATCCAGACAATCATCAGCACTGTAGAAATGCTTGAAGATACAAACCTGGATAAGGAGCAGATGGAATATATCAGACAGATTCAATTTTCTGCTGACGTTCTTCTGGACCTTGCAAACAACATCCTGGACTTTACAAAAATTTCAAGCAACGATTTTAGACTTGAATCAATTCCTTTTGATGTTGTAAGCCTTACAGAACAGGTTGTTGACCTTGTAAGCATTGAAGCATTTAACCGTGGTGTTGAGATCGTTACTGACATCAGTTATGACATTCCGCCAATGGTCAGCGGCGATCCTGTTCGCGTTCAGCAGGTAATTCTCAATCTAATTAAAAATGCCGTTAAATTTACGAACCAGGGTTACATTCACGTTGAACTGAAAAGTCAGAATGATGGAATCTATTTCAGCGTTACGGATTCTGGAGTAGGTATTCCTGACAGCAAAAAGACTAAACTTTTTACAGATTATTATCAGGCCGATATCAGTACATACAGAAAATTCGGGGGAACAGGTCTTGGGCTGAGTATCTGTAAAAATCTTGTTTCTGTAATGAAAGGAACAATCGGAGTAAAATCAAATCCTTACGGCGGTTCCGTTTTCTTTTTTTATCTGCCTCTTCCTCGGGTTGAAACGCCTAACTTTGAAACTATTCCGACAATAGGCAAAGATCAGAAAATCCTTATTGTGGATGACAACAATCTTTCAGCAAAAAGCCTCCAGCAAAAACTGGAACATCTTGGAGCACAGAATATCATCACCACAAATACTGCAGAAGAAGCCATCAATCAGATAATTTTTGCGGAGACTGTTCAGCGTCCATTTACTATTGTTTTCTGCGACATGATTCTTCCGGCAAGAGACGGTTGGTTTTTTGCCAGTGAAGTAAAAAACAACAATCAGATCATCAATAAACCTAAGCTTTATCTTCTTGTTCCTGAAGGTCAGATGAAAAGTGAAGCCAAAATGAAAATGCTCAACTGGTACAACGGTTACCTTTATAAGCCTTTCAAGAAAAACAAGCTTTACGATCTTATAAATGAAGCCTTTTCAAATTCCAAGCTGGGACTTGAAAATTACGGTCCTGATTCTGAAATTACAATGTCACCTGATAAGAAGCTGGATGATTCAAATCTGGCCAGAGGAATGAAAGTTCTTATTGCAGAAGATCACCCTGTTAACCGCAAGCTTCTTGAAACTTTTCTGCGCAAATTTGGTGCAGATGTATATCTTGCGGAAGACGGAAAGCAGGCTGTTGAAGTTGTTGAAAAAACAGCAGGAATCGACCTGATTTTTATGGACATTTATATGCCTGTCATGAACGGAATTGAAGCAACTGAAGCTTTACGAAAAAGAAAATTCAGTGGAATCATTGTTGCATGTACTGCAAATAACGATGAAGGGGATTTTGAATCATACAGAAAAATCGGCATAAACGATATTCTGGTAAAACCTTTCAAATCATCGGCCATAAAAAACTGTCTTCAGAAGTGGGACACTGTCATGGACTTTCCTGAAGTGCAGCAGATGGCAATTCTCGAGTCGACAAATGCTGTTCCAGGTGAAATCTGGGATCAGGATGACTTTCTTGATACTGCTGCAGGAGATATGGAACTTGCCACAAGAATGGTTGACGCCTTTACACTGCAGACGGAAGGTTTGCTTGAGACTGCTGAAAAACTGGTTAAATCTTCAGATTTTGATGAACTTTCAAAACTTGGGCACACACTCAAAGGAAGTTCTGCAACTCTCAGTGCTAAATCTCTCTGCGAATATGGCAAGCGTCTTGAAAATGCAGCCAAGAAGAAAGATGCAAATGCTGTTGAATTGAATCTGACTTTCTTTACACAGGAATTCGGAAGATTTAAGAAAATCAAACCTAAGTGGAAAAAATAAACACTTTATAATTACAGTTTCATTTTTTTCAGGAGATTGTTTTGAAGACAAATTTTCACACTCACACACAATTCTGCGACGCTCATTCTACTGCTGAAGAAATGGTTCTGTCTGCAATTTCCCGTGGTATCAAAATTCTTGGATTTTCAAGCCATGCCATGTGGCCTTTTGTCTACGATGACAGTTATGTTTCTCATGATGATTATTCTGCTTATATAAATGAAATCAAGAGTCTATCAAAAACTTTCAGCAATGAAATTGCAATTAACCTTGGATTTGAAGCTGATTACATTGATTACAAAGATCAGCTTACAGTTCCATCTTTTGAGCAGTATAAGGATTTTTCTCCTGACTTTTTAATCGGCTCAATTCATTTTATTTTTAATGAAAAGGGAATGTTTGCCATGGACTGGAGTGCAGACAGGCTGGCAGAGGGAATAAAAACTTACTGCAGCGGAAATCCAAAGGAAGCAGTTCAGCGTTATTTTGAGCAGGAACGTCAGATGCTGCAAAAAGGTGATTTTGATATTCTCGGACACTGTGACTTAATACGTAAATTCAACAGCAAAGGTGCTTTTTTTGATGAAAATGAATCCTGGTACAAGTCTGAAATTAAAGCTCTTGTTGAAGAAATCTCCAGAAACGGCTGCCTTGTAGAAATCAATACGGGAGCTCTGGCAAGGGGATATGATGTGCTCTACCCGGGAGAATACTGTCTTGAACTTATGAAAGAAAAAAATATCCCGGTCATCATTAATTCAGACTGTCACAATGCCGAAAAAATTGATTTTGGATTTGAAAGAGCCATTGAGGCTGCAAAAAAAGCCGGCTACACAGAACAATTCATTCCGTATGCCGGCTCAATAAAGTCTATTAAACTGTAAGATTAGTGGCGGCGTTCTGCAAGGCGCTGACAGTCAATGCACAAAAATGCGTATGGCATTGCTTCAAGACGGGCAGCAGGAATTTCTTTTCCACATTTAAGACAGTATCCGTATTTTCCCTGATTAATGCGGTCAAGGGCATTCTTAATCTGTTCAAGACGAAGAACATCCTGGGCACCAAGTGATTCAAGAAGCTGTCCGTCTACAACATCAGTTGCAACGTCAACTACATCACCTGTATCTGCAGTTTCTACAATTTTTTCAAAAGTTTTGTTCTGGTCAGCAATTGAATCGAGGATTACCTGGCGGTGTTCCAAGAGCGCTGCCTTCATTTTTTCAATAAATTCCTTTTCCATAATGAAAGAAATCCTCCCTTTAATAATGGTCTAAGTGGGTGCATCTTTTCCACTTGTTGACATTATTTTCGAATAATAGATAATAATATATAGAAGAAATCGCAAAATAACAACTTTTTTCTATTAATTTCTGCGATTTATTTTTGGAGGAAACGTGGCTAAAGAAGACGCTATCGAAGTTGAGGGAATTGTTAAAGAAGCTTTGCCTAACACAACATTCCGTGTTGAATTGAAGAATGGTGGTCATGTAATCATGGCTCACCTCTCAGGCAAAATGCGCAAACACTACATCAGAATCGTACCTGGTGACAGCGTAAAGGTTGAACTTTCACCTTATGACCTGAACAAAGGACGCATCATTTTCCGCGACCGCTAAACAGTCTTTTTAGACCTTTTACGATTCCCAGGGCACTGACAATGATTCCACCGAAACAGAGAATGTGCCCGATCGGGAATAATAAAAATGGAATAATTGTTTTCAACAAACTTGAACATACAAAAAAAATCAGTACGTTAATCAGAATAAATCTCAGACAAAAAGCCTTTGAATCAAAACGGTTGTCTCTCCACTGATTGCCATAATTATTCCAGTAATATGACTGATAAGGATCTTCATCCTCATACCCCTGCTCAGCACGCTGCTGACGACGGCGATATGCTTCCTGCTGTGCCTGTCTGAAAAATTCAGCCCAAGGATCAGCACCATTAGAATATGTTCCCTGATTATTTCCATAAGTATTATATGTGGTATCTGTCGAACCAAATGTATCGTATTCCCGGCGTTTCTGTTCATCACCAAGAATATTATAAGCAGCTGAGATTTTTTTGAATTTTTCTTCAGCCTCTTTATCCCCGGGATTTCTGTCCGGATGATATTTCATGGCGAGTTTTCTGTAAGCTGATTTTATTTCTGCCGGGGATGCATTTTTTGATACACCAAGAATAGCATATAAATCTTCCAAATAAATACCTCAATACCCTTAAAGATAATACTTTACAAAAATAATGCAAAGAAAAATCGAAAAATACAGTTAAAAATTATTTTAACAATACCCAGGTTGCACCACTGCCGCCAAGAGTTCTGTCAGGATGGCCGCTTGCACCCATGTGACTGTTCTGCTGAATAAAAGTCCTCACCATTGTTCCCAGAACAGGATCAGAAGAGCCTGAATGAATTCCCTTGCCATGCACAATAAGTACTTTTTTTAAGCCTTTGCGCACGCAGTCGTTTACAAACCCTGATAAGGCGATCCAGGCTTCATCCCGGGTCAATCCATGCAAATCCAGTCTGGCATCAATTTTCATTGTTTTTATAAATTCCCGGCTTTTCATTCGGGAACTTTCTTTGTAGCTTGAAGCTTCAGCATCTTTATCCACTGTACCGTACATTTCAAGCCACTTTTCCATTGGATTAACTTTTTCTGCCATTATTTTTCCCGTTTGATTTTATTGTATCAGAAGAACTGAAGATTCAGGAACCCAGCCGCTGATATTAGAAGATTCCACATAATACCATTCTCCGGCATGACCACTCACCCTTACACGCACTCCAGGTGAAACAGCTTTTGTGTTTGAAGTATGAGGCTCAGGAACAGTCCAGACCTCACCGCCGCAGAATATTCCGTATTCTTTATTCAAATCAATTGCATCTGAAATAGTTACAAGCGAAAAAGCAAGAACTGCAATAAATGCTGCTACACTTGCCTTATATCTTTTTACAATGAAGAAAATAATCATCAGTCCAAAAATCAGGATTGAAAAAGCAAATTCTGCCCACATAATTGAAATGGAATGTTCCTTTGGTGCATCAGGAATACCAACCCCTTCTTCAAAAGACTGACGGTTTTTGCGTGCTGAACTTACATTGAAAGTGTGACGTTCTGCTGAGCGGAGTTTAGCAATCTGATGACAGTCTGCAAGGGAAACAATTTTTCTTTCGGTTACTGTTTCATCCCCATCATCCTGATCCCAGGCAGAGGAATAAAGTTTTTCAGCTGGAATAAATGGATTTTCCTGCGCCGTAACTGCTTTTCCGGTTACTACAATTTCATATTCAGGCATGTAAATTGTCCGCTGGGCACCGCTGTAAGAAAGAGCTTTGATTTCAAGCTGTGGAAGAGAATAAGTTCCGGCTACAAGGGGATTCCATTCAAAATCTGCAACAGGCACACTTTCTGCCGAAAATTCGGTAGTACGAAGATTACCTTCTGCAATCTGGTAACGCTTTGTTTCTGTAAAAATTGAGTCCTTAGGAAGTGTCCAGTTGAATGCCATGATCTGAACACAGTATTTTATGTTCAGCCTGAAATTCAATTTTTCACCTGTGCGGACTTTTACGGTTTTAACTCCATTTTTAGAAGAAGTTACTTTAATGTCATCGCCAAAATCTACTTCGAGAACAGGCGAAATCAGGGCCGGATTTTCATAAACGGTTACATCGCCAAAAGGAAGGTAAAAAGTCCGTTTGTTGATGCGTACAATCAGTGGAGGCAGCTTAACAGGTCCGACATCTGTAAAACTGAACCAGAACTGAATCATCGTTCCAATTTCACCTTCTTCGTTTACATGAGGAAACCTTTTTGAAGAAACAAACTGAACTCCAGGGGGAAGTGTATTTAAATCCGTCTGAATTGAAGCAGAATCTATTCCGTCAAAGCAGACTGTGTAACCGTTTTCCTGTGCCGTAAAGAATTGCGGTGCATCAGGTTCAATTACAAGTGCCTTTATCTGGGAATTTGAAAGAGGCTTTGCAAAACATGGAACAGCAAGAAAAAGAAGAAAAAATAGAGTTAATAATCGATTACAGAATCGTCTTTTCTGCCACTTTGAAGATTTTTCCATTTATTCTGTTCCTCCTCTTTTATAAGGTTAAAAACTGCCTGTTCAAGAGATGCGTTTCCCTTCTCTTCTTTTACCGAAGTCATCTGCTTTTCTGAAGTTCTGGTTCGGCTTGAAACTGCCATTCTGTCTGAAAGTTCCAGATTGATTCTGGCATCAAGATTTCTTGAATCGTACAGAATTGCTTTTTTAAATTGTGTCTGGGCTTCATCATAATCACCAAATCTATAGGCAATAATGCCCAGGTTATAGTATGCGCGGCTTAAAAGTTCAGGATCAGCACTGGAAGGAATTGAATTGATTCTCTCAACGGCAACTTCATCTTCATCTTCCATAAGATAAGTGGCAGCAAGTCCAAACACCGCATAAGGCTTAACATATTCATTTTTTTCAGCCTCACAGTCAAGAATCGTCTGATAAAATGCCTCAACGGAATTCTGATATTCCTGCTGATGATAATTCCAGGTTCCCTGCAGGATTTTTTTTGAACCGCTGAAATTGCCCGAACAGCCGCCAAAAATAAAAGGTACAACTACAAGAAGAATCATCATCGACGGATTATTTTTCTTCTGGGAGAATCTAGAAAGACTGAACCTCTCTGCAATAATCGAAAGAATAAAGGCTGCAATTCCAATTAAAAGGAAAATTCCATAGCGTGGAATTGTCTGAACTTCATAAACAAAATCTTCATCTCCCTTATCAGGCCCTTTGCCGGTGAGAGATTTTATCAGTTTTGCTGCTGACCCCTTTGATGAAGCTGCAAGATAACGGATAAACTGCTTTTTACCCGGTTTTCCAAACTGCGGAATAACTGAAAGACTGTTGGCAGACTGAGCATAATCCAGAATCTTTTCATCCTGAAGCCGTGTATGAACTGAAGTTTTTCCATCGCCTGCAGTAATTGTCCTTCCGCTGCTGCTTCCAAAACCGATTACTGTCACAGGAATACCAAATTTTACGGCTTCCTTGAATGCATCTTTCATTTCAGAATCAGTTTCATCGCCGTCAGTAAAAACCCAGACATTAAAACTCTGTGCCGAATTGTGAGGAAAAGTTGAAATTGCAGCTTCGATTCCTTTTCCGATACTTGAACCGCTGGAACTCATCAGGTTGGGATCAAGGCTTTCAAGAACACTGTCTATGGCGCTTACATCCTCTGTCAAAGGAACTGCAATTATTCCGTCCCCTTTTGCAAGGACCACGCTTATACTGTCACCTTCCAGCTGTCCTACCAGACTGTGTGCATAACTCTTTACGGCTTCAAGGCGGCTTACATTATCCTGTTCATCTTTTGCAGTCATACTCCAGCTGATATCAAAAACCATACTTACTGCATTACCGCTTTTTTGAATAGGTACATTTTTTGTTCCAAAGGAAATTCCTGACAGAGCCAGAACAAAGGAAATCCAGCCTATGCACAGCAGCAAGCCCCGCAACATTGTTGAACGTCTAAGACGGCTGTATATATCCTCACTGGCCTGATTTTTTGCAAGAAAACCTGACATGGAATGAATGAGTTTTTTATATTTGTAAAAAGAAATCAGAATAGCCGGAACAGTAAGAAATGCAAGCCATAAAACTGCAGGACGGGCAATAGTAAACATTACAGAACCTCCTTAAGGACAATTCTTCTGATAAACCAGGCAAGACTGAATGCTGTCAGGGCAATAATGAGAAATTTATGATAAAAATGTTCGTCCACAGTTTTCATTCTGAAAGTCTGAACTACATTTTCTTTTGAGCTGATGGAATTAAGTTCTTCCACAAGAGAAGCTGTATTTTCAATACCGAAATATTTGCCGTCAACACTCATGGCAAGTTCTTTCAGTGATGTCGGGTCAAAATCTGATTCATAAAAACCGGAATAAACTTTGCCTGTTTCAGGGTCCACATATTCCATAGGAACTGAACCTCGTGTTCCGATTCCAAAAATGTAAAGGGAAATATCATTGTCGTAAGCAAGCTGTGCGGCAGTAGCAGGATGAACTGAACCTGCATTATTTTCACCATCTGTAATAAGGATGATGCATTTTTTAGGTGCTTTTGAACTGGCAAGATGGTACACGGCCGTACTGAGACCGATTCCAATTGCAGAGCCGTTTCCAAGTCCGCCGCAATTAAGGTCTTTGAGTCTTTTTAAAAACAAGTTATGGTCACTTGTAGGAGGAACAACGGCAGCAGCTTCACTGGCCATGGCAACAAGTCCAAATGTTGACCCCTGATTTTCGCCGACAAAAGTCTGGATTCCCATTTTTGCAGCATCAATGCGGGACATTCCACCGATATCTTTTGAAGACATACTCGGACTTGTATCCAGGACAATGAGGACTTCGTTTCCTTTTGAAGAATAAAGTTTTTCCTGATGGTGAACTACAGGATCTGCAAAAGCTACGACAAGGAAAAAATAAAATATTCCGATGCAGGCTGAAGCAAGGAATCTCCCGATTGATTGAATTTTACCCTTGTATTCAAAATTCTTTCCTTTCCAGTCGCCGAGAGTAAGTGGAAAATAAGCCTTTTTAAAAACTCCGATATACTGCAGAAAATACTTAAGGGGAATCAGCAGGAGGAGAAAAAAAGCGGCAGGATTATCAAATGTCAGCATCTGTTTCTTCCTCCTCGTCTGTTTCAAATATTTCAACAAGATCTACAGCTTTTTGAACAAGTCCTTCCCTTTGACTGTCACCTATGAATACTTCAGGAGCTGACCCGGCAAACCTTATGTAATCACAGCGGCGGAAAATCTCATACATGAGAAGAACACCTTTATCCTGAAGTTCCGTAAATTCACCACCTGCAAGCTGAAGAAAAAAAGGAGAAATCTCATCTGTTGTCAGAGAATCAAAACTGCAGGCAAAACGGTTTTCGCAATAATTCCGGAGGATTTTCTGAATGGAAGCTGCAAAAAATTTATCATCTAAAATTTTGCCGGATTTTTTTAACAGCTTTTTCAGGTTTTTTAGTGTCCTTCGAACATTCTTTTTTGCCTTACGGGCTGCAAAAAAATCTTCAAGCCATTCTTTTATGGCAGGAATTTTAAATAATGCAACTAAAAGCAGAACAAAGAGAATCAGTGCAAAAATAACTGCAACTATAAGAAATGCCGTAGTTCCCGGAACTGTCACAGGTCCCTGAGGAGGCTGAATCTGATTTTTTCCTGTGCGCTGAACAATGGATTTTATGACAACAGGGTCAATGTCTACGATGTAGTTCCCGGTTGCAGCATCAGAATCTTTTAAACTTAAATTTATCAGGGCAGCAATATCAAAAGGAGGAATGTTTAATTCTCCCACCTGCCACGGAATTACATCCATAAAGAAAGTGTAATCTGAACCTGTCCTCTTCAGACTTGCTTTTTTTACAAAACACAGACTGCTGAATTTTTTAAAGGCATCATATTCAACTGTAAGTTCCTGGGAATCTCCATCAATAAGGTCAGCACCTGTCTGAAAATAATATTTAATCTGCACAGTATCGCCGATAAATATTTCAGCAGGAGAAACAAACTGTTCATGAGCAGACTGCTGGGCAAACAGAGGAAAACCGATAAGGCCAAATAGGAACAGAACAATTTTTTTCACTGACGACGGCCTCTTTCTGCAAAAAATTTTGAAAGGACCCTGGCAGGATCATCCTGGGTAGAAAGGTTCAGGTTAAAAATATTGTGACGGGCACAAAAAGTATCAAAACTGTCGGTTCTCTTTCTGAAGGCATCAAACCATTCCCGGCTGAAAGAATCACTGGAAGTAGGAAGTTTTGCATGCCAGCCGGTTTCAGGGTCAATAAAGTCGATGGTTCCGACAGAAGGAAGTTCACTATCCATAGGATCTGAGATTCGTACGGCAATAACATCGTTTTTCTGTGCAAGACGGGCAAGAGAAGTTTCCCAGCCAGAAGTTCTGAAATCACTTAAAACAAAAATGAGGGAACGTTTCTTTAAGATTTTGCTGGCACCTGTAATGGCATTTTCAAGAACAGAGCCAGGAGTAATTGATTCCTCATGCTGGTTGAGTTTTGAAAGAATCAGCATGGATCTGTCCCGGCCGGATTTAGGGCTGCAGGAGAATCTTACTTCGCCGTCAAAAAATACAGCCCCAAGACTGGAATCATTTAATTCGCCGGCAAGAACTAAAAGGCTGGCAGCTTCACTGGCTGTTTCAAGCCTGCTGCGGCCATTTGTTCCGGAATACATGGAAAGAGACCTGTCTAAAATAAAAAAGATACTTAACTCGCTGTCCTCATCATAAAGCTTAACGTAAGTTCGTCCCATGCGGGCAGTTACGTTCCAGTCAATGGTGCGGACATTATCTCCAGACAGATATTCCCGGATATCTGAAAATTCAATGCCCTGTCCACGATAAATTGACTTGAAATTGCCGTTACGCATACTTTCGGCAAGAGAAACGGCAGCAAGACGCAGCAATTTTGCTTTGCGGGCAAGTTCTGACTGACTTTTCTGTAAAACCTGAGCCATTATGGTACCGGCATGAATGAGAGAATTTTGTCGATGATATCGTCGCTTGTCATTCCGTCAGCAGAAGCTTCATACGAAAGAACGAGTCTGTGTCTCAATACTGCAGGAGCAACGGCTTTTACATCTTCCGGCAGAACGAATGAACGGCCGTCAAAAAGAGCGTGGGCTTTTGCACACTGGAGGAGAGCAATTCCTGAACGTGGAGAAGCACCAAAAGAAATGTATCGTGTAATGTCACCGTTTTTAACTGCATTTACACTGAGACGGCCATCCTTTTTTCGTGAACTGTCAGGACGAGTTACGCTGACAATAGAAACTATGTATTCAACGATTTTGTCATCACAGACAACATCGTTTACAAGTTTCTGCAGTTTTTTAAGTTTGTCTGCCGAAAGGACTTTTGAAACTTTAACCTGATCGGCTTTTCCGCAGGTTTTTACGATTTCTATTTCTTCCAGGGCTGTCGGATATGGAACTGTAATTTTTAAGAGAAAGCGGTCAAGTTCTGCTTCAGGAAGATTGTATGTTCCTTCCTGTTCAATAGGGTTCTGAGTTGCAAGAACGAAAAACGGTTCGGGAAGCCTGTGAGTTTCTTCACCAATTGTAACCTGAGATTCAGCCATGGCTTCAAGAAGAGCTGACTGAACTTTTGCAGGAGCACGGTTGATTTCATCAGCAAGGACTACATTTGTAAAAACGGGGCCCTTTCGCACAGAAAATTTTCCTGTATTCTGCTCATAAATCAAAGTTCCTGAAACGTCAGCAGGAAGAAGGTCCGGAGTAAACTGAATGCGCTTAAAATCAAGACCTGAAAATTCAGCAAATGTTTTTACGGCAAGAGTTTTTGCAAGTCCAGGAACACCTTCAAGAAGAACATGCCCGCCACAGACTACAGCCGTAAGAATTCCATCTATAACTTCAGACTGTCCCACAAGCCTTTTTGCAGCTTCTTTGCGGCAGTCATCAATAATTTTTTTGCATTCATCAAATTCTGGATTGTTTTTAATACTGTCCATTTTCCCACCCGTCATATTGATAAAAACAGTCACCGGAATGTGATTAATAAATCCCCACTTATCTTTCACATTTTTCGCAAATAATGCATATTCTTACAGTTTATCACTGTACTATTGCATAAATATACACTATTTTAATTGACCATTATATTGAAAAAACGATATTATAATTTATCATGATAAACCCTTTAGCACAAGAATTGAACAATGTACTGGCTGGAACAACAGCCGGAGAATTACTCTCAGATCTGGGAACACGTATTTTCTTTCCACGGGGAATTATTTCTCAGGGTGGAGAAGCAAAAAAATCTGGTAAAGTTGCAAATGCAACAATCGGAACAACAATCATTAATGGAAAACCTGCAGTTCTCGACGCAATTCAGAAATTTGCACCGGAACTTTCTTCAGCAGAACTTGTTTCTTATGCACCAACAGCAGGAAATCCAGAACTCCGTGAAGCCTGGAAAGAAAAGCTTTTTGTAAAAAACCCGGGACTTAAGGGAAAAAGCATTTCCCTTCCTGTAGTAGTTCCAGGTCTTACAGCAGGTATTTCTTACCTTTCTGACCTTTTCCTCGACAGCAGTCATGCTCTTCTCGCAGCAAACCCTTCATGGGACAACTACCAGCTCATCGTTGAAACACGCCGCGGCTCTGAACTCCACCAGTTTGATATGTTCAATGACAACGGTTTCAATATGGAAGCCTTCAAAAAGGCAATGAACGAAGAAGCAAAAACAGGTTCTGTACGAGTTCTCCTCAACTTTCCACAGAATCCTTCAGGCTACTCTCCGACAAATGCAGAAGCAAAAGAAATTGTAGCTTTCATTAAAACTCTTGCAGAAAAAGGAACAAAAGTAATCGTATGGGATGATGACGCTTACTTTGGCCTTAACTACGAAGAAGATATTTATCCGCAGTCACTTTTTGCAGAACTTGCCGATCTTCACGAAAATGTTCTCGCAATCAAAATTGACGGACCTACAAAAGAAGATTTTGCATGGGGATTCCGTACAGGTTTCATCACATTCGGATGTAAAGGCATGACTGAACTTCAGTACGAAGCTCTCGTTAAAAAATTAATGGGTCTTATCCGTTCTTCAGTTTCATGTTCTTCAACTCCTTCTCAGTCAATCGTTCTTAAATCATTTAACGATCCTGATCTTGAATCACAGAAAAAAGCTCTCCGTGACATACTGGAAGAACGATACAAGGTTGTGCGCAAGTTTGTTGATTCACACAAATCTGAAGCAATCAGACCTTTGCCATTCAACTCAGGTTACTTCATGAGTTTTACGCTGAACAAGGTTGATGCTGAGGAATTGCGCCGTAAGCTCCTTGCAGAAAAAGGAATCGGAACAATTTCCATCGACTCAAAAACTCTCCGCGTAGCATTCAGTTCAGTTGATAAAGAAAATATTGAAAAAGTATATTCTGCAATTTATGAATGTGCCGATGAACTTTATAAATAAGGTCATTTCAGCAATATTTCTTTCTTTTCTCCTGATGATTTCGGCCTGTTCGACAAACGATGTAACAATTCTTACCGTCTGGACAGACAGAGCCGAAATCGTTTCTTATTCTGAAGTTTTTAATTCTCAGAACAAAAAAATCAAAGTCAATGTAATATACAAGGACCGTCTTGCCCAGGCCATTCCACCTGCAAAAGATGAACTTCCACCTGACATTGCCATCGGTTCATGGCTCAAAAACACAAACATGAACCGTAATTTCATTCCACTGGACACAATTTTTAACAGTTCCCAGATTAATCCGCAGAATTTTTACCCTTCCCTCGTATCCTACGGCAAAAAGAACAATCAGCAGTATCTTTTGCCTGTTAGTTTCAACCTGCCGATGATGATTTATTCTAAAAGCAACACCTTGAAAGAAATTGAATCCATTAACATCGATCTGGAAGAAGTTCAGACAACAGCACAGAAATACAACAGAAAGAACAAGAACGATTTTTACACTCATATGGGATTCGGACCTTCATGGAAAAGCGAATTTCTTTATGAAGTTGCAAAGATTCATAATGCTGATTTTGAAGAAGATGAAAATTCCTTTGCCTATAATGCTGACAATCTGGAAAATGCAATCAACTTTCTCCGGGAATGGACTGCCGGAAACAACAGCTCCACAAAAGCTGAACAGGATTTTCAATTTAAATATCTTTACACACCGGATTACAAACAGATTGGATTTGGACCAAGTCTTTTTGCATACACAACTTCAGATTCATTCTTTACGATTCCTTCATTCAACTTTGACTCAATAAACTACAAATGGCTTTCAAACCAGGACATCATCATTGCCGAAGACAATATAGTAATGGCAGGAATTTACAACAGCTGCAAAACCATCGAAGAAGCTCAGGTTTTTATGACATGGCTAATCAACGATGGAACCCAGAAAATTCTTCTGGACCGTCAGCGCAGCATGAATCTGGACAAAGAAACTTTTGGAATTGCCTCAGGTTTTTCTTCACTTATTTCCGTAAACGAAAAAGTTTTTCCACTTTATTACAAAAACCTTCTGGGACACATTCCTCCGGTAAAAACCATCCGTTCGCCATATTCAACATTCCCTCCAAGATGGAAAAGTCTTAAAGAACGCGTAATCATTCCGTTTTTAACGGATTCGACAAACACATCATCAACAGAAACCGTAAAGTCCATCTCCGACCGCCTGGACAACTGGAAAAAGCAGTTCAACTGATATTTTTTTTACGCACCAGACTAATCTTTTTTTCTGGTTTTCCGATATTTAAATTGAGGAAACAAAAAAATGTCTGGCTTTTCGCTTAATGCTTATTCTTACAACGGTCTCATTTCTGGTGGAAGTTCAAAACTCCATGTACCTGTTCAGCCTGCAGCAGTTCTGTATGCTCAGTTTGATCACGTATCAGGATTTGCAGCCCGCAGCAATCAGAATGGTGTTTCCATCAGCAAGATTCACATCCTCAATTCTCTCCTCAACCAGGCTATCAGCATGCGGACAGCACCTAAAACAGAATCTGTACCGGAAGTTGAAAATCTTGACGACACTCAGATTGATGCCCTCATTCAGAATTATCAGCAGCAGATTCAGAATTCAATTGAAATGGCACAGGCTACAGGTTATGGACTTGCAGGTGCAGCTCCACAAACAGGCGCTCTGTTCTCTTTAGATGTATAAATAAAGTTGCAATAGCCATAAAGGGTGTTATAATAGAAAATAATGATAATAACCCATGGCTGAAAAAATTAACTTTTCAAAAAATCCGGCTTCTTCTCCTAGTCTTACTGGAATTTCCTGTAACTCCTTCAGAAATTCCATTCTCAAAAATTCCCTTGGGTTCTATACGGCAAACCTTACAAAAAATCTTATTGAGTATGATTTTGTACCAGTGCAGCTGGAAAAAGCCTTTTTCTCTGTTGAAAATGTAGGGTTAACAATTCCCTGCAATCTGGATGTTTTTTACAAAGCCTGGAAGTTGCAGATGTGCGACCCGGATCAGCCGGAAACTGAACTTTTAACCAACCGTCGCCTTAAACTAATCGACTGTTACAATAATGGAATCTACATTAAATCCTCATATTTCTGGACAAAAAACATTAATGGAAGCCGTTACTATATTTCAGAAGACATAATCCTTACAAAAGAAGAAAACGGTGACATTTTTGCAACCTGTATCATGCGTGATGCCACAACTGCAAAACAGCTTGAAGAACTGGAATTACAGACAGAAGAAGAAGTCCGAAAACAGTTGAAAGAACGTCTGCACGCTGCAAAAATGATTCAGGCTTTAAGCGACGACTACGAAAGTGTTTACTACGTCGATCTTGAAAGCAAAGAAATGATTCCTTACCGCCTCAGTCCTGCCATTGAAAAAGAATACGGTAAACTGTTCAGAAGTGGCAAAATTACCTATGATCAGGCTTTTGATGCATATATCGAACACACAGTTTACGAAGATGACAAACTGGATATGCAGCGGTCTGTTACAAAGCATCGTTTGATTGAAAATTTTGACCTGAAAAAAGTCTACACAAAAGATTACAGGGTTTTCCGAAATGGAGCCGTTCATTTCTGTCAGATGAAGATTGCAAACCTCTCCTATGAAAACGGACATCACAGTTTCCTTTTTGGATTCAGTGATATCTCAGATTCAAAGGAACGGGAACTTGAACGATATGCCTACGTTGATCCTCTCACAGGCGGTGACAATTACTATAAATTTAAAAAGCGCGTATCCGAATACAAAAAAACCGGTCACGTTGTAAGTATGGATATCAGTTCATTTAAAATCATCAACTCTGTCTGTGGTGTAAAAAAAGGTGACCAGACCCTTAAATATCTGTGGGAATTTGTAAGGACAAGCATCAAGCCTACTGATTTTGCAGGTCATGTTTACGCTGACAGATTTGTACTTTTTCTTCCGGACAGAACTGAAGAAGAAATCATAGAAATTACCCGCACAATTACACACATGCTTCAGTTTCTCACTGTTGATATGGAAATTCCTTCGCTTACTCCATATTTTGGAATTGCAAAAATGGAACCGTCAGAGGAGCTGGAAGAAATATACAGCCGGGCAATCGCTGCAAAAAACAGGATCAAAGAGCGCAAGGACATTAATTATTCTTTCTTCAACCAGTCAGACACTGAAAATATGTACAAAGAAAAACGGATGGAAGATGATTTTGAAAAAGCCCTGCAGACAGGTCAGTTTGAAATCTGGCTTCAGCCTAAGTTCACTCCTGTTTCAAAAAACTGTGTAGGTGCTGAAGCTCTTATCAGATGGCGAAAGCCCGATGGGCAGCTTGTTCCTCCGGGAGATTTTATTCCACTCTTTGAAAAAAACGGTCTCATCCGCACTCTTGATGAATATGTATTCAGAAAAGTCTGTCTCATTCAGAGGGACTGGATTGCACTTGGTCGCGAACCTCTGCCTATCAGTGTAAACGTAAGCCGGGCCAGTCTGTACTACAAAACAATTGTCGACCAGTATAAATGGATTGCAGACCAGATTGACATTAATCCAAAATATGTTCCGATTGAAATCACCGAATCTGCAGCTGTAAGTAATACTGACATAAAGGAAATTGCAAACAAATTTTACATGGCAGGATTTCCGCTCCATATGGATGACTTTGGATCCGGTTATTCCTCACTTGCAAGCCTTAACACAATGCACTTTGACACTCTTAAAATTGACAAAAGCCTTATCGATTACATTGGAAACTACTCCGGCGACAGACTTCTTGTTCACACAATTGCACTTGCAAAAGAACTGGGTATGCATATTACTGCAGAAGGTGTTGAAGACCAGAAGCAGGTTAATTTTCTGAAAGAACTCAACTGTGACTCAATTCAAGGTTACGTATACTCTAAACCTGTTCCGCTGCAGGATTTCAAGAAGATGTACGATGCAGACAACACTGCTGCCGCAAACTGAAAATCAACACTTCTTACACCCGTAACCTTATGGTATAATATGCCTATGAAAAAAAACGGTCCTGGATTCAATCCGGAAGAAATCATTTTCTGTCCGACAAGCCTCTGCAACCTAAAATGCGCTCACTGTTACGTCAACCAGAAAAACACAAAACTTGACATTCAATCTGCCATCACTCTTCTCGAAGACTGTGCTGCCAGTGTAGAAGACCTTAAAGTCGGTTTTTCAGGTGGGGAACCTTTTTTGAACCTGGATTTTGTAACTGCAATCTGCAGTAAAGCCATTGATCTGGACCTGATGTTTGACAGGCTTATGACCAACGGCGTATGGTGGAAAAATCAGCAGGAACTTGAAGAAAAACTTTCTGCTGTTGCGGATTCAGGCTTTGACGGCAAAATCGGCTTAAGTTTTGACAGTTTCCACAACCAGGATTTTGAAAAAATCGTTACATTCATAAAAACATGTCACAACATCTGGCGAGATAACAGCTGCGTTGAACTTTTAAGCGTAATTAATCCTTCAGATTCAGAAAATGAAAATGCTGATTTTGAAAAAAAGCTCGAAGAATTAAAAAAACGCCTTGATGTGGATTTTATTCCTTATTACCGTTTTCCACAGAGTTTTGTCCCTTCTGACAAAATTCAATTTAATGATGAAGAATGGTTTGCCGAGGATTACTGTCAGGCAACGGGGAACACTTTTTATGTTCACTCTGACGGAAATATTTCTCCATGCTGCGGATTTGCCAACGAATTAAAGGAACTTTATATAGGTACAGTAAACGACAGTTTTAAAACCCTCATGAACAATGCTGCCGGCAACAGAATGGTGGGTCTTTGCTACGATGAAGGGCTTCTGGAAACAGCAAAAAAGATGCAGGTTGAAGGAAAACTGCCTGAAGGAAAATGTTCTGACATGTGTCAGCTTTGTTATTGGATGTGCGTTCATCCTGACTGCTGATGGTTTCTGCGGGGTTATTCTCAAAAAGTCCATTTTCTTGTAATATAATCAAATGGACTTACTTAAAAAACTTGATGAATTAGACAAACGCTTTGTAGAAGTTAATGAACTTGTTCAGGATCCCGACCTCGTAAAGGATCAGAAAAAGTACAAAGACGTTATGCGTGAACACGGACATCTGACTGCAGTTCTTGAAGTTGGTAACGAATATAGAAAGTGTCTTCAGGGAATTGAAGATGCAAAAATGATGATCACTGCAGAAGACGATGCCGAAATGAAAGAAATGGCACGTGAAGAGCTTAAAGAACTTGAAGAAAAAGTTCCTCAGCTTGAAGAAGATATTAAGATCAAACTGATTCCGCCTGATCCACTTGATGAAAAGAACATTATTCTTGAAATCCGTTCTGCCGCAGGTGGTGACGAAGCTTCTCTCTTTGTCCGCGACATGTGGGAAATGTACATTCATCTTTGTGAACGCAAAGGCTGGAAATATGAAAACATGGAAGCCCAGGAAACTGAAGTCGGCGGATTCAACAAAATCGTAACACAGATTGCAGGAAAATTCGTATATGGAACTTTGCGCTGGGAATCTGGTGTTCATCGTGTACAGCGTGTTCCTGCTACAGAATCTCAGGGTCGTCTCCAGACTTCAACAGTTACAGTTGCCGTTTTGCCGGAAGCAGAAGAAGCTGACATTACAATCAACCCGGGTGATGTTCGCGTTGACGTAATGCGTGCCGGCGGACCTGGAGGTCAGTGTGTAAATACAACAGACTCTGCAGTTCGTCTTACACATATTCCTACTGGTATTGTTGTAATCCAGCAGGATCAGAAATCACAGATTAAAAATAAAGAAAAAGCATGGCAGGTTCTCCGTGCAAGATTGTTTGATCTTAAACAGGGCCAGCTGGATGCAGAACGTTCAAGTGCCCGCAAACTTCTTGTTGGAAACGGCGACCGTTCAGAAAAAATCCGTACATACAACTATCCGCAGGACCGCATTACAGACCACCGCATCAATATGAGTGTCCATAATCTGCCTGGTTTTATGATGGGAAATATGGACGACATGCTTGATGCCCTCAACGTTTACGCTAAGGAAGAAGAATTTAAAGCACTGGAAAGCTGATGTTACAATGAGAAGAACAGGTTCAAAAGCTGCATTAATTAGTCTGACAATAATTTATCTGGTGATAATGGGTGTAATATTTTTTATCAACAGTCCTGCCGGAACAATTATTCCATTTTTGAATAATCCTCAGATTAAAATTTCTGTAGCAGGATGTTTGAATACCATCCTGCTCATAATTGTTTCACTGATAACCATTCTCTCTGACGGGAAAAACTGGATCAATGCCATGATTCTGCAGTTGATTCAGCTTTTTATCGTTCTTTTCAGTGTTTTTATCGTCAAGAATCCTTCTTCAATTCCGGGCATACTGATGATTGTATTCGGTATTGTCCTTATATTTATTTTTAAAACCTACATCAGACGAATTTTAGACAACGAAGAAAAACTCGACCTTATGTCGTTAACAGATCCCCTTACAAATCTGCCTAACAGGCGTGCTCTGATGCAGAAAATGCGTTACATGAAGCTGGAAAAGAAAACGTTCTTTCTGATTTTTCTTGATCTTGATAACTTTAAAATCATTAACGATACACTCGGCCATGATAAAGGTGATGAACTTTTAAAATATGTTTCAAATCAGTGGGTTTCCCTGGAGAAAATTCTTTCTGAATTTCATCTTTACCGTCTTGGCGGAGACGAATTTGCGATTCTTGTAGACACTGACAATGAAGTTCTTCTGTTTGATGTATGTACTTTTGCCGTTTCATGTCTGCAGAATGAAGAAAATGAATTCAGCGGAATTGTAACCTGTTCTGCAGGATATGCTAAATTTCCTGATGATACGGAATCTATTGAAGACCTTTTAACTTATGCAGATACGGCCATGTACAAGGCGAAATCAGCAGGAAAGAACCAGCTGAAAAAGTTCGACAAAAAAATGTTTTCAGAAATCGTAAGCAGATTTAACCTTGAAAAAGACCTGAAGGACACGCTATTTTACAACAAACTCAATCTCGTATATCAGCCCCAGCATGATGCCGAAACAGAAGAACTTCTTGGATGGGAAATTCTTTCCCGCATGACTGACAGTACAGGAAAAAACGTACCGCCTGAAACCTTCATTAAAATTGCAGAAAAATCGACTCTTATTTATGAAATTGACAAATATGTTCTTGATAAAACTCTTGCAGAAACTGAATATTATTTTAACAACGGCGGGGACAAGCGTATTTCTGTCAATATTTCAGGAAAGCATATTTCTTCACCATCATTCATTTCTGAAATAAACGAAATTTTTGCAAAACACAAAAATTTTCCTTTTGAAATGCTCACAATTGAAATCACAGAATCTTCTTACATCAAAAATCTTGAAGCAGCTCAATCCGTACTGTCCACATTAAAGCAGACAGGGTGCAAAATTGCACTGGACGATTTTGGAACAGGTTATTCTTCACTCTACTATCTTTCAAAACTGCCAATCGATTACATTAAAATTGACAAAACCTTTATCGACAGAATCTACGAAGACGACACTCTCATTAAAATCATCATCCAGCTGGGCCATATGCTGAATTTGAAAGTTGTTGCTGAAGGTGTTGAAACAAAAGAACAGCTTGAAACAATAAAATCTTTCGGATGCGACATCATCCAGGGCTTCTACTACGGTAAATCAAAACTCTGGAAAGACCTTACTATTGAATGATGAAACTCTTTGAACTGAGAACTCAACTTATCAATCGTCTTAAGCAGACTTTTGAAGCAAATCTTCTTCTAAATAATCAGCTGCAGACAGTTTCTCTTGATACAGACGTCATTCTCTCCCACTTTTTAAAGCAGAACAGAACATGGATTACTTTTCACCGGGATTTTGAAGTTACGCCACAAGATTGCCAACTGATTACAGAAGCAATTATAAAAAGAAGTGCCGGAATTCCTGTGGCATACATTACAAATACTAAAAGTTTTTTTGGTCTTGATTTTTATGTTGATGAAAATGTCCTGATTCCAAAACCAGATACGGAACTTCTTGTTGAGCAGGCTGTAAAAGAGATTATGAAGAAAACTGGTGAAAAGAAAAATTCTTCACCGATAAAAATACTTGATATGTGTTCCGGATCCGGCTGTGTCGGTATTTCCATTGCAAAGGAACTTCTGGATAAAGGCTTTGAAAATTTTGAAATGACTTTTGCTGACATTTCTCCTGCAGCACTGGAAATAACCCGCAGAAACTGGAATTCAATTATGGGTGCATCAAAAAAAGCAGTCTTTTCACAAACAAACCTCTTTGGCACAATTAGCGACACTGTTTTTGATATTATTGCCACAAATCCCCCTTATGTTCCCCATAAGGAAACAATGGAACTTTTAAAAGACGGCCGCAGTGAGCCGGTTCTTGCACTGGACGGCGATGTGGACTCTGATTCAAATTACTGCGGAACACAGGACGGACTATCCCTTATAAGACGACTTGTCCCTCAGTGCTATGAACATTTGACTCAAGGTGGTACACTTTTAATGGAAACCGGCGAATACAACGCAGAAGAAACTGCCGTGCTTTTTGAGGCTGCTGGTTTAAAAAATATCCGCATCGAAAAAGATATGAATGATATGCTTAGAGATGTGTGTGGAACTAAGGAATAAGGACAATGGCGTCTGATACTTCTAAAAATTTCTGGTCAGGATTTGCAGCAGGCATTCCAATCGGATTAGGTTATTTTGCCGTAGCATTTGCACTGGGCATTGTGGCAAAGAATGCAGGTTTAAATCCAGTTCAAGGTTTTATCGCAAGTTTTTTTAATGTGGCAAGTGCCGGAGAAAAAGCACTTTTTGATACGATTGCAAAAATGGACACATATCTCATACTTGCAGGCCTTACCGTTGTAATCAACGCCAGATATCTGCTCATGAGCTGTTCCCTGAGTCAGAAGTTTGATTCCAAAACAGGATTTCTGCACAGACTGCTTATTGGATTTGCCGTAACAGATGAACTTTTTGGTCTAGCCATTTCCCGTCCTGGAAAAATTAAACCTGCATTCAACTACGGAGCAATCATAATTTCAGTATTTTTATGGAGTTCAGGAACAGCACTTGGAGTTATGGCTGGAGAAGGACTTCCTCAAAATATTGTCAGCGCCCTTTCTGTAGCTCTTTATGGAATGTTCATTGCAATTATTATTCCACCGGCCAGAACAGACTGGGTTATCAGAATTGCAGTTCTAATAAGTTTTGCTGCCAGCTGGGGATTTTCAGTAACACCATATCTGAAAGACATTTCTGGAGGAACAAAAACAATTATTCTTACAATTATAATTGCTTCTGCCTGTGCAATAATAAAACCGGTTGAAGATGAAGAAGTTCCCTCAGAGTCCGATGAAGCAAAAATAAAAACTGATTCAGGAGAAGTAAATGAGCGGTAATATCTGGATTTATATTTTTACAGCCTGGGCAGTAACTTATGTTATCAGAGTCCTGCCTCTCACCCTCATCCGGAAACCTATCAAAAACAGATTTATCCGTTCGTTTTTGTATTATGTTCCATACGTAACACTGGCAGTTATGACATTTCCTGCCATTATGAACGATACTCAGATTCCACTGGCCGGAATTGCAGCCCTTGCTGTGGGAATTATACTTGCCTGGTTTAAAGCAGGCCTTTTTCCAGTTGCCATTGCCTGCTGTGTTGTTGTTTTTGGTATGGAATGGTGGATGGTCTAAAAATCAAAAGAAGGAAAATATTTTTTTAATTCTTCCCGGGTAAGTTTAATGAATTTTCCTGGCGGCAAATCAGGCGGAAGCTCAAGAGTTTCAATTTTTATGCGTTTAAGAGCTGTTACTTCGTTTCCTAAAGCGGCAAAAATTCGCCTTACTTCGTGAAATTTACCTTCAGTGAGAGTAATGAGTGCGCTGGATAAATCTTCTGATTTTTCCCATTTAATTATTGCGCTGCCGGACATCTGCTCACCTGCCTTTTTATCAGGAGACATCATAACACCTTCTGCAGCTCTTTTTATGTAAATTTCCTGTTTTTCTGGAAAAACGGGATCGCGCAATTTAACTGAATAAGTTTTGGAAATGCAGTTTTGCGGGCGGGTCAGATAATTACTGAATTTGCCGTCGTTGGTAACAATAAGAAGTCCTTCTGTGTTACAGTCAAGCCTTCCAGCTGTATGAAGTTTTGCTCCTTCAGGCGAAATCAAAAAATCTTCTGGAAAAAGTTCCAGCACTACAGAATGACTGTCGCTCACAGAACTGCAAACGTATCCAAGTGGTTTATTGAGAATAAAATACAATGGACAAGCCGGAATTTTTTTATAATGCATAGAACATTATAACTCTGCCTTGACGCAAAAGAGCTTGATACCCTCTCCCTTAAATTTTTCTTTGACGGCGGCAATGATGGCTTTAACAGTCTGAACCTTATCCTCCTGAACATAAGTTAGGAGAATAAAATTCGTTTCAGGCCAGGATGATGTTCCAAGTTTATAGCTGTTTTTACCACGACCTGTTACCACCGGAATTATTGTATAGAGGCAGTCAGAAATATGTTCTTCCAGAAGAGTTATGATTTCATCCTGTACCGACTGATTTGCGATTATTTCACACCGAATCATACTTTTACCTCAATACTGCTTTTTTCGATTATTTTTTCTTTCATTACAAGGCTGTACAAAACCGGAATGAAGAACAGGGTTACAAATGTTGAACTTGTAAGGCCTCCAACAACGGCAACACCAATAGGCTTAACCATGGAAGAAGAACCGCTTGTGGCAAAACACATAGGAAGCATACCGAGGATTGTTGTCATTGTTGTCATCAATACCGGGCGCAGTCGGCTTACACCTGCTTCAAGACAGGCTTCCTTAAGCTTTAATCCGCGGTCAATGAGCAGGTTTGTATAGTCTACAAGAATGATACCGTTATTTACAACGATTCCTACAAGCATGATAAGTCCTACACAACTGATCATACTGATTGGCTGCCCTGAAATTTTATAAATTCCGACTACACCGATGATAAGGAACGGAATTGTGCACAGGTTTATGAACGGAGCCTTGAAGGACTCGTAGGTTCCGGCCATGACTCCAAATACGAGGATAATGGCCATAATTGCAATAAGCATGTATGTGTTTCCCTGGTCAGCCATCTGTTTCCAGGAACCGTCGTAAACGAGAGTAACATCATCAGGAATAATGAATGTTCTGCTAATTCCCTCTTTGATTTCGTCTTCAATGACGTTGGCATTGCGGTTTTCGTTGATACGGTCACAGGTTACTGTAACGATGCGGCTTTGGTTTTCACGTCTGATGCTTACAGGACCAAGACCTTTTTTAACTGTGGCAAAATTGGCAACGCAAACTTTTCCTTTGGAACCGTTAACAAAAATCTGTTCCAGGTCCATTACATTCTGGCGGTCGGATTTCTGATACATAAGCACTGTTGAATAATCTTTGCCGTTCTGACGGTAAGTTGTGGAAGTAACACCGTTCATGGCATAGTTGATTTCTTTTGCAACTGTCGTTACATCGACTCCAAAAGCATAGGCTCTCTGGCGGTCAATTTCGATTTCAACTTCAGGAACACCTTCTTCCGTATCGACACTTGATTCACCAAGATCCGGGATTTTTTTCATGATTGACTGAATCTGGTCTGCGATTTTGAGGGACTTATCCAGGTCATCACAGCGGATTTTAATCTTTATGTCGCTTCCTGACATCTGGCGGCTGTATCCCTGCCGGAAACCAAATCTGGCGCCGGCAAAATCGTCAAAATGAGCACGAAGTTTTTTCTGGATTGTGTCGGCGCTGTCAATCTGAAATTCCGTTTTAGGAAGTTTAAGTTCAATGTTTCCCCTGTAAGAAGAGTTTCCTGAACCGATTGTTGTAATCAAAGCCTTATAGCCCTGAATTTCGTCACGGCAGATATCTTCCAGCTGTTTCATCACAACTGTTGTTTCATCCAGAGTAGTTCCAATTGGAAGTGTTACATTAAGACGGACATTGTCATCGCGGCCGTTTGGCATCATATTGATTTTCAATGTAAAGGCAAAAGCAAGGGCTACAAGGAACGCACTGACACAAATAAGTGTTGTTGCTTTCCGATGGCCAAGAGCGCTTTTGAGGGCAATCCGGTATTTTTCGGTAAGCCAGGTGAGAGGACGTTCAAGAAAGTCGTAGAATTTCTTTAGAAGCTCCCAGGTTACGGGATTTTCGTTGCGGTTTGTAAGAGGAAGAAATTTGCCTGCAAGAACAGGGACGAGAAAAATTGCAACAAACAGGGAAGAAATCAATGAGATTACAACCGTAAAAATAATTCCTTTGAACATCTGTCCCTGCATTCCCAGGTCTTTAAGGAAAATCAGGAAAGGAATGAATACACAGATAGTCGTAAGGTTGCCGGAAAGAACTGACATTACCATTTCTGAAGAACCAAGAACGGCTGCGATTTTTGGTTTTGTTCCGCGTATGCGGTAATTGTAGATGTTGTCAATCATTACGATGGAAGCGTCTACAATCATACCCACTCCTAAAATAAGGCCTGTAAGGGTCATCAGGTTGAGGGTAAGGCCTGCAAAATGCATTGCCAGCATTGTAATAATGAGGGAAAGCGGAATTGAAATACTGATGATAAGTGTTGATTTAAAATTCTTGAGGAAAAGAAAAAGGACGATTACGGCAAGGAGAAGCCCCTGCCAGCAGCTGTCCAGAAGAGTACTGATTGTATCGCGGATGGAGTCTGTGTCGTCGCTGATTACTTCAAGAGTAACATCTCCAGGCAAAAGGTCATCAATTTCATCCAGTTTGCCGTAAACATTGTCGGCTACTGTTACAGAGTTTTTGCCTGACTGTTTTGTAACGCTGACATAAATGCCGGGTTCGCCGTTTATATAAACTTCATTGGTTTTATCTTTATAGCCTATGTATGCATTGCCGATGTCACTTAAACGGACAACATAGCCGTTTTTTGCAGTAATGATTGCATCGTTTATCTGTTCGAGGCTTGAAAATTCACCGGTTGTGCGGATTGAATAATCTGTCTTACCTTCTGTAATCTTGCCGCCGCCAAGTTCCAGGTTCTGTCTGGCAAGGGCTGTATTTACGGCTGTAATTGTAAGTCCGTAAGCTGCAAGTCTGTTCTGACTCAGGTCAACACGGACAATTTTGTCACGGCCGCCGCTTACACTTGCTTCTGCAACACCGTCAGTCTGCTCAAGAAGATTTACGATTGTATCTTCCGCAATTACTTTAAGTTCATCCCGGCTTCTGTTGCCGCGGACTGCAATGCGCATGATCGGCATACTGTCGCTGTCCATTTTTCGGATTGTAGGACTTCCACAATCATCCGGCAGACGGCGAAGCACACGGTCAAGCTTATCCCGGACATTGTTTGTTGCAACATCCAGGTCTGTTCCATAATTAAATTCAAGGGAAATATTTGAGTAACCTTCACTTGAAGAAGAAGTAAGTTTTTTGAGTCCCGAAACACTGACAAGCTGACCTTCCAGAACTTTTGTTACAGTTTTTTCTACAGATTCAGGACCGGCATTTGTATATGAAGTTCTTACTGAAAGATAAGGAGAATCAATATCAGGCATGAGGGAAATTGCCACACTGTTGAGAGTGAAAATTCCCATTATGCCTAAAAGCACAAAGACGATGAGAGTTAAAACCGGATGATCAAGGGTAGATTTTGAAAGATTCATTTTTGTTCACCTTTATCAGCATTTTCACCCTGCCCTGCGCCTGCAACAGTAATGTCGCGCACTTTTGAGCCGTCACTTAAACTTGTCTGTCCCTGAATTACAACTTTTTCACCTTCTGCTACGCCGTCCACAAGCTGAACCATTCCATCCACACTGTTTCCGATTTTTACATGGCGGCGGCTTACAGTAGAATCTTCATTGACTACAAAGGCATAATATTCATCATTCATCTGAACAAGGCCGTCTCCCGGCATTACAGGAAAACCTGAATAGTCTTCAGTATAAAGAACAACTTTTCCGAACATGCCGGCATTTACACGGCTGTCTTTTTTGTCAAACGCAAGAATTATCTGTTTTGTACGGCTTGCCGCATCAACAACAGGAGAGACTCTTGTTACGGTTGCCCCGAATTTAACGCCGGGATAAGCCTCTACTGAAACATCAGCCTTAAGGCCAGGCTTTAAAACTGCAACAAAACGTTCCGGAATATCTGCCGAAACCTGCAGGTTGGAAATATCACCAACTATGGCAATTACTGTATTTGTGTTTACTGTTGTACCATTTTTAAGTGGTGTAGAAATTATTGAACCGCTGATAGGAGCATAAACCGGACTTTTTTTGAAAAACTGTCCTGGTGCACTCGGGTCAACAGAAGCAATTACATCTCCCCTTTTTACAGAAGAACCAAGCATCACATTTGTTTCAATTACTTTTCCTGAAACGTCAGGATAAACATTTACCGAATTCTGGGATTCAATTTCTCCGTTGGCAATGACGTATCCGTGGAGAATTTCTTTGGACGCAACCTGAGTAATTACGCTGAAAACCGTATCTCTTTTTCCTTTTTTTGCATCACTATTTCCGCTGTCACGTCCAAAAATCAGGGCATAGGCAATTGCAAGAACAGCAACCACAGCTGTTACAATCATAACTTTGTAAGACTTACGCATCATTTTTCTCCTGTTAAAGTCCCGAATGGAACACCTGTCAGATTTTCCAGACTCAATATATTTTTTCTCAAGGAATAAATTTCATTTTTAAGGGCAACCTGTGCAGAAACCATGGAATTACTTGAAGTCTGCAGTGCAAGAAGATCTTTTGTTCCCCGGTTGTAGGCTTCCAGTGTCATTTCATAAGTCTTTTGTGCAAGATTCACATTTGCCTGACGATAGCGGACTGCATCCTGACTTTGTTTTATGGAACGGACAAGACTGTCTTTTTTAATATTAAAGTTTATTATCTCATCTTTAAGCTGGATTTCAAGATCCTTTAAACTGTCTTTTGCAGAATCCACACTGTCATTTCTGCTGCTCCATGGCAAAATTCCGTCAAGAGGAATTGAAGCTGCAAGAGTAATGGAAGAAGAATATTCATCGCCACTGTTCTGCACGTCATTGTTTGCATAGCTGTAGGTAGCAGAAAAAGATGGACCGTATGCATTAAACCTGCGTTCAAGAAGGGAAGCTTTTGCCGCTGCCACTTTTTTTTCCAGGGCTTCAACAGAGCTGGATTTAACATCTGCTGCCGGAGAAACAGGATCAAGAAAAATCAGTTCATCCAGGTTTCCTGTCAGTTCCAGTTCTGAAGAAGGATCAAGGCCCAGAAGCTGCTTGAAGCTGTCTGTGTCGTTGGCAAAAGTTATTCTTGCATTTTCAACGGCAGGAATAAGACCTTTGTAATTTACTTCTGCAGAAAGAACGTCAATCTGACTCAGGCGGCCGGCATTGTATTTTTCTGTATTGTTGTTGAACTGTCTGCGGGCAATTTCAAGATTTTTTTCCTGAAGCGAAATGTTTTCTTTTTCAAGGAGAAGTCCATAAAAACTCTGGCGGACAGAAAGTTCAATATTTTTGAGAGCCTGATCAAAGTTGATTTTACCCAGTTCATAATTCTGTTTTGCATACGCCATCTGTGTGTAAAGATTTCCGGAAAGGGAAATGCGGGCAGTTGCAGACAGATTTATCAGTGGGTCTGCATCTGTGACAGGATTAGAAAGAGCATCTACTGCAATTTTTCCGTAAGTTGCATCAAGGGAAATGGAAGGGCTTAGAGAATTCCAGCTGTGGGATCTGGCACGTTCCAGACCGTTCAAGGTTATTATCTGCCTTTCCACAGAAGAATTGTTTTTAAGTGCAAGAGAAACTGCATCATCTACAGACAAAGAAACAGGAGCTGCCAGTGCCAGAAATGAGCAGAAATAAATTTTTACCAGAAAATACAACTTTTTCATATCGTTATATTATCGGCAAATATAAATGTTTGCTTTACATTTAATGAAAAAAAGAATCTCTTAATCCCTGTCACCTTTGCGTCAGGGTATGGCGCACCTTTAGTCCACCGCAGGCGAAGCCGAGGAGGATGAGCGGTGACGCGAAGTGCAGAACACCCGGCCCTGTAACCGCAGGTTGCAGGGGACGCCCTTACTCTGCAAAAACAAATGGGGTTGCCTGATAAACGTAATAATTGAGCCAGTTGGAATAAAAACAATGCGCTGTTGAACGCCAGGTGCTTACAGGTTTTTTGCCTGTGTCGTTATTTGGAAAATAATTTTCAGGAATTTCGATTGGAAGTCCCTTGTTTACATCACGCCAGTATTCTGCTGCAAGAGTTTCTGTATCATACTCAAGATGTCCGGTCATAAAAATGGATTTATTGTCCTTTGACTTTGCCATTACAATGTCGCCGTAATTGTTTTTTGCCAGAAGAACCAGCTCATCTTTATGCTGCTTAAATGCTTCTTCATCAACTGTTGTATGTCTGCTTGTTGGTACCGGAAATGTGTCATCAAATCCGCGGAGAAGTGGCTCTGTTTTTTTATTTGGTTTTGAAGGAAGAACTCCAAAGCGTTTTGAATCAAGCCCTACCTTACCGATTCCGTAGTTGTGATAAAGGCCTGCATAAGCGCCCCAGCAGATATAAAGTGTACTCGTAACATTTTCTTTTGCATAATCCATAATTCTGCAAAGTTCTGCCCAGTAATCAACTTCTTCAAAAGGAATCTGCTCGACTGGAGCACCTGTAATAATCATGCCGTCATATTTATGCTTGAAAAGTTCTGATGAAGGAATGTAGAATTTTTCAAGGTGATCGGAGCTTACATGTGTTGATTCATGGTTTTCCATGCGCACAAGAGAAATATCAATCTGGAGAGGTGTGTTTCCAAGAAGGCGCAAAAGCTGAGTTTCTGTTGTTTCTTTTGTAGGCATAAGATTTACGATGGCAATTTTGAGGGGACGAATATCCTGTTTTGCCGCCCGCTTTTCTGTCATCACAAAAATGTTTTCTTTCTGGAGAATTGTGCGTGCTGGTAAATCTGACTGAATCTTTATAGGCATGGCTATAGTATAGTAAATAAGTACAAAATTTGCTATATTTTACGTTATGAGTTCATCAAGGGACCTGTCGGCCGCCATTAAAAAACTTAAATGCTTTAATTTTTCTCCAAAGATGGAAATTGCTGATTTTCGAAAAAAAATCGACGATACCCTTTCATCTGTTTTTATGCCTGATTATGTTCAGGTTGAAGAAAAATCATGGAAAAATATAAGCGGCTATCAGATTATTCCTGATGTATTTGTCAGCCACCGTGTCCTGATTTACATTCACGGAGGTGCTTTTGTTGCCGGTTCTGCAAAAGCTTATCTTTCTTTTGCTTCTACCCTGGCCAATGCCACAAGTGCACGAACTGTTGTTCCTGAATTCAGACTGCCGCCAAGTCATCCTTTTCCTGCCGGCATTGACGATATTAAAGAAGTTTTCAGAACAGTTTATACTGATGAATCTGTTGCCATTTCCATGAAAAGCGAGTCGGGAAGTGGAGAAGAAAAAAAGCCTGAAATCATTATTGCTGCCGATGACAGCGGTGCTTCTCTTGCAATGGCACTTCTTCTTGAACTTAAGGGCAGATTCCGCGACTGCATCAGGCAGGTTTTTCTGTTCAGTCCGATTTTGAATATTGCTGATACCAATCCTTTGTTTACCGCAAAGAAAGCAAAGGATGACATTTATACTGCGGAAGGTTTGCGCCGATGTGCGGATCTTTACACTTATGCAGAAAACAGAACAAATCCACAGGTTTCATCTGTTTATATTACAACGGACCAGCTGGAAAATTTTCCTCCTGTGTTCATACAGACTGGCGAAAAAGACTATCTTCTGGATGATGCCATCTGCCTCCAGTCTGTCCTGAAAGGTTCAAATGTTGAATGTACACTGGATGTTGTTCCGGATATGATTCACTTGTTCCAGCTTGATGATGACAATCTGAGTGAAGCCCACCTTTCAATTGAAAAGTGCGGTAAACTCATTACCCACAGAAAAGTAACTGAACAGGACAGCGTTTTTACTGCCAGTCTGGTTACTGAAAAAAGCACCTTTGTGCCAAACGATATAGGAGAATTATAATGGAATTAGTTTGCCCGGCAGGTAACCTTGAAAAACTTAAATATGCTTATGCTTACGGTGCTGATACAGCTTATATCGGATTAAAAAAATTCTCTCTTCGCGTAAAAGCAGATAACTTTTATCAGGATGAATACAAAGAAGTTCAGGCACTCAAGGAAAAATATCCTGGAAAACGGCTTTTCTGTGCTTTGAACATTTCTTTCCACAATCACGAAATCGACGCTTTTCTGGATAATCTGGATTATTTTAAATCATACCCTTTTGATGCATTTATCGTTCAGGATATTGGTATGGTTCCGATTCTCCAGAAGCACTTTCCTGGAGTTCATCTCCATCTTTCGACTCAGGCCAGCTGTGTAAACCGCGAATCGGCTAAAATGTATCAGTCAATGGGATTCAAGCGCGTTGTTCTTGGCCGTGAAGTAAACCTTAACGAAATCCGCCAGATTAAAGATGCCTGTCCCGATCTTGAACTTGAAACTTTTGGTCACGGTGCCATGTGTATTGCTTATTCAGGCCGCTGCCTCATGAGTGCATATCTTACAGGACGTTCAGCACAAAGCGGTTTCTGTTCACATACATGCCGCTGGGAATATGATCTTGGCGTTGAAAAACGTGCTGCAGAAGCTCTTTCAGAACTCAACGCCAATGGAGGCAAACTTACAGAAGCCGATGCCAAACTTATTGCTCAGTCCGGCATGCTCCGCCTTCAGGAACGCCAGAGACCTGGTGAACTTTTTCCTGTTTTTGAGGGGGATGATTTTACTGCAATTCTTTCTTCTAAAGATTTGTGCATGATTGACCATCTTAAAGACATGAAAGATGCCGGTGTTGATGCCCTTAAAGTCGAAGGCCGCATGAAATCAATCTATTATGTTGCAATGGTTGCCCGTGCATACAGAAAAGGAATTGATGCCGTTGAAGGCAAAATTTCCCAGGCTGATGCAGATCCATTCATGAAGGCTCTGGACGAAGTTGCTCACCGCGAATGCACAACAGGATTCTATTATTCCCGCACTGATGCTGACAAAACTACTGTTGGAGCTTCTGATTCTCCTTATATTCTTGCTGCAACTGTTGAACACAAACTCAGCGAAAAAGAAACAGAAGATGCTTTTATTACAGGAACAAAAATGGTTCTTGACCGCCAGAAAGAACTTGAAGCAATGCATCCCAATGCACGTGCCGCAGTTGAACGTGACGAAGAGCAGCATCCGGAAAAGAAAATCAGGATTGCAGAACGCAAAGCCGGATGGAAAATCTACGAATACAAAGCACTTAACAAAATTGATGCCGGTTCTGACCTTGAATTTGTTTCTCCTTCAGTTCTCAGCCGCAACGTTCTTGGTTCAGAATATGAATTCATCAACCCAAAAACTGCTGAAATGCTTGACTGGGTAAATGCAGACCATGACTGTGCAATCTACACTCCTCTGGAAATTGAAGAAGGAACTCTTGTTCGTCAGAAAGACCCGGATTTTGTAGAAGGTCAGATCCGCAACAGTGGAAGATAACGGACAAAAGATGGGAATTGAAAACCGTACGACAGAACGCTTTCAGGATTTTGGAAGGGTTGACTGTCAGGAATTGTGTTTAGCATCTGGAATTCTCGAAGACATCAGTCTTAAAGGCTGTAAAGTTACTTTCAACATGCCTGTTTCCTTTGATCCTGACAATGAATATGAAATAACCGTAAGACTTTCCCGGGAAAATCTTGAAACACTGGAACTTCTCTGCAAACCACAATGGTCACGCACAGTAGACGGAACTACAGAAATTGGATTTGCATTCCTCCATTCAAAAGACACAACCCGGCTGGAATCGTACATTAAAATACTTTCTCACGACAGAGATTTAACACAGCCAATAATAGAAGATACATCATGCCAGTTCGTATAGAAAAATTACCGGGAGTTGCAATGCTGGCATTTCCGGAAATGAAAAATCTTTTAACCTCAGAACTTGCCGGCAGATTCGGATACGGCTCAACAAGAACGGCCGCAACAATCAGCGGATCCACATTTGTTGCCGGAGATCACGACATCAAGTGGTACGGCGACCTTCTCTACCTGAGGGACTGGGACAAAACTGAATATCCGTACTGGGCCTGCACTGTAATGCTTGAACCTCAGATCATTCACTTTGAATCCAACGGAGAAGCAGCTCAGGCCCTGCGGGACATGCAGCGCAACTGGGCTCCTTATCAGTATCAGTGTTTCAGAAGGGCAAATTTCATTCAGGAAAAACTTCCTCATCTGAACCTGAAACCAAGAAAATTTCCGCTGAACATTCCTACAAGTTCTCCAATGGGACTTTTTACTCTTATCGACGAAAATACCATGATCTGCTCTCCTTCGACTACTTCACCGGTTGCTGCCGGCCGGGTTATCTGGGAAGAAGATCATGTAAATCCTCCAAGCAGGGCATATCTTAAAATTCAGGAAAGTCTTTCCCTCTATCATGCTTTTTTTGAAGTTGATTTTCCTAAAGAAGGCGACAAATGTTTTGAAGCCGGAGCCTGTCCAGGCGGATGGACATGGGTCTTGAGGCAGCTTGGTGCTGATGTTATAGCCGTTGACCGCGCAGAACTTACAGAATCTTTGATGAATGATCCTCATGTAACTTTTATGGCCCATGATGCCTTTACCCTCAAACCTGAAGAAATCGGGGAAATGGACTGGGTTTTCAGCGATGTAATCTGTTATCCTGAACGTCTGTATGAATGGATTAATGTGTGGCTTGAAAGCGGCAAGGTCAAAAACATGATCTGTACAATAAAAATGCAGGGCGACATTGACTGGCAGCTGGTTCAGAAATTTGCAGATATTCCAGACAGTAAAGTCGTTCACCTCAACTACAACAAACACGAACTTACATGGATGCACAAGGCCCGATAATGAAAAAATTAACATGCGCCGTTTTTTGTGCAGTATTATCCGCAAATATTTTCTCACAGTCTTTTTTTTCAGGATTAAAATTTAACCAGTATGTTGAAGGCGGAATTTCCAAAACTGAAAGAAGTGTTGAAGATACTCTGATAAGTGCAGATGCTGCCTACGGTTTTGATTTTGAAAACAACAACTTTGATTTTGCGTTTAAAATCAACAGCAGTTTTTTCGACTTTACATATTCCAATGAAAGCTGGTTCATTTTTCAGGATTTTAAATACATGGACTTAAGCTACGGCCTTTGCGGAAACCTTCACTGCCTGCGCTACTTCGACATTCTCACCGAATATGATCTTATAGCCGGCACATGTTTTGCCATAGATTTTCCACTGAACTACAGGTTCAGCTGTACAAGCGGCTACCATTTTAAATCCCAGTGGAATGACGGGCTCAATCTGCGAAACAGATGGCACACTATCATGGCTTCCCTTACATTTTCAAAATTATTCAAAAATGGAGCAGAAATTCTTTTTTCCTACGCCAGCCATGACAAATTCCGTTTTCCTCTTTTTTTGAGTCCGAGCTGGATTCTTGAAGGGGCTTACAATTACAAATCATGGCGCTATTCTGCAGCAGTTCAGGTGCGGGTCTGTGATGAATTTACAACTGCCCCTTACGCAGACATGATTGTTTTCAGATCAGGAGTGAAATACTCATTTTGAAAAAACTTAAATTGCTGACATTTTTTAGTATACTCCTGCTTTTAATCTCCGGCTGCAGCGGCGGTTTTTATCCGATTCTCTTTGGCGAAGAAAAAGTCGACAAGCGTGCAGAAACCTACTTTAACGACCAGTCTTACCTTTCTCCGGAAAGTGCTTTTGCGTCTCATACAGGAACTTACAGTTTTGTAATTTTTACAGACATTCACGTCGGTTCAGCATGGGAAAATGAATCTGCTTCAAAAAACTACAGGGAAGCTTTTCTTAAAAAATTTGAAGCTTTATATGATGCGAATGATTCAATAAAACCCCGCTTTGTTGTCTGCATGGGGGACAGTGCAAATGACGGATATGAGCACCAGTATGAAAAATATGTTTCTTACTGCGATAAAATCTGTCAGATTGGTAACTCAAAACTTGGAATCGAAGATTTTAAACTTTATACTGCCATCGGCAATCACGATCTCTTTCACAACGGATACCGCTACTGGGAAAAACATGTATTCCCTTATCATACATATTATGGCTTTGAAGCCGGCGGATTTTCCTACTATGTCCTTGATACGGCCAACGGCACAATGGGAATCAATCAGCTCAAAAGCATAGAAAAAGAATTGAAGAAAAATTCCAGTCCAAAAATCATAATCACACACTATCCTGTTTATGGTGCCGGAAAAATTGTTCTTGAAACCCAGGATACGCTTCTTTCTGGAAGACTTATGTCTGTATGCGGTGAAACAAACGTCAAACAGGTTTTTGGCGGACATACGCACAAGGCTGAAGAAAAAAACTACGGCAAGCTTACAGAAACTGTCGTAGCAAGTTTTCTTTACGACAGAACTGCAACTCTTGTAACTGTTAATCCTGCCGCAGGTACTGTAAAACGAACAAAAATTAATTTTTAGTTTTCTGTCCTTTTTCTTCCCACTCAACTTCAACGGCGCGGTTTTCAAGGTTTGTCATGCGCTGAAAAGTTATACATGTTGCCTTGTGAACCATGACACCTTTTTTCTTGGAAACATAACCTGTAATTAAATCACCAGGTTTTGGCTGACAGCAGCCGGCAAGAGTATAAATCATATTTTTTGTGTGATCTGCAATGATTCTGCCGGTAAATTTATCATCAACCTTTTCAACAGGACCATTTTTAGCCCGATTATGCTTTTTCTTTTCTGCCTGGATTTCCTGAGCACGGCGGTTAGCTTCTGCAACTTCCAGCAGATGACGCTCTTCTGAATATTTGTCGATAAATTCCGGATCATTTGCCATTAACCAGGAATGAATGCGCTGACGGGCTTTTGAGGTTTTTACAATTTTAAGCTGACTTTCTGTAGGATGAGCCTGCGGATTTGTAAGGATTTCAATAATCTGAGTATTCTGTAAAGGTGCTGTAATAGGAATGATTTTTCCATCTGCTTTAGCTCCAACAATTTTTTCACCGACAGCACTGTGAACATGGTAAGCAAAATCGATGGCATTTGAACCGTTCGGCAGCTGAACAACATCACCTGCAGGAGTAAATACAAAAATTTCATCTCCCAGCAAATCACTTTTTAACTGCTCAAAAAGGCTTTCATCACTGAGGTTTTCATTTTTAAGATTCTGAAGCTGATTGAAAATACCAAGATTATTAACATCAACTTTGTCCCTGTTCATGCCTTTTTTGTACAGCCAGTGAGAAGCAACACCGTGTTCGGCCATATTATGCATATCATTGGTACGAATCTGAATTTCCAGTGGTTTGCCTTCACAAACTACTGTTGTATGAAGGGACTGATAACCATTGGCTTTAGGCATGGCAATATAATCTTTAAAACGACCTTCCATTGGAGTCCAAAGTCCATGAACAATTCCAATAAGTGTGTAACATTCGGCATTTGTGTTACAAATTACGCGCAGGGCAAGCAGATCGTACAACTGACTTGCAGGAACATTTCGTTTCTGCATTTTTTTGTAAATTGAGTAAAAATGCTTTGCACGGCTTGAAATGCTAACGGTAATTCCCATCTTTTCTGCCGACTTGTAGATTGACTGAACGGCTTTTTCCAGATACTGGCTGCGTTCGTCTTTCTTTGCTGCAACAATGGACTTTATCTGCTGAAAAACTTTTGGATTTGCATATTTTAATGACAGATCTTCAAGTTCATTTTTTACAGACTGCATACCAAGACGGTCTGCAAGAGGTGCCCAGATATCCATTACTTCACTGGCAACAAGGCGCTGAGTTTTTTCTTCAATATTGCGCAGATTTCGCATACGGTCGAGACGGTCTGCAAGTTTTACGAGAATAACACGCACATCATCAATCATGGCAAAAAGCATCTTACGGATGGCATCTGCCTGATGCATGGTTTTTGAATTGATTTTTAAGGAAGTGATTTTTGAAGTATCGCTGACAATGTCCAGAATCACTGTCCCAAAAAGAGACTCAATTTCCGGTCTTGATTCCGGTTCGATTTCAATGACATTGTGCAGCAAACCTGAAATAACACAATCCATATCAAGTCCGCTGTCGGCAATAATTGACGCAACGCGGATTGGATGCAGATAATATGGAAGTCCGCATTTTCTGAGGCGGCCCTGGCATTTTTTTAAGAGAAAATCCCAGGCCTGAGTAAAGCGATCTTTGTCCTGCTGGGAATACTGATCAAAAGTGTTTAAGAAAGTATCACGGAGAACATTTGTATCAAGTTCAGTGTTATTTGTGCGGATGTCAAAACTCATATTTTAAATATAAGGAGTTTTTGGCTCTTTAACAAGTTATTTAACACACAAAACTTTTCGTGTTTCATCAATACCGTTTCCAATGATGCGGATAAAGTAAATTCCACGGGCCACTGTATTGCCTTTGTTGTTTGTTCCGTTCCACTTGAAGTAGTGAATTCCTTCTGAAGTCTGTCCTTTTGAAAGCTGTTTTACAATATTTCCGTCGGCAGTAAGTACATAAATGTTCAGGTTTCCGGCTTCGGCCATTTCAACTTCGAGAACAGTTTCTTCCTTGACGCTTACATCAATTACATTGTTGAGGATTGTAACTCCACCACGCTGCTGTTTTATGTTTTTAAGTCCAAATGACCACAAATCAATATAAGCAAGATCACCAGACCTGATAACATTTTCCGGCATGGTTACTGCATAAAGAGGAACAGGAGGAGTTGGATTTGCGCCTTCACCATCTGCATCGTGGTCTATTGTCACTCCATCCATCTGGAACACAAATTGAATTTCATCTCCGCCTTTAAAGCCGTAATCTTCATCCTTAAAAGTATAATTGAAGAGAAGCCCGTCATCATCACCTGCAGAAACACCTGTAACAGAAGCAAGCATATTTGTATTTGCCTGTGTTGCAAGGGATTTGAGTTCTGTCGGGAGCCACAAACGCCAGTCACCCTTTATGAGTTTGTTAATCTTATCTGAAACCATTTCATGTGTGAGGCCTGCTTTTTTAGACGGCATGAGAGTATAACTGTCACCAGCGGCAATCAGTTTTCCATCGCTGTCTTTTCCTTCAATACACTGAACCTGAAGAGTAATGTCCCTGCCTGTTACAAAACGACCGTAGTTTCCCTGGTTGCGTGTAAAGTCATGAACGGCATAATTATCTGCATCGGCAGCAATATTTCCGTAAATTCCCTGTTCATCCCAGCCATCATCATTTTTAGCATGAGCAAAACCATAGACCGGTTTTACAGAATTAATGGCAAAATCACTGATTGCGTGGGCCTTATCCTGTGGCAGGAAGTTTCCGACATAATCGTTGATTTTTGTATTGTTCATTAAAAGACCGGTCGAAGTATCAGTAATCTGAGGCAAAACACCTTTGTCACGGATCCACAGGCTCTTAATGTCAGAAACAGTAAGGTTTCGTTCCAGTGTAAAAAGGAGAGTTGTGTAATCGTTGTTTGAGCGGACAAGATCAACTTTCTGAATGACAATTGCTTCAGATGAAGTTCTCTGTGGACATATAACAAATGAAGTTTTAATTTCATTCATTGCCGCTGTCAGTTCTGCATCAGAAAGAAGATCAAGATATTCAATTGTGTTGTCTGTGCGGTAATAAGCAAGACGTTTTGTAAAGAAAATATAAACCTTGTTATCTGCTACAGGAGAAAGAGCCATTGTATATGCAGGAGGAGTCAAATCAATTGACTGAAATGTTGTCTTTTCTGCATAAGATGAAGCAAGTCTGTTTCCTGCAAGATCTGTAATGTAGTCGTTTACAGGATTATATGAGAATGCGAATGTTGTTCGGACAGGAAGTGTGTTATCCCCGTCTGCCATAGGAAGCTTAAGATACAAACCGTCCTGTTCCGTTGCAGGATCACTTGCAGCACGGAAAATTGCATTACGGATATTTTCCTGATCGATGTGAGTTGCTGTTGAAACAGGTTTTTCTGCACTTTCCACATTGTCGTCAATTGATTTATATGAGAAAGAACTGTTTGCATCCATAAGGGAACTGCGGCGGATACCACCTTTAGTAATGTTTCCGTCAAACGGACGTGAACCACCCCTTGTATCCGGAAGAGCTTTGCCTGATTCGTCTGTCAAAAGGGTATCAGTTGCAACAATGCCGGACCCCTGGAACCATCCGCGCTTTGTACGCCACCATTTTCCGCTCCATTCAGCAACCTGAGCACTGTTGTTGTCATACATGTGGATTTCAATGTTATCAATAAATGTACCGCTTGAAGAACCAATGATTTCGTGCTGAACGCCTGTTCCAGTTGAACCGAATAATGTCCATGCTGAGTAGTCCGATACAAAAGGAGCAAAAACCGGAGGAAGAGTATCCCATTTTCCATAAAGATGATTTGAAGCAGCCATATCACTGTAACCGTTAAGAACCAGCTGTGGAAGAACGTGTTCTGCAGCTGTTCCGGCTGAATCCAGCACATTGCCTGAAAGGTCTTTTATATTGTCATTTGCAATACGTGTAACATCTCCTGAAGGAGTTGCTGCACTGTCGATGTAGCCTGCATAATTGTGATAACTGATGCCATTGTGAGTTACAGTTCCATCTACAGCACCGGCAACAGAAAGTCTGATTCTGTATGGCTGAACCTCAAAGTTATCTCCACCAGCTGCAGTGGCAAAAGCCCTGTAGAACATGTGAGGAGAAGTTACGGATGTTCCCGGTTTAATTCCAGAAGCAACTGAACCTGAAGCAATGGAACCAAATCCATCAATTACTAATCCGGAAGCTGAATCTGCCATTACTGCAGGAACGTTTTCATTTGTTCCACTGCCGTCTGCATCCATATCAGCGCCACCAGTTCTGACATTAACAGGTTCTGAATACCTGAACTCAATGAAATTGTGTCCATCCTGAACGGGCTGAACTGCAGAAGATCCTGCTGAATGCTGTTCCTGGCCGGAATATACTGCAATAAGGACTGGAGAAGCCTTATCCTGAGTTTCTGTGTATGCAGCCCGGCCAGCACCAGGGTTTGCCACATAATTGCGGCACATTGTGTGACCTTCTGCAGATGTAAAGAGACCTTCAAGGAAACTTAAATCAGTTGTTACACTTTTTTTAATGCCATTGCGGTCTGAAGATTCATTTTTTGAGACAGAAGCTGTGAAAGAATCTGTTCCAGTAGCATCAGTGTTCCATGTTTCTTCACCACGAATGTAGAATTCCTGAATGTCCGTATCTGCTGAAACCGGTGTTACACAGTCTGCATCTGCCCAGGCTCCTGTGATTTTATATGATGCGCCGGAATACCAGATTCCGCCATCGGCCTGAGTTCCGCTGAGGAGTGCAAGATTTGCAGCAATTTCACCGTGAGAATTTTCAAGAAGCATATCAAAGTGAACAAAAATAACATCATCATAAACTGAATATGCCTGATCAATATGGGGAACTGCAAACTGAACATTTGTATTTCCGCCACCGTCAACACAACCCTGTGTAACTTCTCCAGAAATTCCGTCGGCTCCTCCGGCACAAATCCAGCCGCCTTCAGAAGTAACTCCTGTAACTGTTGAATTAATTGCCACAGCATAAGGAATTCCCCACTGTCTTTCAGTTACATCGTTTGCCGGATTGAATACAGGATTAGAAGCATCATCAGATGGTATTTTTACAGTACAACCGTTCAGGTCAGTTCCATTTACATAGAAATTCTTTCCAGCCTTAAGAACTGTACCAGAACCAGATGTTACAACTGCAGAAAAATCAGCGGCAGCAGGTTGAACGCCATCGGCTACAGGCTTGTAATTAAGACTGTCAAAACCATAGAACGCAAAACGTGTATCTGCATTATCAAACCGAGGATCATCTGAACTGTAATTCGCACCAAAGAATGCAATATTCTGCACTGAATTTACAGTTCTTCCTGTCATGTCAAAGGTACCATTATATAAATAGATGCTGTCTGCGGTTAGATCAGAGCCAAGAGTTACGCTGCTTCCGCTGAAATCCGCAAAAAATTCTGTATCAGTAAGGCTGATGTTTTTAGTTCCTGCAGTCCATGAAGCAGCTCCAGGAGTTGCAGCGGATAAAAGCCTTACACCTTTTTTTGCAGTAAGAGTCTGTTTATCACCTGAAATCAAATCAGCCGTATTTAATGAGATTGTTCCGTCATCGCCGGCCGCAGCAATATTTACAGTTCCTGTAACATCATATCCACCATGAAGAATGATTGTTCCTGCTGAAAGAGCAAGAGAAGCAACTTTGTCTGTTTCACCGATTTTGCCGTCAGCTTCAACAGTGTCATTTCCTGCGTTGACAGCAAGAGAACCTGTTCCAGCTACATCAGACTGAAAATGAATTTTTCCTTGTGAATTAATGTTTACGGCAGAAGCTACAGTTACTTTTCCTGTATAAGTTTGAGTCGTTGCAGTTGTTATAGTCTGCGAAACCGGGTTTGCAAAATCCACAGTTCCAGCTGCAGCCAGACTCTTAACATCCACATCTGCGCCAAATTCACCATCACCACCAGAAATTTCAAGAGCATAAGCCTTATCAGTCCGGCAGATTACAGGTCCTTCAAACTTAACCAGTGAACCTGCGTCTGCTGCAAATGTTGAATCTGTCTTGAGAGTAACTGTCTTTTTATAATCCTGATTTCCTGTAGTTGTAACGGATCCAAGAATTACGGCACAGCCGGTTTCAAGAGAAGTACATTCTGCATTGTCTGCAAGTTCAAAACCACCTGCATTTCCATTAAGGATTACATTTTCTGCTTTTGTAACAGTTACAAGGCCACCATAAGAGTTTGAACCAGAAAAATTAACAGAACCGGCATCGTCAAGAGTTACAGTTCCAGCATAAATATTATCACCTGAAAGTACGAGGGAATTTCCTGCGCCATTGGTAATTTTTATCTCACCATTAACTGTCATATCAGTTGTGGCATAAGCATCTGCCCCGTAAGAGAAAACAAGATTGTTGTATGTATAACTCAAGGCAAGTCTGTCAGTTTCTGTTGCAGAAGCACAAGAGCCGTAATATTCTACAGTCGAATTGATTCCTTCAACAGGATCAACAGTAATTGCATTTACAGCAGAAATGGAAATGTCAGTACCATTCATCAAAACTGTCTGTTCACCTGACAATCTGATTGTTCCGTCATTTTCAATTGCAGGACCAGCCTGAGAAAGTGAAACATCAAAAGTTTTTAAATCAATCTGAAGGTCTTTGTTTACAGTCAGATTTTTGATGGAAATATTTTCTTCCAGTTCCAGAATCTGCGGATTATTGCCGGCAATTACAATTTCACTTGTACCGTTAATATAGTCCGGATAACCAAGCGCAGGAATTGTTCCGTTCTCGTCGTAACACCAGTTGCCATGAGTTTTCCAGCTTGAATCTGCACCCTGTCCAAACCACCAGAAACCATAACTGAACCAGTATTTTGAAGTATATGCATCCAGATCAGAATCGCGTACATGTTCCATCGATGGAATAATTTTGAGGTCATTGGCAAGTCCACCGGCAAGAACAGAATGACAGTGATTGATGATTACCCGTTCAAAGTTTTCAGAGAGAATCTTATTTGTAAATACTGCATTCCAGTCAGCTCCGGTTTCTGAAGTAACTGTAAGTTCTTTTCCTGCTCCGTTTCCGGCAAAATACAATTCACCTGTAACTGGAGGAGTAACCTGTGCAGCAGATTTTGGATTTGCAACTGTCTGAGTAGAACCGTCATCAAAGACCAGTGTCGTTGAATCAGCAATTTCATTATTCAGAACTTTCAGTTTTGCAAATCTGTTGTCACCTTTGATTACACCGTTTCCCTTTAAAGTTACATAAGCATTATTTGCAAACCCGTCATTAACTGTAAGAGTTTTATAAATTCCACCAGAAATATCACGCAAATCAAAAACATGTTCACTTGCAGCACAACCTGCTTTTCCATTGACAGTAACATCAACGGCACCAGAAAGATTTTTTCCAAAAACAACATTTTGTCCTGTCAAAACCGTATCCTGAAGAACAACAACATCACTGGCAAAAGTCAGAATGCCATCTGGAGAAGTTCCTGTTGCTGTTACAGCAGGACAATCAAAAACAAGTGTTTCTGTACAATTAAATGTAAGATTATTTCCTGAAATCGAAGTACATTCAAATATGAATGGTGAAGAAATTGCAGGAGGAACAGCTGTTTCCGGCACACATGTTATATTTTTGCAGTCGAATACAAGAGTTCCGCACTGTACACTTCTGTTTAGCTTAATGGAAGAATTTTCACCGTTAAGTTCAATATCCCCTGCTGCAAATCCTGTATCAAGATCCCCGACCGAAATGCCGTTTGTAAATCTGTTTGCACCTTTCAAGGCTATTTGATTTCCTGCCCCGTTGGCAATTACTATAGTTCCGCTAACACTGACTGGAACTGTATAATCCACAGCAGCACCATCTGCAAAATAAACATTTTTGTATGAATTAAAGCCTGCTGAAGTTAATGACCACGGGAGAGTTGTTCCGCAGTCACCATAATAAATTACAGTCGACAGTGCCGTTCCATTGCTTAAATTTCCTGTTAAAGTATTTCCGCCTGCAAATTTTACCGTTCCATTGTTTGTAATGGTTTTAGCAGTAAATGAGAAACCTGCAAAATCCATCTGAGCGCCGTCATTTACTGTCAAAGTTCCATAAGTTGTTCCAAGAGAAATATCTTCTGTAAGTTCCGGCCATTTATCAGAATCAGCCGAAACGTCAGCAATTACAACTAAACTTCCGGTTCCAGGAATTGATTTTGGATTCCAGTTGTCCTTTGCCTTCCATTTAGTTCCATCTGAAGCATCAGCCCCTGTCCATGTATAAGTATGTCCAGGGAAACTCCAGTAGTCATTATCAGCTGCATCAACTGAATTCAGTGCAGTAAGTTCAAACGGAACACTTAAAGAATCTGTTGTACCGTTAAATGAATCTTTTATGTCCACAAATTGAATTGTATTTACGCCACCATCACTGGCAGTAATTGTCCACTGAGAATCTTCTGTTGAAGAACGCAATTTTAAAAGGGAAGCAGTGCTTGTCCCCTTGAGAGTAAGATTATTTGTAATTGAAGTAACAGAACCGGCAGCAAAATCAATTTCCTTACCGCCAAGACCAGAAGCTTCAAGATTGTAGAATTCAAAATTACCTGAAATTGCAATTTTTGGACCTGCAGGATTAAGGACAACGATTCCTGACTTAAATGCTGCGGAAGATGAAACAATTTCATTTGTATTTACGGTTACATCAGTGATATTTGCATCAATAGTAATGTCGCCGGCAAAAGTAATTCCGCCTGAATTTGAGCTGTCACCGAGAACAATTTTTCTTGAAGAAGTTGAATTAATTCCGTCAAACTGAGCCTGAGCAAAAGCAAGTGCCGAAGAAGCTTCATATCCTGTCAAAGTTACGGTTCCAGTTCCCCGGGCAATAGAATCTGCAGCAAAATCAAATGCAGCAGCTTTTAAAGTAACTGCCCCGGCTGCAGAAATATCTCCGGCATTATCCACTGTCAATGTGCCATTCTGCATAAGGTTTACAGAGGAAAGTGCACCTGTAGCAACTGCTTTAACAGAACCACAATCCAGATCTAAAGGTTCAGCTGCAGTTCCGATTCCATTTACGGCAGAAAGAGTAACTTTTGAAGCCGTAGAAATGGTTCCGCCTGTAGTTGTGATCCCTTTGGAAGAAGAAAGTGTAATTGTACCTGAAGCACTTACATTTCCGCCGATGATCATGTTTCCCGCAGTCTGGAGTTCAATGCTTCCGTTTGGAGTCAAAATTACTTTTGAACCTGCTCCGCCAACTTTTGTATCTGCAGAACTGTTAATTTTAAGGCAGATATCTCCGACATCAGTAATTTTTGCGCTTACAGTTTCATTTACAGAGCCGATTGTTACTGGAGTTCCGCCGATTGTACCGATTCCTGAAGAAGCCTGGAGTCCAAGTTCACCTCTTACCGATGTAATTGAATGACCACCGGCAAGCTGTGTCATTGCACCACCTGTAATCAGATAGATGCCGCTGTTAACATTAACTGATTCCTTGATTTCAAGACCGGCAGTATTATTTTCATTTCCAAGAATAATTGTTTTTACGCCAAGTTTTGCGGCCTGTGCATTAGAAAGGGCAAAGGAACCAGCGTCAGTTCCGAATACGACTTTTTTATCATTGGAAAAAGGATACAAGGCAGCTGTTACAGTATTTGCTGTAACTTCGGAAACCGAAGCTGTAACGGAAACACTGTCAGTCACAAATGTAAAATCACCGCTGGCTGAACATAATCCGGTAACAGAAATTGTTCCTGCCGCAGTCTCAGAAGAGAATGTGCCTGAGAATTTTCCACCTGAAATAGCAATTAAATCAGATGCTGCAGTTTTTTCATCTGCCACATCAATCTGACCACCAGAAACTGAAATTGCAGTTGCAGACAAATCATCTTCAAGAATAAGTTTTCCGTCTGCAACAGTTAATTCGCCACTGACCGTAACTGCAGCAGAAGCCGTCCATGAGCTGTCAGAAATCTTTAAGTTTGCATAAGGAACGTCACTTACAGTTCCTGTGTAATCAGTTCCTGCATATTCAACAGTTCCTCCGTTCAGATCATCATTTACCGCAACACCGGCAATTTTAATCCGTCCTGCATCAGTATAAATCACAGATCCAAACACATTCAAAAACGGAGCAGAAATTGAATCAGCCAGAACAATATCATTTTCAGCAAGAGTAATCTTTGCATCCCCAGCTGAAGTTCCTGCAGAAAGATTTCCAATACTGATTTCTCCATCTAGGGAGGTGAGTACAGGCCAGTTTCCGGACGCAACAGCATCAGGAATTTCTACTGAACATTCTTCAACAGGAACAATACCTGTATTCCAGTTGAGAGGCTCATTCCACTCCGTTGAAGCAGTTCCTGTCCATACATAATGGAAGTCTCTTAAAGCCTTAATGTTCCACCCGTTTCTCATTACGGCAAGATATTCATCATCACCAGTACCGGCTTCTGGAACAGAATCAGTTGCCTCGTATGTATGACCCCGTACAACACCAGTACTGTCAAAAATACCTGTTTTATCATCAATCGAAAGAAAAGCTCCGTTTCCAGACTGATCAGCCGAAAGAACAAAACCATCGGTTGCAGCAGCTCCGGCAATTTTTAAAAGAGAAGAATCTGATGAGCCGCTGAGAGAAAGAGTTCCGCTTACACCGACAGTTGAACCGTCAAGAGTAATTGTTTTTCCTCCAAGACCAGTGGCAGTAAAATCTGTAAGATTCCATGCACCTTTTACTGTTACTGAATCTCCACAGATAATTTCCTGCTGACTGCTTGTTTTTGTTGTGCTTACAGAATCCAGTGTTGCAACATCAGCAAATTCAATGGTTCCGTTTCCGGTAAAATATGAAGCAGCTACTGTTCCTGCCCCTGTAACCTTAATTGTACCGTTGTTCACACAGGCAAGTTCAGGAGTTCCTGCTGCGTTTGAAGTTCTGATTACATCAATACCGTCAGTAACTTCAATTGTGCCGCCATTTTCAACAGTAAGAGGATCTGCAGTATCAAAATAATTTGCCTTCGTACTGCTCCATTCGATTTTCTGAGCTGTTACAGTTCCACCAGAATAAACAATGAGTCGTGTACAGCTTGGATTGTTGTTGTTCTGTGCAAGGTCAAAAGATTTGCCAGTAATAAGATTTCCGTATACTTCAATGAGAGGATGAGGATTTGCAGTTCCGGAAGTTCCGACAATTCGTTCAGGACGTGCATCAAATGTCTTTCCTGCCTTGATTATAAGATTTGAACCAACATGAACCTGTCCTGAAGTTTTGCTTGTATAGTCCACATCACAATCGATGATACATTTTCCAGTTACTGCAGCACTTGAAGAAGAACGCCCGATGTCAAAAAAGTTTGTTATAGTGAGCTTTGGAGTTCCGCTTCCACTTAAGGTTCTGGCTTCAAAAGTCTGAGTCATATTGTAGCCGTGACCATTATCAGGAATTCTATACTGATAGGCAGTTACAGCACCATTAATTACAACGTCAGTATTTCCGCCAAAATAAAAAGTTCCCAGATCCATGCCGCTGAATGTTTTAAATTCAATAGGCGAAGAACCTGCCCTTGTATTAAAGAAGTCAGTAAAACCGCGTCCTGTGTATCCTGTTGCAGAAGAAAAATCAGCATCACTTTTAAAGACTGTTTTTGTAGAAGCTGAAACAAAATTTCCTGCAACCTTTACTTTTCCGTTAAATGTGAGGTTTGTACACGCAGTTGCATCCAGATTGCCAAAATCAACATTTCCTTCAACAACAGGACTTGTACCAGTAAATGTTACATCGTTTCCGTTAAGGTCGATTGAATAATAATTTAAGAGATTACCGCCAATTGTAACTGGTGCAGAAGAACCTGAGAGAACAAGGTTTCCACCAGTACCGGAAGTTGTCAGGTCACCGGTAACAGTAATGGAAGAATCAACAGTGACAGTTCCGTCTGAAACATAAAAACTTTTTACAATAGCACTGGTGCTAAAATTTATATTTCCGTACAGATACAGTTCTACCTCGTTGTTAGACATAAAACTATTGATAGTCAGTACAGTTGAATGATTTCTGTTTTCAACAGCGATATTCTGAGTTCCAGGGTGTGATTCTACATACGGAATAGTTACATCAGATGTGGAATTAACCACAAGTCTTTTTTGTGTACCGGTTGTATTTGTATTGATAAGTGTACCAGTCCCTTCAAAGTCTGTAATTGTCAGGCTTTCAGCAAAAGAAACTGTAGCTCCTGTATTTACAGTCAGCTTACCGATAGAAACTGCAGCACCAGAAATCACAGGCTTATTTGGAACATTTAAAATAATAACGTCGTCACCAGCCTTTGGTACATGTTTATACCGCCAGTTTGATCCTTTATTCCAGTCAGAATCAGTACCACCCAGCCATTCGCAGAGTGAAAGGAGATTGTCCGGATCAACAACCTGAACTCCAGAATCAATTTTAAAACCATAATAACCGCCGCTGCCAGAAGCAATATGACTTCCTGCAGCCATTACAAATTTACCGGTTCCAGAGAGATTAACGCCGTAAGCAGCAGTATTTGCATCAGTCCACATATGACCTGATACAGTTACAGTTGCATTCTCACCGATTGACAGGGAATTTAAAGCAGCCTCTTCTTCGTCGAAAATTTCAACATTAAGTTTTCCTGTTCCGGAAAGTGTCAGATTTCCGGCAGTACCATCGCGTCCAAGGTGAATTGCTCCTGCAAAATATTCAGAGTTCAGATTTGCATAATTGTAAGCACCATTGGAAGTCACATCAAGGTTATATCCATTCAGATTTAAATTAACTGTTCCCTGAATGTACACAGTTTTTACCGAAACATCACCAGTTAACCAGATATCACTTGAAATCCAGACTTCATCAGTCAGACCAGGAACACCAGCTCCCCCTGCCCCGCCGGAAGTCAAAGACCAGTTTGCACCATTATTCCAGGCAGGAGAAACACCGCTTCCAACCCAGTAATAAGTATCAGAATATACGGACGTTCCGCCAAGAAACAGCAGGACAGACAAAAGTTTCAATAAACCATGTCTTAAATGAGAATAAATAAACTGTCCAAACTGTTGAATTTTTTTCGTAAAAAACTCCAGGGCATAAGATACTAAAATAAATGTCTTTTTGAGGACATTTATACTTTTATATTATCGGAGAAAAAATATAACATGTTAATAGAAAAATATGGCTATATGTATAAAAACCAGAGATCAGAACTTAATAACTGCGTCATCGTCAGAAACAGGATAAACTGCAGCTTTTCCGGAATCATCAATAAATTTTTCAACACCAGTAATGATTAATTCATTGTCAGGAACATTATCATCAGAAGTAACTTCGAGATCAGCAGTGCTCAAGGGAGTATCCCACTTTAATTTATCGAAAACCTTAATGAGATCGGCCGTACTGAAAGGAAGTTTTGAACCTGCCTTAATATGTATATAAGCCACAGGAGAACCATCAAAATTTTTTCCTGCAACAAGATATGCACCATTGTAGATTTTTCTGCAGATAAGACTTAAATCAACCATATAAAAATTATACCCCGAAGTAAAAAAAAGGTAAAATTTTTTGTGCGCCCGCGGTAAAAAAAAGCGGTGCTTCCGCACCGCCTTACCCATAGTAGTATCTTATTTACGTGCCCGCCTTCGGCAGGCTGTGTGTCCACTCAGCCGCACAATTTCAGGCTCCAGTTTGCACTACATTTGCCATCGATTGTGCGCTCAAAATTTCATTTATTGCTCTTAGTTGCCTTTCCCAACCAAGCACATCCATTCTGCCTGAGCGCAAAGTGTTTCTCCTACGTAGGCTTTGCCTTCCTGGACTACCATGTTTTTGGTGCAGCGTTTGTTTACTACTTCCATTCTTACGGTGTCGCCCGGGCGTACCTGGTGCTTGAATTTTACGTTGTTAACAGTTGCGAGGAAAAAGAGACTTCCTTCGTCAAATTTTTTCTGCAAAGAAAGAGCTGCACCACCACCCTGAGCCATTGTTTCAACAAGAATTACACCTGGAACAACAGGATATTCAGGAAAATGTCCTTTAAAGAAGAAATCTTCATCTGTAAAAGTACGTGAACAAACACATCCATTTTCATCATAAGAATCAATAGAATCTACAAACAAAAAAGGTTTGCGGTGTGGCAAAAGTGATTCGATATCAGTAAATTTTTCCATAATAATCTCCAGTTACAAAAATTGTCAGCTTTAAGGCTGCATAAATCCAGACAAAAAAATTTATTTAACCTTTTTGAATACGAGGATACCGTTGTGTCCGCCAAAACCGAAGTTTCCAGACATGGCAACATCAACGCTCATATCAATACCCTTGTTTGGTGTGTAATCAAGATCACATCCGCCTTCAACATCAGGATTGTCAAGGTTGATGGTAGCAGGAATATAAGAATCTTCAATAGCCTTACAACAGATAAGGGCTTCGAGAGAACCTGCGTTACCAAGACAGTGACCTGTCATAGATTTTGTAGAAGAAATGTGGAGTTTTTTAGCATCTTCACCAAAAGCGATATGGAGCATTTTTGTTTCACCAGAATCGTTAAGGTGTGTAGATGTACCGTGAGCGTTGTAGTAAGTAACTTCAGAAGGAGTAACACCTGCGTCTTTCATGGCAATAGTCATAGCTTTTGCACCACAAACACCATCAGGATTTGGAGCTGTAAGGTGATAACCGTCCGAAGAAGAACCATAACCTGCAAGTTCAGCATAGATTTTAGCACCACGAGCCTTAGCATGTTCATATTCTTCAAGAACAAGGATAGAAGAACCTTCACCCATAATAAAACCGTCACGGTCTTTGTCAAAAGGACGGCAAGCTTTAGAAGGATCGTCAGTCCATTTAGAAGAAAGAGCGTGGAGGAGAGAGAAACCGAGGGAACCAAAACCACAGTGAGCACTTTCAGAACCACCGGCAAGAACTACATCGTAGCGGCCAGAGCGGATAATATCGAGAGCATCACCAATAGCATCTGTTCCTGAAGCACATGCAGTAGCAACAGTGTGAGTAGCACCGTGAAGACCAAAAAGCATGGCAATCTGACCTGCACCTTCGTTTGGAATAAGTAAAGGGATAGTCATAGGGTTCATGCGTGTTTCGTTTGATTTTACATATTCAATCATTGAGCGCTGAGTAACTTCAAGACCACCAATACCAACACCGAGGTAAACGGCAGTATTTTCAAGAACTTCAGCATTGCCTGTGAGGTTTGAGTCATCAAGAGCCATTTTTGCAGCAGCAACAGCGTATTTGCAGTAAAGAGCCATTTTGCGTGCAGCACCCGAGTCCATGTATTTAGAAGGGTCAAAGTCCTTAACTTCAGCACCATACTTAACTTTCATGTTAGTTGTATCGTAGTGAGTAATGTTTGCAATTCCACTTTTTCCGGCTTTGATTGAAGCCCAAGTTTCTTCTACAGAATTTCCAACTGGTGAAACACAACCGAGACCTGTAACAACAACTCTTCTCATTTTTTTCTCCTTAAAAAACGGGCGCTCCCCTTCGGGTCAGGCTTTCCGGAGTTCCGCTTTCGCTCCATTACAGGCAGCTTCGCTCCCTGCAACGGCTTCGCCGCTCCTGCAATCCTTAGCGCAATAATTTTATTATGACAAAATCACATAATTTGTCATTTTGTTTTTCTTTATATTATACAAGATGTAAAAATTGTTCAAGATATTTTTTAGCTCTGGGCATGGCCGCCTGCATTTCCCTTTCTGTAAAAAATTCATTATATTTATAGAAGAAAAACACAAATAAAGAGGTGCCGCATGAAAGAAGGACAGTTAACATTTGATGTAAATTCGGGCAAGTTCTGGATAACAAACCCGGAAGATTTTAGTCCCCTCGCTTCCCTGGAATTTGGCGATGAATTTGAAGTTGCCCTTCCATCAGGTGAATGGGTCAAAACAAACCTTGTCATCGGCAACAACGAGCAGGGAGACCTGATTTTTAAACTTAAGAATACACCATACGAAGGTCAGCTTGACGGCATCCAGGCCAGAGTATAATTAATCCTGAATATCAATTTCAAAGTGCTGCCAGTCTTTGCTGGCAGTCCAGTCCCCGCCCCATTCAAAACCGTATTTTGTAAAAACTTTATATGCCAGATCATTATGGTCAATTTTGCATGGAAAATCCTTTGACCTGTCAACATAACAAGCAGCACTGGCAGGTTCAATATTCATCCTTCCGTTAACAGTTTTGACATACGGGTTGTAAAGAGGGTTTATATCTACAGCCAGACCTGCTCCGTGTTTTGAAACAATATTTGTGTGACTTATAAACCTGAAATTAAAACAGCTGGAATTGTTGTCTGCCATGCTTCGCTCATCGTCAGCATCATATTCATCAACGAGACGGATTTTTTCAATCTGATAGCCGGCCTGATACAATTCCATGAAAATCAAAATCAGTTTATCTGCAATTTTTGCATTACAGACAAGTTCCCCTTCACATTCAATGCCGTTCAAATTCCAGTGCAGAACATGAATGTACCGCAGTTCATCAAGGCCAAGAGTACAGTTATCCTTGTAAGATTTTCCCTTCATCCTCTCAAACAGTTCATCACCGATATCACAAACATAAAATTCACTTTCAAGGCGTTCAGCTTCAGTCATTTCAATTTTCTCCTGGGCAAACAGATTTCCACAAAACAGAAGCAGCAGCAAAATACAAAATTTCATATTTCCATTATACTGAAAATATGAAAAAACTTTTATCGATAATACTTTCACTTTTTACATTACAGCTTTTTGCACAGGCAAATCTTACTCCAATTCCCCTTGACGATTTTAAGGACCTGATTCACCACGGACTAAAAAAATTTAAAGATGAGCAGGCTCCCTACGAGCGATGGACAGAAAATGATGTTACGGAAATTGCCGACAATCTCCTTGCTTTTCAGAATCCTGACGGCGGCTGGGGAAAAATCGGTCGACTTTCTTTTGCAAAATCAGATCCTGTTTACAAAAATGTCAGCTACCAGGACATTCTTGTTAAAATGACACCGCAAATCAAAGCCAGCCTTACAGAATATCTTTCAAAAGTTAAACCTGTAAAATTTGATTCAATCAAAACAGAAAAAAGCACACGCATTTCAGATAAAATCGAAAAACCCCGCTCAGTTCTGGACAATCAGATGACTTATTCACACATCCGCTATCTGACAAAAGTGTACAATCAGACAGGGCAGAAAAAATATCTTGAAAGTGCTTTCAAAGGCCTTAAGTGGATTCTTGATGTACAGCTGCCTTGCGGAGGCTGGAGCGGAAGCGACGTTTACGGCATCTGCAACAACGACAACGTTACAAGCGGTGTTCTGGAATTTTTACAGGATATTCTTCACGATGACACTTATGCACCATTAAAGAAAAAATACAAAAAACAGTGTCAGAAAGCCCACGACAAGGCAATCCAGATTCTGTTAAGGACACAGGTGGTTATCGACGGCAAAAAAACAATCTGGGCTCACAATTACGATCCTGACACACTGGAACCAATTTCAGCACGACCTTTTGAACCTGCAGCCTTGTCTGTAGCAGAATCAATTCCAATCATCAGAGTTTTGATGAAGGAACCAGAAATGACACCTCAGATAAAAGAAGCATTAACCAGTGCCGCAGATTTCCTTAAAAACACAAAATTTTATGTGACTGGAGAATTAAAAAAAGTACCTGTTGCACCACACGAAGAAAATGGCCTTTACATCAAAGAAGAAAGAATATTTACACCATCCCCGGAAGGAGCAAAATATACCCCAAGATTTCTTTCCATACCAGATTTGACGCCACTGTACGGCGACTGGAAAGGCAATATTTACAAAGATTATAACCAGGTACCCGCAGAACGAAGAACCGGCTACAGCTTTTTGCAGCCATACAACCAGACTGAACTGGAAAAACTCTGCGATATTATAAATCAATAGCATAAAAAAAGCCCTCAAGCCATTAGCTGAGAGCGTGTATACACTATACAAAATATAGTATATAATTAACTCATTGGAAATGCCCGAACAGGCGGCCGTCTCCCAAACTCAACCGGCTAACCGGAATTTGATTATAGGGAGGCTTCTATGACTAATCCAGAACTTATTGTTGCTGTAATTTCTTGTATAGGAACAGTAGTTTGTGCAGTTGTAGGAACACTCGCTTACCTTAAAGATAAGAAAGAGTAAAAAATAAAGCCGCCCAGTGCCTCAGAAACGTTGGACGGCTTTTAGCAAAATAACGTGGAGATGACCAAATGCTTTAACAACACTTGTGTTGTACCATTTCCTTCTTCTTCAATATATCATAACTACTTTTTATCGTCAAACTATAATTCTTGCACTCGTCCACATAAAAAAAGGCCGTTCCCCTTCGGGGAGCTACGTTCCGCCTTCCGCATTTGCTTCATTGTTTGCTCTGGTGGTTTCGAGAGCCTCAACCACCGCCGCAAACAACGGCTACGCCGGGACTGCTACAATAGCTAACGCATAAAAAAAGCCCTCAAGCCATTGGCTGAGGGCCGTAAAAAATTTGCCTGTTTGAAACATCGCTTCGCGACGTTTCAAACAGAATGGATAAATAGTTAAATCCGCTCCACTGCGTTCCGCTAGTTGAAAGCCCGGATACAACAAACGCAAAAATCGTAGTCGTACTTGTAGTAGTTGCTCCAGTCCCCATCCTTGAAAACGAGGATGTATGCAACATAATCGAAGGAAGCGTACTGGGACGACGACCAGTACCAGCTTGTACCAAACTCACTTCCACCACAAAGCTTACTTGCAGCATCAACAGTTGCCTTTACTTTCCATACATCAAAGAGCTCTGCGATTGTCGGTAGATACCAGCCGCTTGCATATTCAGTTCCAAGATTTGTTGCTGTTGTACTATAATTTTTTGCAAAATAGAAGGCAGGGTATCTTTCCTCAGCACCCTCTCCTGTTGTGTCGTTTTCATTACCTAAAAAAGCTGCAATCTGTTCAAGATTGTCACTTCCGTCTGTATCAACTGTAAATGTCAGGTTACCGGCACTTCCGCTTGCAGGACACTGGATTGTTGTAATGTTTGTACTGTACGCCTTTGCACCACTTGTACACCACGCAAGACCACTTCTGTTATGTTTTAAACCAACGCCTAAAACTTTACCGCCTTCAGCCTTAAAGATTACAGCTATTGCGGCTGCTTTCTGTGCATCTGTAAGTGTAAGCTCTGCTGTGTAAGGTGTGCTACTTCCATCATTGAATACGATGTCACCAACAGCTTTAGCTGCATCCGGGGCTTTTGAGCCAATGTAAGAAGTTACTGGTGGTTTTTCTGCAGGTGTACCTGAGTCAGAATCAGAAGAACAACCGGCAAATCCCATTGCAAGCATAGCTGAAAGCACAAGCCCTGCAAGTTTTGTAAACTTTTTCATTAAAAAGTCCTCCTTAAATATTTTTTGCTATAAAAAGCACTTTCATTATAAACTACTTTTTTCTTTTTTTCTCCAGTTTTAAGGCTTCTCTCTTAAGTCTGAAATGTTTTGAAAGTTTTTCCTTAAAATGTTTTTTTAGTATTTCTGTTCTGAATCTCCATGTCTTATAATGTCTCAAAATTCCAAGATAGGAATTTATGCTTGCGATTATCTGTCTTTTTTCTTCTTTTGTTGGTTTGTGGTCTTCTGCAAGTTTTTCGTACAGCTTTACCTTCTGTTTAAAGTTTTTTTGAATTCGCTTTCCGGCAGTTATATAATTGGGCTTTATATATACACCCAAAAATGGAACACCTGTCTTTGCCCTTTGCAGATAAATCTTTTTAGGATGCAAAGTCAAATCTAATTCATCTTTTAAAAACTTTCGGATTTTTGGAATCAGATATTTTAAATAGCTTTTTTCTTCATGAACAATCACAAAATCATCTACATATCTGACATAGCATTTTATTCCCAGCGTGTGCTTAATATAATGGTCAAATTCAGTCAGATAAAAATTAGCAAAAACCTGACTTGTAAGATTTCCAATAGGAAGCCCACAACCAGCTTTTGTTGTAAAAAGAGACTTGTCTTTTGGAAGCCCTTCCCATGAGCTTTTTGGACTTTTGTAGTTTACATTTTTTGTCGGATCATTATAGACAACTTCTTTTGTAAGATATTTTATAAATGCTATTTTCTCTTCAATTTTTTGCAGGTCAAATAACCATTGTCCTTTAAGCTTTGTATTTTTGTTGTTCTGTAAATTTAAAAAAAGATATTCTTTGTATCTGGTATCAATAAATTTTTCCAGCTTTTCATAAAGTTTCTTTCGATTGATGTTCATAAAGAAGCCTTTGATATCCATTTTTAGAATCCAAGCCTCTTTTAAATCGTTGCAAGTACTGCTGTTAATATAATGCGACAGTCGGGTTATTGCTGTATGTGTTCCTTTGCCCTTTCTGCAGGCATAAGAATCATGAATAAAATATTTTTCAAAACAAGGTTCAAGTTCAGAAATAATAAGATGATGAACGATACGGTCTTTAAAAGGAGCTGCAAATATTTCTCTTTTGACAGGCTTATCTACAATAAAGCAGTTACAGCTTCCAGGATGCCATTTATGTTCTATAAGTTCCCTGTAAAGCTGCAACAGATTATTTTCGTAATCAACTTCAAACGTCAACGCTCCAAAAGAATAGCGCTTGTTTTTTCGGCATTCAAAATATAGAGAAAAGAGAAATTCCAGAAAAGAATTTTCATCATACATTTTCTAAAAAAAAAGCTTTTGTGCAAAATCCCGGATACAACAAACGTAATTGTTGTTGTTGTTCTTGTTGTTGTTGTTCCAGTCCCCATTGTTGAAATTGAGTTTGTATGCATTATTATCGTTGGAAGCGTACTGGGACGACGACCAGATAAAGCAGATTTCTTGAGGCTCCTATATAAGAATTTACATAAGATTATGGTTACCGGAAAAAAGGCAGCTTGTGGCCATGCAGTTTTATCCTGCAGTTTTTGTTCCGGTGAATCTGCCGCTTTTACACAAAAGCTGGCTCACTCCGCAAAGCCTTAACTCTACGGATTCCGGCTATTACTGCATGAATTTCTCCAGGCAGTAATCTGTCTGCCGATAGCTTCAAGCTTTTCAGAAACTTCAGCAGACTGCTTTATTGTAATAAGCTTCAAATCAGTACACAAGCGCACTTCAAATTTTATAATCTCAAAATGATCCAGAAACTGTTCCAGATACAAAACTTTATCCTTGGTTTTATTTGCACGATAAATATATCGAACAAGAACGATACAATCTCGTTTTAAATCCTGACCGATAGTAAATTTATATTCCCGCGGAAAATTTGAAGTCAGTTGAAAAAAACGCAACGCCAGATGATATACATCCTTAAAAACCGGAAGATCATAATACAAAGCCATACATTCTAATTCCAATAATCATAACAAAATATACACTATACAAAATATAGTATATAATTAACTCATTGAAAATGCCCGAACAGGCGGTTAGCACCACTGACAGCCTTGTGTCCGCTTAGGACATGGAACAAACAAGCAGCGCCAGGGTATGACGCGTCATTGATTCAATTATTACAGCCCGACGGTAAATTCCGGCTATCCTGTCACCAGCTAAAACTTTTTAAGAAAAGTGTATAATTTGCTCGTCTAAATTTATGGAAAAGTGTGTTTTTTCTATACTATTTTTCTCAGAAAAGTGTATAATTTTCTCATCAAAAATTGTGGAAAAGTGCAGATATGTTCAGAAAAATCAAAAAAAACTGAAGATTTCTACCTTCAGCTCAGCATGATAGCTGGAGACAAACTTGACACAAAAGAAAATACTTTAATTTTTCTGGATGAAATACAGGCTTATCCTCACCTTCTTACATTGATTAAGTTCTTAAAACAGGAAAACAGATTCACATATATTGCCAGTGGCTCTCTTCTTGGAGTTACTCTTTATCAAACATCTTCAATTCCCATGGGAAGCATAGAAATAATGCACATGTATCCGATGGATTTTGAAGAATTTCTTATTGCCAGTGGCTGCGGTGAATTATTTTTAACATCTCTACGAAAAAAATTTGATGCACAGGAAACTTTAGATGAGAATGTTCACAATAAACTTATGGACAGTTTAAAAAAATATCTTTTAGCAGGAGGTTTACCTGATGCCGTTAAAACTTTCATAGAAACAAACAATATTATAAAAGTTAGAACCATACAAAAAGAAATTCATACCTATTACGGCATGGATGCTTCAAAATACGATTTACAGAAAAAACTTGTTTTATTACGACAACAAGGCAAAAGGCGAAGTAGATTTTCTGATTAACGATTACGACAGTCTTTCAATAGTTCCCATCGAAGTAAAATCTGGGAAAGATTACAGAATTCACAGCGCAATAGATACATTTCTCAGCAATAGAGATTATTCCGTTAAGAAAGCCTTTGTTCTCTCAAATGAAAGAACCGTCCGCACAGAAAAAAATATCACTTACCTGCCGGTTTATTACGTCATGTTTATGTAGCAACTTTTATGTAAGAGTTGATTGAATATCTGGAATGGTACAATGAAAAGAAAATTAAGCTTAAATTAAAAGGACTGACTCCTTTACAATTCAGGAATCAGTCCTTAAAATCTGCCTAGTTAAAGTGTCCAATTTCTTGGGTGCACTTCAGGTACCCTGACGGCCTGAGTCTATTTAAGCCGGGCGTTATGCACCAATACCTCCGTCAACGCCTGACAACTGAAAGTTGTCATTGAGTAGATGGAGGTGTGGGACTATGCTCCCATGCCTCCATCTACTCCGATCACCTGTGCGCTAACATAAGATGAAAGATCAGAAGCGAGGTACAAAGCTGTATTTGCAATGTCTTCTGGTTTTCCGGCACGTTTAAGGAGTGTCTGTTCAACCATTGCAGCACGGAGTTCTTCCTTGAGAACGCCTGTCATGTCTGTTTCAATGAAACCTGGTGCAATTACGTTTACGCGGATTCCACGGCTTCCAACTTCTGCAGCAAGAGATTTTGAATAAGCGATAAGACCGCCCTTTGAAGCTGCGTAGTTAACCTGTCCGCCGTTTCCGTGAACACCAACGATAGAAGACATGTTGATGATTGAGCCTGGCTTCTTGTTGCGAACCATGTCATAAGAAACAATCTGACAGATGAGGAAAGCAGATGTAAGGTTGATGCGGATAACGTCGTCCCAGTCTTCTTTTTTCATGCGGAAAGAAAGACCGTCTCGGGTGATTCCGGCATTGTTTACCAGAACATCAAATCCGCCGGCTTCTTTTACAGCTGCAGTTACAACTTCTTTGATCTGGTCAGCGTTTCCAACATCACAGTAGATTTCGTGAAAAGCAACGCCGTTTTCTTTTGCAAGAGCTTCAAGTTCATCTTTAGAAGCAGAAGGCTTAGAACAAAGACCCCACACTTCACAACCGTTTTTAAGATAAGCTTCAACGATTCCTTTACCGATACCACGGCTTGAACCAGTAACAAGTGCCTTTTTATTTTTCAAAAGTTCCATAAAAAACTCCTTTATTAATTGTTGAAAAATATGCCTCCCGTCGGGAACCCGTCCCAAAAAAAGGCTTCCGCGCTTCGCTTGTGCAGAATTTTTTTTGTGCCGGAACCCCGACTCCGGCACACTTTTCAAAACTCATTTGTATATCTTTATGGATCTTTTGAAAATAATCCATAAGCGAAAAAAGATTACAGCGCAGCAACAGTTTCAGCTGTATTTACAGAAACTGCTGCGAGTTCTGCGCCCATTTCTGTCTGACCCCAGAGACCTGCAAGAACTTTTCCAGGTCCAACTTCAAGAACAGCCCATTCGTCGCCGCTTGATTTGATCAGATCAGCAAGAACAGCTTCTTCATCTGTCCAGCGAACCGGGTTTGTAAGGTGGTCAACAGCGCTTACTTTTGCCGGAGCTCCTTCTGTTACTTTTTTACCAGTAACGTTTGAGAAAAGAGTGATTTTTGGATCACAGAATGTGTATGGTTCAAGAGCAACCTTAAAGTTGTCAGCAGCTCTCTGCATAAGTGGTGAGTGGAATGGACCTGCAACAGCAAGGCGAACACAACGGCGAGCCCCAGCAGCCTTTGCAGCTTCTTCAACCTTTGCAAGACCTTCGTTAGTACCGGCAACAACAGTCTGTTTTACAGAGTTAAGGTTTGCAGCATAGGCACCATCGATACCCTTACAAAGTTCTTCAACCTGTTCTGGAGCAAGACCAAGAACAGCAGTCATACCAGGAGCGTTTCCAGCACTTTCTTCACCAATCTGTTCACAAACTTTCTGCATGATTGCACCGCGTTCACTTACAACTTTGATTACATCTTCAAAGCTCAAGATTCCTGCAGCGTAGAGAGCCGGGAATTCACCAAGAGAGAATCCCATAGCAGCAGATGGTTCAATACCTTTTGTTTTAAGAGCAGCCATGATAGCAAGGCTGGCAGTAGTAATAGCAAGCTGGCTGTTGTCAGAACGGTTAAGTTCTTCCTGTGGAGTGTCCCACAAAAGTTTAGCAACATCTTTGCCAGTAATTTTAGAAACTTCATCAACAACTTTCTGAGCTTCAGGATAAGCTTCACAAACGTCTTTAATCATACCAACAGTCTGTGCACCCTGTCCTGGAAAAAGGAAAGCATACTTCTTTGCCATAGTTAAACTCCTATTTTGACAAAATTTTAAAAAATGTCATTCATAGTTAGTTTATTAAAATGCAAATAATATTTCAAGACATGAACGGTCCATTAAATCTCTCCATCGCTTCTGCCCGCATCAGACAGAAAAAACTTTAAGTTCAGGAAAAACTGCTTTCATGACCACAAAATGTTTGTCCCTGGACCACACTTCACAATTGTTTTTTATGGCCAGCCAGGCAATAACCCCATCCTGAAAAGGAACTGAAACACCTTCATCTTTTAATTTTTTGAGAAAATCAGCAAATCCTGTCCAGTCATCTTTTGTAAAAGAAAAATACTTACAGCCGGACAGAACAGACAGAATTTTCTGTTTTTGTTCCTGAGACCTGCAGCCGGTCAAAAGTTCAGTATAAATCACACCGCAGACTGCAATTTCGCAGCTTTCAAAAACCTTTCTCGAAGCTTCATCCTGATTTTTCCAGAAATCAATAAAAACGTTTGTGTCAGTAAGTTTCATACAAAACTGGCCTCCCGCAATTCATTGATTGCCTCAGAATCAAAATCAACATTCCCGCACAGATCAAAAAATTCTTTTTTTACAAGGAACGGTCCGCCACCACCATCAGCATCATCAGAATCCGCCGTATTCTCATCAAACGACATTTTTCCATGAATAAGAAATTTTGTAAAAGCCATTACAGCCTTAAGACTGTCCTTCGAAAGATTTTTAAGTTCACCTACAAGTTCGTCAAGCAGCTGATTTTCAACAGGTCTGTACACGGCATCAGGTTCAGCAACCTTCAGAGGTCTGTCATCTAAATCAGGATAAAAAACATCTCGTCCGGCATTTTCGTAACTGTACCCAAGTTTGTTTTCAATTATCAGATCCGACGAAACCCTGTACAAAGCACATAGCATTTTAATAATCCGTACAGGAGGTTCAACTTCACCATTTTCGTATTTGATATACATCTGCCGCGACACTTCAAGATAAGTCGCCAGATAACTTTGAGAATAACCGTTCTGCACCCTCAGGGCCTTTAAAGTTTCATTCATACAACAATTATAAGACAACTTACATTTACAGTCAAATTTTATTTACAAACTTAGAAAAAAATAATGAGGGAGAAGTCTCTCCCTCGCTCTTGCCGCAAGTCTCTCCACAAATGTCAAAGCAAGCTTTGCCACTTGTTCCGCTTTGTTGCGTCAACCGCTACCCTCTCTGCGGGACACATTCCCGCAACGCCTTTGAACAACAACTCTCCATAATCTGCGTCAATCTCTGTTAATTCCCCAAAACAGGTATTAACATGGATGTTTTTCTGTAATCTCATTAAAATTGTCGGGTATTTTACGCAAATCTGGTATTATAGATATTTATTAAATTTGGATATTTTTTAATATCAGATTTTATTTTAATATATTTTATAATCGATTAAAAAAATACAACTGCGCAGTTTTCAATATTTATTTTTCGGGAGAAAAAAAATGACTGAAAACAGATATGAGTTAAATAAAAATCTCGCACAAATGCTCAAAGGTGGCGTAATTATGGATGTTACAACTCCAGAGCAGGCAAAAATCGCCGAAAAAGCTGGTGCGTGTGCCGTCATGGCGTTGGAAAGAATCCCGGCTGACATTCGTGCGGCTGGTGGCGTTGCTAGAATGAGCGACCCAAAAATGATTCGTGGTATTCAAGAGGCAGTTTCAATTCCTGTTATGGCAAAGTGCAGAATCGGTCACTTTGTGGAAGCACAGATTCTTGAAGCAATCGAAATAGACTACATCGATGAAAGCGAAGTTCTTTCTCCTGCAGACGATGTTCACCATGTTAATAAAAGAAATTTCAAAGTTCCGTTTGTGTGTGGTGCAAAAGATTTGGGCGAGGCCTTGCGAAGAATTAACGAAGGAGCTTCAATGATTCGCACAAAAGGAGAACCTGGAACTGGCGATATTATTCAAGCTGTGCGTCATATGAGAATGATGAATAGTGAAATTGCAAAGATTTCTGCAATGACAGAGGATGAACTTTATGTTGAAGCAAAAAATCTTCAGGTGCCATTTGAACTCGTTCAGTTCGTTCATAAAAACAAAAAATTGCCTGTTGTAAATTTCGCTGCTGGTGGTGTTGCAACTCCTGCCGATGCTGCTTTGATGATGCAGCTTGGAGCAGAAGGCGTTTTTGTAGGTTCTGGAATTTTCAAGTCCGGAAATCCTGAAAAAAGAGCGGCTGCAATCGTAAAAGCTGTTACAAATTTCAACAATCCAAAAATCATTGCAGAACTTAGCGAAGACTTAGGCGAAGCAATGGTCGGAATCAATGAAAGTGAAATCAAAATTTTGATGGCAGAGCGTGGTAAATGAAAATTGGAATACTTGCAGTTCAAGGCGCGTTCATCGAACACAAGAATCGACTCGAAGAACTTGGCGTTGAATGTTTTGAAATCAGAAACAAAACTGATTTAGAAAAGAATCTTGACGGCTTAGTTCTTCCTGGAGGGGAGAGTACAGTTCAGGGAAAATTGCTGCATGAACTTGGAATGTTTGACGATTTGAAAAACAAAATCCAAAAGGGAATTCCAGTTCTTGCAACCTGTGCTGGACTCATTCTTCTTTCGGAAAATATTGAAAATGACGAAACAAAACATTTTTCGACTTTGCCTGTTACTGTTCAAAGAAATGCTTTCGGTCGTCAACTTGGAAGTTTTTATATTGAAAGTGAATTTTCTGACATTGGAAAAATTCCGATGACATTCATTCGCGCTCCAATCATAAAATCAGCTAAAAACGATGTAGAAATTCTTTCTGTCCTCAAAAATTCTGAAAGTGAAGAAAAAATTGTTGCAGTACGATACAAAAATCAATTGGCAATGAGTTTTCATCCAGAATTGAACGAAGATAATCGAATCTACGAGTATTTTCTGAAAATGATAAACTAAAAAGTTTATTGCTGTAAAAAAAATGGATTATCACCTCGACCTAAGTGCTGGTGTCACTTCACCCAAAAACAGGTGCACCCTCACCCGAAAAGCTGGTGTCACCTCGACCGCAGTGGAGAGGTCTCTCCACCAGCCAGACTTCTCGACTGTGCTCGAAGTGACAACTCTCCATAATCCGCGTCTATCTGCGTTCATCCCTGTTAATTCCCCAAAACAGCTTCGCGTCAGGAATACTAGTGTTCTTACAGTTTGTAAGAACACTGCAAGTTTGTTCCCAAACTTGCGTTATTTTACGTATGCGCTTACGCGCATGTCCTGACTGCGTCAGGAATATGAAGCCCTTTAGTCCCGCTACCCTCTTCAAACGCTGCCCCGCAACGCCCGCTTAAACAATCCGCACATAAGGCTCATTAAAGGCTTTGAATTTATTGTCATGAGTTATCAAAAGCATGCCGTCAGCCTTTGCCTGTGCAAGAAGCATTTTGTCAAAGGGATCTTTGTGTTCCGGATAGTTCTCATTATGAACGAGAGTTTCGTAAGCACAGACATGACGGTCTTCCAGAGGCAGCCGCTCATAACCGCAGGCTTCACAGTAATGCATGAATTCAACGCCGTTTATAGGCATAGTTTTTCCAGAAGATTTTTTTATGGCTACTTCCCACATAGAAATCATACTGTAATAAAGTTTATGCCGTGGATTAGTAATAATTTCACGAATCTCAGACGTAACCCGGGGATCTTCAGTTAAAACCCAGAGAATAATGTGTGTGTCTAAAAGTAATTCCATTATTCCACCCCAAAAAGTCTTGCAATTTCATCATTGCAGTCATCAATGTCTTCAGGACAGACAAACTTCCCCTTAAACAACCCGATTCTTTTAGAAACATCCACCTTTGGCATCAGTGTAATTTTTGCCACAGGTTTCCCGCTGCGGGCAACAATCACTTCCTTTTCAACGCCATCTTCCAGCATTTTTAAAAGTTTAGAAAAATTAGTCTTAGCTTCAAGAACATTTACCTGACACATATCACACCTCCTGTTAAAGCTAGTCAAGTTGACCAGTATACAATTAATATAGTCAAGTTAGTCACCTTAGTCAAATTTATTTTCTAAAATCGGGGGCTTGGGGATCTCCCCAGGAGAGGGGGTAGCGGACAAGACCGCAGCAAAGCGAGGACTTGGGAGCGAGGGGCAGGCGCCCCTCATGATTTTTCTTGATTACCAATTCATTATTCTGATTCTTAATTCATAATCATTTTTCTGCTACACTATATCCATGAACTACATCACAAAAAACGAATCAGAAAAACTTCTTGAACGATTTATCAGATATGTTAAGGTTTGGACTACTTCCGACTCCAATTCCGCTGACAACGGAATACAGCCTTCCACTGAACGGCAGTTTGACCTTGCCCGCATCCTCAGGTCAGAATTAATGAAACTCAGCTTCAAAAATGTACAGGTCACGAGCCACTGTTACGTTTACGGAATGCTGCCTGCTTCACCTTCAAAGACAAATGTGCCTCCTTTTGCCCTTCTTGCCCACATGGACACTGTTGAGGAATGCAGCGGTAAGGACATTCAGCCTGTGATTACCCAAAAAGACGGTAACACCATTATTTCCACTGACGGAACGACTCTCCTGGGAGCTGATGACAAGGCTGGAATTGCGGCAATCATGTCTGCCTGCGCTTATCTTACTGAACATCCTGAACTTGAACACGGCCCCATTGAAGTGATTTTTTCCCCGGATGAAGAAACTGGTCACGGTATGGATAATGTTCCTCTCTCCCTCATTCAGTCAAAATATGCTTACACTGTTGACGGCGGCGCTCTTGGAGAACTTGAAACAGAATGTTTTAATGCTTACAAGTCTGAAATTACTTTTATCGGAAAATCAACTCACACTGGTACTGCCCGTGCTGAAAAAATGGTCAATGCGCTGACCATGATGGCGGAATTTATTTCAAGACTTCCTAAAAACCAGGCTCCTGAAACTACAGACGGCTATGAAGGGTTTTATGCTCCAATGGCCGGCTCCGGTACCTGCGAAAAAGCTTCCTGCACTGTCTATCTCCGCGATTTTACCAAAGAAGGCATGGAGATGCGCAAAGAATACATCAATTCCCTTGCACACACTATTTCCATGGCAACCGGCGGTCAGATTGAAGTTGAACACAGCGGACAATATGTAAACATGAAAGAAAAACTGACATTGCACAAGTCAGTAGTAGAGAACTTAAAAATTGCGTATAATGAAAGCAATGTACAGGTGAATGAAGTGCCGATTCGCGGCGGAACTGACGGTTCCCGACTGACAGAGATGGGCATTCCAACACCAAACATTTTTACAGGCGGACACAATTTTCACAGCCGTGATGAATGGGCCAGTCTGAACGAAATGAGCAGGGCAACAGATATTCTAATCAACCTTGCCCAGATCAACGCAAGATAATGTCATTGCACCTGCACGATAATGTCATTTCGACCGTAGAAAAAATGTCATTGCACCTGCAGGATAATGTCATTTCAACCTGCAGGATAATGTCATTTCAACCTTAAAAAAATGTCATTTCGACCGTAGTGGAGAAATCTATGCACAAATACAAAATTGAAGGCGGTATTCCAATCAAGGGAACAATTGCTGCCAGCGGAAACAAAAACGCAGCTCTTCCCTGTATCGCAGCAGCACTTCTTACAGAAGAAACTGTAATCCTCAAAAATATTCCTGAAATTGAAGATACAGGCGTAATGCTTAAAATCCTCACTTCGCTGGGCGCCCAGGTCAAAAAACTTGGCAAACATGAATGGAGCATCACCTGCAAGGACATTGATTCATCTGAAATTCCTGCAGATTTAAGCAAAAAAATCCGCGCCTCAATTCTTTTTGCAGGACCTCTTGTTGCACGCACCGGAAAAGCCATAATGCCGCCACCAGGTGGAGACGTAATAGGTCGCCGCCGCGTTGATACCCACTTTCTTGCTTTACAGGAACTGGGAGCGCGAATCAATGTTGAAGGTCCTTTTGCTTTCACTTCAAACAAACTTGTGGGTGCAGACATCTTCCTTGATGAAATGTCAGTAACTGCAACAGAAAATGCCCTTATGGCCTGTGTCCTTGCTGAAGGTCATACAACAATTTCCAATGCAGCTTCTGAACCTCACGTTCAGGATTTGTGCAACATGCTGGTTTCCATGGGTGCAAAAATTTCAGGAATCGGTTCAAACACTCTTCAGATTGATGGCGTAAAAAAGCTTCACAGCTGCGAATTTACGATCGGACCAGACTTTATGGAAATCGGTTCCTACATCGGGCTTGCCGCCGCAACCAAAGGCTCAATTACAATTACAGGCGTAAAAGCAAGTGACATGCGGCCTTTGCGCTATTCCTTTGGCAAACTTGGCATTTCGTGGACAATCGAAGGAGACAAACTTTCCGTTGCCGTTGGACAGCCAATGAAGGTAAATCAGGATCTCGGCGGCATGATTCCAAAAATCGACGACTCACCATGGCCGGGATTTCCGCCTGATTTGACTTCCATCATGACAGTTGTTGCAACCCAGGTAGAAGGAACTGTTCTGATTTTTGAAAAAATGTTCGAAAGCCGTATGTTCTTTGTCGATAAGCTCATTTCGATGGGCGCAAGAATTACTCTCTGCGATCCTCACCGCGCAGTTGTTTCCGGACCTGCCACTCTTCACGGCGACAGTCTTGTTTCACCTGACGTTCGCGCGGGAATGGCAATGGTAATTGCAGCACTCTGTGCTCACGGCGAAAGTACAATTTCAAATGTATATCAGATTGAACGCGGTTACGAAAACCTTGTGGAAAAACTTCAGTCCTTAGGAGCCCACATTGAACGGGTAGAAATTAATGAGTAACTGAATTCATTATGGTTTCATAAGCTTTCTGAATCTGCAGGAATTTTTCTTCTGCAGATTTTTTTTGCTCAGGCGCAAGTTTTGCAAGACTGTCCGGGTGAAACTGCACGACAAGTTTTCTGTGATTTTTTTTTACTTCTTCCACTCCAGCATTTTTATCCAGCCCAAGAACTTCGTAGGCCTTTTCAACTTCATCGCTTGCAACACGGTAATTCAGCAGACTTCCCAGATAGACAGAAGGTTTTTCGCTTAATTTTGAACCGTCCCAGTTCATTTCAACCACATTTAAGAAATCAAAAATTTCTTTTAATGGAACAGAATCCTTTCCCCTGCTGCTGATTTCTTTTAAGAGTATGCTCGCCATACATTCAGTCAGAAGATCACCGTTAACAGATTCGCTTTTTTCTGCAGCACGGCAGAACATCTTCCAGTCACAGTCAAACTTTTTTCCAAAAATCTTCTGTGCGGTCTGGGCTGCAACTTCTCCATCTCCGCAGCAGTAAACTCCAAGGGCACAAAGATTTGCAGCTCCACTGAAAGGTTCGGCACTTGCCTTAATTTTTCCGGCCGCAACCGCCTGCCTGAGATTTATTTCTTCTCCAATTCGCCTTGCAATATATTCTGCAAAAAATCCTGCCAGGATTCCCGCAAGAGGCCCATATGGCCAGGCTGTAAAACTGAGGGCAAAACAGATGAAAAAAAGTTTATGCTTTACAAAAAATTCTATCAAAATCAGTCAACCTTATTCCGCAAAAAGCTCAGGCTGAGGAAGAATGCAAGAACGGCAAAAATCGCCATGGCAATGAGGATCGAATAAGTTCCGCCAAAACCAAACAGGGCAAAATTAAACAGTCTCAAAAGGGCAAAAAGGAATTCAATTACAAAGAAGAAAATTGCACTTGAAATCGGAAAAATTATAATCCATCTGAACTTAAAGAAAGTATTTCTGTCGCTGATTCTGTAATTCCAGGCCATAAGACTTGTAAACATAAGGATACAGAACATGGCAATGGAAATACTCAGCCTGTACAAAAGTGCCGAACCAAAAACTTCCCTGCTGTATCCATACTCATCAGCTACATCTGAAAACTTGAACAATGACGCCAGATCCATAAGCATTTCACCCCGTCCGGCTTCACAGATAATTCCAAAATATTCAAAAGGAATTGCAAAAACTGCAAAACTTGCATCCCGGTCTTCAGCAGGAGCACTTCCATTAAACACAGGAACACTTGTGACTCCGCTTGTATTTCGGTCAACAGACTTAAGCATAAGCAGCGGAACAGTCTTGTATTCATCTTTTATGTCATAACGGATTTTATCTTCATCACTGAACACAGAAGTAACCTGCGCCATCATCTTTGCATAAGGCACGCTCATAGACTGAAGCATTTTTCCATTCTGGTCATATTTAATGACATTAAGACCGCGCAGATACTGAATGAGGCCGCCAGTCCCCTGAACAGGTGTTACACCCCGGACATAAACCACATCCCGCGAACCGTCGCTGTGATTGATATGAAAATAAACATCATTTGCACTTTCAAACTTGTCCAGATTTTCAGTTTCATCTATAAAAAAGCACTGCTCAACAACACGTTTTCTTGCAATTTCCAGAAAAACTTCCACATCAGGATCTACATCAGCATCCCATCGCTTCTGAACATAAAGAAATCTGTAATAAGCATCAAGAACATTTCCAGAGTTCAAACTCATGTAAGCTTTTTTCTTGAGGGCAAATTTTTCATTTTCGTCAGTAGGCCGGATTCCATCAGTTTCTGAAAGTTTTTTCCATGCAAGGGCACTAAGACGGCGGGCATCTTCCACATTAACATCTTTTGAATTACTTACGCTTACAGCAAGTTCGGCCCAGTAATGGCATTCAAACCATTTTTCCCGCGACCAGGCAAGATTTGCCTTATCAATAAGCTGAGTTACAGAAAAACCTTTAGATTCAATGTCATAATAAATTTCAGTGCTTGCAGCCTTTTTTTTCCGATGAATCATATTTCGCTGAACATCTTTTTTGGCTTCAGCCTTATCCTTCAGCAGCTGCACTTCTTTGCTTAAAGGATTGATAGCCTGTGCCTGCAAACTGTATTCATATGCAAGAACAAAGTTATTGCTGTCATAGGCCTTTTGTCCGAGAGTCAGATATTCCCGCAGCAGAACAGGTTTCATTTCAGCATTTTTCATGGACTGAAGTGCACCTGGAGTTGCAATCTCATATCCGGCAAGAACAAGAAATGTCATGGCCAGACTTGTGATGAATATTTTCTTAAAATGGCCCACCATAATTGTGGAATATTCAAAAACAGCCTTATCAGCATCCTGGGCAAAAGCAGTTGCGCAGGCAATAAGAAGGGCAGAAGCAAACAGAGCCGGCAGAAGTTTGCAGAAAGTAACTGTAGTTTTGCATAACAGGTAACCTGCTCCATCACCGTCCAGAAGTTCCGGCAGATTTCCCTGCCCTGCATAAATTCCATAAATCAGCAGAAAGGCAAAGATAATATAAGATAAAATGATGATTACTACTTTTTTCATTCCAAATCATCCTCCACCAGTTCTTTGTCTTCTTCTTTCTTTGTAACTCGTCTGATAAACCGGGCAGCAACAAAAATCACAATCAGAAGCAGATTCATTGCCACCATCAGCGGATTATCAACAGGCAGCCCTTCAAAAATTCTCGCCCATTCAACGGCAAAACCATTAAAAAAGTCACCGCAGTAATAAACATAGTTGAGCATTGCCACAAGAACGCCTGCAATTACAATAATAAAGGTATTCAGCAGCTTCCAGGAACTCAACTGCCGCAGGTTTGTCAAAGCCAGAAGTGCAAACCCCATAAATGCAAAACAAATCCACGAAACATACCCCTTCATCCAGCAGTTAGTTCCATTGACCATAAGTTCTGCATAAATCCCGAGAGGAACATAAACAAATGGCGACAAGGCAGCACCGTCACGAATCAGGGAATCTGCAAAAAGATCCTTCACATGCACCCGCACATCCTTGCCATAAAAATGGGAAATATTTCCTTCATTATCAATAAAAATTCCATCTGCAAAACCTTCACTGTTCACAGAAGAAAGATACTCAACACCTTCAGAAGATTTTCTGAAAAGCCCGTTGGTCAGAGGAGTCTGGGAATCTTCAACCTGATAGCGGTTTTCCACATACTCAACAGACTTGCTCAGCCCGAAAGGAATCAAAACACACCAGGTCAAAATTCCAAGGGCAACATAAGTTACAACAGGCCACACGGAACTTGTAGGATGTCTGATCTCAAAATAAACCAGCAGCAAGAGGGCAATAATGCACACGAGAGGAAAAGAAACAAGAAGACCAGGTACAAACAATTTGTAAGAGAAAAAACTGTCACTCTGGCTTGCAATAAGGCTTGTCAGGTTCCCGTAGAGCATAAAAAACAGAGAACCGATAAAAGTACCTGCAATTAAAATGCTGAAAAATATCAGCAGTGAATACAAAGATTTTTTCATTATTTTTTAGAATAACATGAACGAATGTATAAAACAATAATTTTTCCGTTATCTTCTATAATATTATCGGTCAACTGATTATTCCCCAAGTTTTCCACAGGCAGAACCCGAATTTCACAAAATTTCTACACTATTTTGTCTAGTAAAATTTATTGCATTTTATATTCATAATTTTGTATTTCATTATATTATAAGGAATTAGACCATTTTTATAATTTAAGGTCTCCAACTGCATTCACTGCTCCAAAGATGTTTCACAATGTTTCACGCATTTTTTGCCAGGTTTTCCACAGGTTATGCACAATCGTGTATTTTTACGGGCGGCTGGCTTAAGCCACCGGGCCATTCAGGGTTGTCATTGGCTGACCGCCAACGCCTTCCGGCGCCCTTACTGTCCCTGCCGCGATTTTACCTTCCTGCTGTTTTCTCAAAAAAAAACGGCCTGAATTAATCAGACCGTTCATTGATTTCACTTATTGTTTTATCCCAGGAAAACCTGTCCCTGTGCATCAATAGCAAGAATTGATTTACATTCAGAACAACGGAATCGTCCGCTGCGAGTTGCCTTAAGTCTCTTAGAACAAACAGGACAGCTGAAGATTTTTGGGAATACGCTTTCAGCAACTGGAGCACCCTGCTTGAAGAATGCGATTGCATCAGTCAAAGATTCTTTAATATTAAAGAACTGGCTGAAACCAAGCAGCTGGAATACTTCGTAAACCTTTGGCTGAATTTCAAGAAGAACTACATCTCCCCCCTTTGGTTTAACCATTTTGAGGAAGGCTGTAAAAGATCCGATACCTGTAGATGAAACATAGTTAAGTCCAGTACAGTTAAAAATCAGGTTAGTAAAATCAGCTTCTACTACTTTCTGGATTCTCTTCTGAAAAAAACTTGAATTATATGTATCAATGTAACCGTTCAAATAAATTGTGACACAGTTTTCAACATCACTTACTTTTTCAAGAGTGATTTTGAGGCTGTCATCCTTTTCATCATTGAACCCTGGTACAAGATTGTTGTTATTGCTCATAAAAAATCCTACTTATAGAAAAAACTTTTTAGTTCAACATAAATAATAACCCTAAAATCACCATTATGTCAAATCTTCCGATTCAATTATCGGCTTTTTAAAATCTTTCTTTAACAAAATAATTGACACAGCAGCCGTAATTTTGTCTACAAAATGTCACAAAATCAGGCCGACCTGTACCAACTCAACTAACTTAATTATAACACCTCGTTTCACAAATCGTCAAAAAATTGTACAGTATCATTATGAATTTACGGAATATTGTTGTCGTACTGGCGCGTCCAGATGAATCGCGCAATGTGGGAGCCGTTTGCAGGGCTATGGCCAATAATGGAATTAAAACTCTGCGCATTGTCGGAAAAAAAGCTGATTATGATGACGAACGGGTGCGGATTCTTGCAATACATGCAGCCGGCATCTGGGAAAATGCTCAGTTTTTTGATTCCATAACAGAAGCCGTTGCAGACTGTGCCATTGCAGCAGGTACTACTCGCCGCCGGGGTAAAAAACGCAATGACAAGCTTCTTCTCCCTGAAGAATTTGCAGATTTTGCTTCAAAAGCAGATGATTCAAAAATTGCAGTAGTTTTTGGCAATGAACGCACAGGCCTCACAGACGAAGAAGTCCTCGAATGTACAATGGGTGTTACAATTCCTTCCGATCCGGAATTTGCTTCCCTGAATCTTTCTCATGCAGTTCAGATTATCTGCTACCACCTTTACAGAAAAGAAAGTTCCCAGTCAGCCGGTTATACTCCCCTTACCATGGACAGGCTGAACAAAACCGTTTCAACAATTGCCGACGATCTGCAGAAAATCGGTTTCTTTAAAATCACCGGCCGCCAGGATATGGAAACTTTCTGGCGCAATGTTCTTTCAAGAGCTGTTTTAAGCGAAGGTGAAGCTTCTTACATTGAAAAAGTTTTCAATAAAGCAGCAGGCCTTATCCAGCGCTAGACTGAAGAATAACTTATACTTCAATGTCTTCAAGACGAATAACTGAAGAGTGGCTTTTAAGGCAGGCAATATCCAGACACGAAAATAATTGCCGGATGTTGCCAGGCCAGCTGCAGGTTTCAATAAAATCAAGGGCTGTTTTGCTTAAAACCTTATTAAACTTCTTCAGATAATTTTCACAAAGCCCCGCAATTTCTCCTTTCCGCTGTCTGAGAGGTTTTAATTCAATTACAATTCCTGCAATTCTGTAATACAAATCTTTACGGAATTCTCCCAGTTTCATCTTTTTTTCAAGATCTGCATTTGTAGCACAGATCAGCCTGCAGTCCGTTCTCTTTTCGCCATCACATCCAACAGGCCTGACTTTTTTATTTTCAATGGCCCACAAAAGTTTTACCTGCAGTTCCCGGCTTATTTCGCCAATTTCATCCAGAAACAAAGTACCTTTATCTGCACTCAAAAAATATCCTTTCCTGTCCCGGCTTCCTGTAAAAGCTCCTGACACACTTCCAAACAATTCACTTTCAGCAAGACTTTCATTTACTCCCGCTACATTTACCTCAAACAGAGGACCGTTTTTCCGTCCTGAAAGCTCATGTATTTTTCGTGCCACAAAAGTTTTTCCTGTACCGCTTTCTCCAGTTATCAGCACAGGTCTGTCACAACCTGCAGCAAGCCGGATTTTTTCTTCCAGCGGCGAAAATTCAATTCCACAATTCAGGTCACAAGGCTCCCCGTTTTCATTTTTCTCATTAACTGCACTTTCTGCAATTTCGACTGCTTCCGGATGATTTTTCTTAAAAGCTTCCAGTGAAAAAGCATCATTAAAAAAGAATACACTCCCCTCGTGCTTAACCCCATTTAAAATAAAAAAATCGCAGGACACGACCAGATTTTCTCCGGCAAATCCGCGATTTTTTGTATAAACCCAATATGTCTTTGACATTGATTTATTCTTCTGTCTTCTTCTTAAAAATCCTGTTCCAGAACAATCTCAGTCTAAACCCGATATAAGGAAAAATCAAAAAGATTTTTAAAGGATTTCTCAAAACTTCACCATAAATTTCACGTCCCTTTTCAAAAGTATCATCATCTACACGACGCTTTCTTTCAGCAAAAATTCCGATGGAATCCTTGTAATAAAGGAACATGCTGTTCGAAAACTTTTCCCGCCTGTTGTATGGCCACAGATTCTTTTCTTTAAGACCGTCTCCCAGCAAAACCAGACTTGGTGATGACTTATAAATTGCCTGAACAACATTTTCTTCCATTTTTTTGCCGAAATATCCAAGATACCGGCCGACAATCTGAATTCCCGGAAAAGTATCCCGCAAATTGTTTTCAGCAGCCTGCAGCGGTTTCTGTTTGTCACCAAGAAGATACAGCGAACGATAATTGTGATCCAGAACAGACAAAATTCTGATTGTGGTATGAAAAGGATTATATCTCACAGGAATTTCCAGTTTCATGCTTTTTGCGGCTTTCAGAATGCTCTTTGACACCGGCAGAATCAGATCTGCATTTTTAAGACATTCATTAAGTTCACTGCCTGCCTTACTTCCTTTTTTACTGGCCTTTATCATTTCCCAGATATTCAAAAACACAATCTGTTTTGTTCCAGGTTTTGCCATAATTTCAAGGATTTCTGATTCCAGTTTTTCAGGTGGACAGACATCCACAGGTACACCTAAAATTTCAATTCTATTTACTGCCATTTTTTTATCTCCGTTACAGCACTTTGCAAAGCAGCCATTCCATACAGGGCTGCGGTTTCACATCTCAAAATATTCGTTTCAAAATGAACAGGCACAATTCCTGCTTCACTCATCATCTCAATTTCATCAGGACTAATTCCACCTTCCGCCCCGCAAACCAGCGCACATTTTTTTAAGCCGCCGCAGGATTTCAAAGCCTCATGGATTCCTTTTGTTTTTTCACTCCGCTCATAAAGAACACAACAAAATGAATCTTCTCCGCAGTTTCCTTTCCATCGCCGGCACAATTCCTTTACAGAAATACAGTCTTCAACAACTGTATTCACTGCCGAACCGCTTTGCTGCCGCGCTTCTTTTATGATTCTCTCCAGCCTTTCACTCCTGAAGTTCATTTTTTCAGCACCTGACTGACTGAACTCGCTTTGCACCGGAATTACAGCTGCAGCTCCACATTCTGCCGCCTGGCGCACTATCAGGTCAAACTTTGAACTTTTTGGAACAAACATAAAAAGCTGCCATTCAATGCCATTGTTCACAACCGGCTGATTTTCCTGTGCAAAATCCTGATTCAGGTCCTCAGAAACCGGGGAGGAAGCGCAAAGCTGGAGTACAACTTTCTTTCCACCTTCGTCAATCTTACAGACTGTAGTGTTGCACAGTTTTCCATCAGGTGTCCGGACACAAACCATATCGCCTGCAGCAAGCCGCAGAACATTTTTAAAATATCTGTAGTCTTTGCCGCTTACTGCGAGTAAACCTTTACTGTCAAAATTAGTTTGAGCTACGAACTGACGCATTATTTCTTTGACTTGTTTTTGCCGTCATCACGCTTTTCACCTAATTCAACTGCATCCTGAAGCTGTTTAAGTGTCTTTGTTTTTGACATAAGTTTCTTAAAGTTTTCTTTTTCAAGAATCCTGATGGCTTCATTAAGCTGAACATCATAATCAAGATCATAAAGCATTGTTCCGATTGTACGATGAACTTCATTGCGGATATTCTTGCGCAAAGTTCTTTCGTCAATGTCCGGATATTTTACATGAAGTTTTACTGCGTAATTAGAAATATCATTTTCAGTCATTCCAGGATGATTTTCCACATACTTTTCAACTTCACTGCCTTCAAGAAGCTTTATATACTGTTTTTCCCCTTCTTCCCCCAGTTCAGGAAAAAGGAATTCTCTGTCAGGCGGAATACCGATTTTATCAATATTCACATCACTAGGAGTGTAATATCGTGCCATTGTAATCTTGATCGAATCTTCTTTTGAAAGAGGAATAACCTGCTGAACAGAACCTTTTCCGTAAGAACGCTGGCCAACAAGGTAAGCCAGATGATTATCTTTCAGGGCACCGCTTAAAATTTCAGAAGCACTCGCAGAGCCTTTATTAATAAGAACTACAATCGGTTTGTTTTTAAAAGTAGTTTTTCGTGGTGAAGCCGAAAATACTGTATTTTCATATTCAAGACGGCTTTTTGTACTTACAATCGGACCATCATCAATAAATTTATCTGCAACATCTGCAACAGAAGTAATCAGACCGCCGGGATTGTTGCGCAGATCGATAATGAGGCCTGTAATTCCTGCAGATTCAAAGCTGTCCAGAGCCTGCTGAACTTTTTCAGAAGTCAAAGGAGTAAATTCAATAATCTTGAGATAGCCAAGTTTTCCGATTGTGCCGAATTTTACAGTCGGAACTTCAATAATTGCCCTTGTAAGTGTTACCGGAAATTCCATGGTTTTTCCACGGCGGATTACGAGGTCAACTTTTTCACCAACTTTTCCACGGAGAATATCAAGCACTTCTTCCATTGTGATTGTAGAAGTATCAACTCCATTTGCCTTGATGATAAGGTCACCTGCAACAATTCCGGCCCTGAATCCCGGAGTATCTTCCACAGGACTTGCTACTTCAACGTATGCCGGCTTATCCGGCTTATTTTCAAAAGGTTTGGAAATGCTCAGCCCAACACCACCAAACTGACCGCTTGTAGTATCACTCAGACTTCGCGACATGGAATGATCCAGATATAAAGTATGCTGGTCGTCCAGAGATTCCAGCATTCCTTTAAGGGCACCTTTATATAAAACAGCAGGATCAACTTCATCAACGTAATTCTTGCGTACGAATTCAAAAACGCCGTTCATCATTTCCATGCATTCTTTTGCTTTTTTGTCTTCTTCAGACTTTGGAGAAAAGCCAAAACATGCCTGTGAAAATACTAATGCGGCAGAAATAATTGCAATAAACTTAATTTTTTTCATATAAATCATTTTAATTTTCTATAGTAGAATCGTCAACATTGGCGAGAATTCTTCCTTTATGTTATAATTTTTTATATGCAGATTATTCCAATAGCCAGTGGTAAAGGCGGTGTCGGAAAGAGCCTCCTTTCAGCAAATTTAGCAATCGCTCTTGGTCAGGCAGGCAAAAAAGTTGTTCTTGCTGACCTGGATCTTGGTGCCTCAAACCTTCATCTGGTAATCGGCCAGATTTCCCCAAAAATGGGAATCGGAACATTTCTCTCTGGAGAACACTCTTTTGAAGAAATCATCCAGCCGACAGATTACGAAAATGTAAGTTTCATTGCCGGAGATACAGAAATTACAGGTCTGAGTGCCCTGAAAATTTATCAGAAAAACTCTCTCATCAAGCATTTTAATTCCCTTGATGCAGATTACCTTATCATCGACCTGGGAGCCGGAACTCATCTCACAATCCTGGATTTGTTCCTTCTGTCTCCACAGGGAATTGTTGTAACGGCTCCTACTGTTACTGCAACCCTCAACGGATACCTGTTCCTCAAGAACTCAGTATTCCGCCTTATGAGTGCAACTTTCAAAAAAGGATCAAAAGCCGCCGAATATCTTGAAAAACTCAGGAATGATGCCACAAGCCTTCAGCGGCTCTACATTCCTAAACTCATTGAAGCCATCAGCGTAATTGACCCTGAAAATGCTGCAAAGTTCAAGGAACGTCTTTCTCAGTTCAAGCCAAGGCTCATCGTCAACATGATTGATGAACCAAAAGACGCAGATAAAGGCAATAAAATCCGCCGTTCGTGCCAGCAGTATCTGGGCATCGATCCGGAATCCCTTGGAATCATGTATCGTGATACACTCCAGGACAGAGCACTTTCTTCCCGGCTTCCTGTCATCGTTTACAAACCGAATGCAGTTCTTTCACAGGCTGTTTACAGAATTGCCGAAAAAATCCTTCAGAGTGAAACAACAAAATTTGACGATGATACAACTTTTGAAATTGCATCAGAAGAAGCAGTTGACGATTTTTCAGCAAAAATGACTTATGTTGAAGATCTTGTCGGAACAGGAGCCCTTACAACAAGTGAACTTGCTGAAATGATTAAAACACAGCAGTACGAGCTTACACAGCTTAAAAACGAAAACCTGCTGCTTAAATCAAAACTGCTTAAGGCAGCATCCTTAGGATTTAAAGTTTAATCAACAATTATAAAAAGTTACAGGAAACACAATGACACCACTTTTCTTTGATTACCCGTCATGGATTCATCCATCAATCTTCCCTGGAATACCTTATCTCCAGAATATCCGCTGGTATGGACTCATGTACATTTTTGCTTTTGCGACAGCATATTTCTTCCTTCTCAAACTTTTAAAGGAAGGAGCATTAGATCCAAAACCGGGCGACACACTGGACAAAAAGCCTACAGAAGATGACCTTTTCAGTTTTCTTACAACAGGAATCATCGGTCTTCTTCTCGGTGCAAGAATTTTTTCAACATTGATTTATTCAACCGGCTACTGGTCAAAACCATGGCTCATTTTCTGGCCATTTGATTCAGAAGGTCATTTTACAGGACTTGCCGGCATGAGCTACCACGGCGGCTTTATCGGCTGTCTTGTCAGCATCATCATCTGGTGCAAAATCCACAAACGCCCGCTTCTTCGCTGGCTCGATACAGTTTGTATTGCAATTCCCCTGGGGTACACTTTCGGCCGCCTCGGCAACTTCTTAAACGGAGAACTCTACGGACGAATTACAACATCCTGGATCGGAATGCGGTTTAAGAATATGCCGGCATCACAGCTTTTCGACACCGCCCAGGACTGGGTCAAAACTTTTGCAGAAAATTGCGGAATAGATGTCGCAGCTGACAAAATCGACTATTACGGCAGGGAACTCATCAACCTTCCGCGCCATCCAAGCCAGCTTTACGAAGCATTTTTTGAAGGCATTGTACTCTTTTTAATCCTATGGTTCCTTCGCAAAAAGAAACCTTTCGATGGATTTATGGTTGGATTATACACAATCGGCTACGGACTTTTCCGCTTTATCATCGAATATTTCCGCCAGCCAGATGCAGACATCGGTTACAGATTTACAGCCAATAACGGACAGATTTACGAAATGACTTCCCTGCTGAACATTTCCACAGGACAGATTCTGTGTTTCCTGATGATTTTAGGCGGAGCTGCCTTCATTGTCACCGGCTGGATTCTAAACAAAAAAAGCAGAGATAAACAAAAATAATCGGCCAAAAAAAACTGCCCTGTAAAAGTGTCCAATAATATGGTTACACCTGACAGGCAGTTTTTTTGTACTTCGTATATATCGGGCTTTATAGTTTTATTTCCTGAATTGAGTTTTTAATTTTATAAGTAGAAGCATTCAGTTCCATAACAGCTGAAGAAACACTTTCGGCCGCATGTTTCATTCGTTCCAGTGTACCAAGCATCTGTTCCCCGCTTTCAGTCTGTTCTTCCATTGAATTCTTAACCGTAGTTTCCTGATCATTAACCTGCTGAGCCAGGTTAAATACAGTTTCCATATCTTTTTGAGCTGCCACAGTTTTGCCGTAAGCTGAATCAATGAGATTTTTAATTTTTTTAAGAACTTCGCTGATAGATTTAGCCTGAGTACCGGAATCTTCTGCAAGTTTTCGGATTTCATCTGCAACAACAGCAAATCCCTGCCCGCTGCTTCCAGCATGAGCCGCTTCAATTGCAGCATTCATGGCAAGAAGGTTTGTCTGGCTTGAAATCTGCTGAATAACAACAGACATTTCTCCAAGTCCCTTCGAATATTTTTCAATTTCGGCAACAAGATTGCTTACTTCATTGATGCTGACTTTTCCAGATTGAGTTGCCTTTCCCAGGTCATCGACAGTTTCTTTATTCTTAATAAGAACACCATTAATTCCAACGATGTTTTTAATCATCTGTTCAATGCCTGCTGCAGAATTTTCCACAGATTCCATCATTTCACCTGTAACATCTTCAATTCTGCCAACATCCCGTTCACTTTCAGCAAACTCATTGAGACTGGACTGCTTAACCTGTTCAACGGCATCACTTAACTGTTCCTGCTGTTTCTGCTGCAAAACCTTAAGCTGATATCCCTGATAATGGTGACAACTTTCACTCTTATTCAATCCGTTAAAAATACTTACAGCCAGACTCCTGCAGTCTTCAAAACCACAGGCCCGGCAATTAAGCAGATCCGCTTCAGAATTTTTCCCCATTTTTCTGTAAATAGCCCACAATTCATCCTCAGTCGGCTCCTTTACAAGATGAGTATACTGTCTGTTTCTGTTTTCATACTCACGGCTATAAATTCCTTTGCTCCAGAATTTTTCGATAGTTCGATGAAGTTTCCATACTCCAAAAAAACCGTCTTTCCGTGTGTGATAAATATCGCGGCGTGTTCCTTCACGGTAATTTACATAATTTTCAATCTGATCAATCGACTTTGAACCTATATCTGAACCTGCTCCGTCATTACAGCTGGATTCACATGACATACAGTCAACAACCACAAAAGTCGGATCTTCATTTTTTGAGACAATATCTGCCAGATAATTCAGATATTCAATAGTCGGTCTCTGCCCTTCAATATGCCTTGCATTTTTGCTGATACCTGGAATATAACGTTCCAGCACTTTCAAAAGACCACCAGGACTACTGATCTGAACAGCCCTTTCAGCCGGTTTATTCAAATAATCAACTTTCGGGAAAGTTGCCAGGTCCACATTATTTTCCACAAAATATCTGCTTATAGATTTTAAAGTAACATTGTAATCTCCAAGTCCTGTAAAATCCATTTCATGACGTTTTGCATAACACGGACTTATTGCAACAATTTTGTGATTTCTGAACTGCGGATAATACTCCCGGATCATTTTCATACAATGGGACATAGGACTGTCAAAAGGAGCAATATATTTCAAAAGTTCAGGTTTATATATCTGAATATAATTTACAACACTCGGACAGGACTGACTGATAATGAGTTTAGGATTATTTTTTTTAATATATTCCACATAGGACTTAGCCAGCAGTTCACCGCCAAAACTGACATCAAAAACAGCTTCAATTCCCCTGTTCACAAGCCAGCCGTTCATCTGCATGTTCTGACCTTCAAAAGTTGCAGCGATGGCAGGGTCAATTACCGCAACCATTTTTTCACCGCGGTCAGAGGCATTCATAAAAATATCAAAATCGTCGATTCCGGTTCTGGCTTTTTGCGGACATGCTTCAATACAGCTTCCACATCCAATACAAAGGTCGCTCTTAACTCCGACAAAATCGCCGCTTCCATCATTACAAATTTTTACCGGGCAGGCAGCAATACATCTATGGCAGTTAAAGCATAAATCAGCATCAGTTTCGATTATTCTTCTCAGTTCCATATTTTTATATTCTACCCTAATTTTACAGAATTGCCATTGAATTCCAAAATATCCGCATGTTTGTAAAAAAAAAGACTGCCATTTCTGACAGTCTGTTATGGGCGTTCGACGCAACCTCCGGTTTCACCTTCGGCTGCTTACGGCGGGCTTTCCGTGGTTCCGGCTTTCGCCTCCAATCTTTTCCGGTCCTTCCGGCCCAGAAAAGATCAGGCCACTACAATCCCTAACGCGTCAAGGCACGCTATCGCTCAAGGCCTTGACACGCGGGGTACCGCTCCCGCGGTGATCCCTAACGCGTCAGGCACGCTTAAGCGATTTATTAATTATTGATAAGTTCTGCAAGTTTATCAGCTGTAAATCCAAAATGTTCAGCAACTTTTTTAGCTGGACCTGATTCACCAAAATGATCAAGAGTAAACAAATCTTTTTTGCTGCTTACATAGAATTCCCATCCGTTTTTAACGCCCGCTTCACAAACGATTACGCGGCCGTTTCCAAGAACAGATTTCTGATATTCTTTACTCTGAGCTTCAAACAAAGTTTTATCAAGAACTGAAACAACACGTACTGCTTTTCCAGATTTCTCTGCAGCTTCAAGAGCCATGCTTACTTCAGAACCAGTTGCCACAATTGTAACTTCAGGATCATCTGCTCCCTTCTTTACAACATAAGCACCTTTTCTGATGTTTTCTTTCCAGTTTGCATCTTCTTTTGCATAAACCGGAACATTCTGACGTGTAAGTGCAAATACAACAGGATGATCTTTTGATTCCATTGCCATGTGCCATGCAGCTACTGTTTCTTCAGCATCTCCCGGACGCAAAACCTGTACATTTGGAATTGCACGGAGACTTGAAAGATGTTCAATCGGCTGATGTGTAGGACCATCTTCACCAACATAAATTGAGTCGTGTGTAAGGTCGTAAATTACAGGCTGTTTCATAAGTGCTGCAACACGAATTGAAGGTCTCATATAATCAGAGAATACAAGATAAGTTGCAACAAATGGACGAATACCGCCGTGAGCACTCATACCAAGAGCTTCACTGGCCATACCAAATTCACGGATACCATATTCAATTGAACGTCCTGCACGGTTTTCTGGAGTATAAGTTCCTCCGTCACATTTCATTCCTGATTTATTTGAACCTTTAAGGTCAGCAGAACCGCCAACAAGGTAAGAATAACGGAGTCCCATTGCATTAATCATATCGCCTGATGCAGTACGGGTTGCAACAGATTTTCCAGTTTCATAAACAGGATCTTCGGCACAACCATCTTCTGTACCTTCAAAACCTGCTTTCCACTGTTTTGCAAGTTCAGGATTTTCTTTTGCCCAGGCTTCAAATTCATTGTTCCAGTCAGAATATGCTTTTTCAAAACCAGCCTTTTTTTCAGCAAAATATGAATAAGCATTTTCATCTACCTGGAAGAATTTTTCAGGATCAAGACCAAGATTTTTCTTTGTAGCGGCAACATCATCAACTCCAAGAGCTTCACCATGAACGGCAGGAGTTCCCTGTTTTGGAGCATATTTTCCGATTACAGATTTAAGCATGATGAAAGTTGGTTTTTCTGTTTCAGCCTTAGCTTCTTCAATAAGTTTCAAAAGGTCTTCAACATCATACATATCGCCTTTAAGAACCTGCCAGCCATAAGCTTCATAACGCTTGCCGATATCTTCTGTAAATGTAATATCAGTTGAACCGTCAATGGAAATTTTATTCTGATCGTAAAAAACAATAAGCTTACCAAGTTTATTGTGACCTGCAAAAGAACATGCTTCAGAAGAAACACCTTCTTCAAGACAACCTTCACCTGTCAAAACATAAGTGTAATGGTCAACAATTTTGTGAGCTGGAGTATTATATTTAGCAGCCATGATTGTTTCAGCCATAGCCATCCCAACAGCAATGGCAATACCCTGTCCAAGAGGACCTGATGTATTTTCAACACCATCAGTCCATCCGTATTCCGGATGCCCTGGACATTTAGAACCAACCTGGCGGAAATTCTGAATATCGTCGAGAGTTACTTTGTATCCGCTGAGGTGAAGGATTGAATACAAAAGCATAGATCCATGACCTGCAGAAAGAACAAAACGATCGCGGTCTGCCCATTTTGAGTCAGCCGGATTGTGCTTCATGATTTCTCCGTACAAAACAGCAGCAAGCTCTGCACAACCAAGTGGAAGACCAGGATGACCTGAATTTGCCTTCTGGATGGCATCAATAGACAAACTGCGGATAGATTTTGCAACGGCAGCAATACCATTAACGTTCATAAAAAACCCCTTATAGTTTTATATATTAAAAAACTAATTCCTATTTTATAAGGCTATGTCCGTAAAAAACAATTTACGAACTTATGGCATTGCCTGTGAATATCAATTCAAGATCAGATTACTTCAAAACTTTCGGACTGGAGTTTTTTCACAACAGGAACCAGTTTAAGCCGAATATCTTCAAAATTGTATTCCATTCCTTCAAGAGAAGTACCAATCAGGTTCACCTCTTCCTCAGGACATTCCCCGGGACCAGAAAGAACTTCAAGCAGGTTCATAATATGGGCAAATAACTGACTCAAAATAACCAGCTCTTTCTGCGGAAATTTGTCCAGATTACTGCCAGTACAATCAATATCATAAACAAGGGAACCAACTTTAGAATACAACTCCAAAGCCTTGTGACGAATGTTACCTATTGCAAAATCTGCAAACCAATTGTACTTTTTGCAAATTATAACACTTCTGCGCCTTATTTGCAACGTAACTGAATCTCGTGCCGACCTGTTAATATCAATCTCACCGGGAATAACCCGTTTTATCACTTCTTCAATGTCATCTTTCTTTTCAAAAAACATATCTTTCAGATAGCAGTCAATAATGTACACCGGCAGTTCAAAATCATTCAAATCTTTAACACGAACAGAAGTTGAACAAATGTCCTTATTCCAGTTGCCGACAGCAGGAACGCTTTCTCCACTGCGCCACAATCTTGTTTCAACGCCGAACATTTCCATTCCGATTTTTTCGCTTGCATCAATCATTTCATGAATGGAACTGCAATCTTGGACACAAAGTTTTCCCATATTATCATAAAAAGTAAAAGCAAGCTGTTCTTCAATGGCACCGCAAGGTCCCATTTTATCAAAATTTTTCAAAATGCATTCTTCAAAAGTACGTATCCAGTTTTCATGTTCAACTTCAATGCTATTCTTTTCAAATGGATTTTTATCATGCAAAATAACAGGTTCTACAACAATTACATTGTTTGCCCAATCCGAAACATAGCACAAAAGCCTGTCACCATATTCAAAACCAGTATCTTCAATTATTTTCTTCAAGGAAACACCAGTAACATTCACTTCAGTCGGCAATTCAAAATCATTCTCTTCAAGTTTTAACTGCTTATTGGCAGGATCATTTGCCAGATACTGTCCAATCCATTCATCACCAAAAAATGTAAACAAATCCCTTGCAACAAGTGAATTTGTATTGAAAACTTTCGGCTTAAGAAAATTCTTTTTATATTCAAAATTCAAATAACAGGAAACAATTTCACCATTTACAAAGGGCATGCACCTGTCCCCGGCTATAAACACCCCCTGTTCAATTTCCTGTTTTGTAGGTTTTATACTGAAATATTTATTGGAAAAAGCACCGGCTCTGGTCAAAAACAACTGGTTCTCAAGGCAAAAAACCCGGGGATCACCGTAGAGACATTCTTCAGCCTGCTCAACAGAAAGATTAATGGCAAAGCTTTTCATAACCTGCAAAAATTCTCTGGCAGTGAAAGGTTCCGTGTATGAGTTAAAAAATAAGTCAAAAAATACGCCTTCTTTCATTTCCATACTTATAAAGATAACAATTTTTTACACCATTTTCCACTTAATTAAAATTTTTCTGATACCTTTAAAATTTATAACTGCACTTTTATAAGACATAACCTTGCCATTCAAGGTTTAATTTAAAACAACCGATATATAAAATGAAAAAATTTTTCAAATTCACTTTTTCCTTGTATAATTTATTGTGAGGTTTTATATGAAGAAAAATACGATCGCATTCCTTACACGCTCTCTTGTAGACGCAACAGGTTCTAACATGTGGGCAGGTATTGTGTCCGAATGTAAAAAAGACAAGCGACCAGTTATTACATTTAGAGGTCCTGTCTTAAATCAGGGGGCCGGTTCAATCATATACCACCTTATAACTGATAAAAATTATGCAGGCATTATTTCCTGGGCATCCTCAGACGTCACAGATGAAGTAGTAAAGTATTATAACAGATTTAAAAATACCCCACTTCTTTGTATGACATTTCATATTCCAGGACATCCGGTTATCCTTACTGACTGTAAAACCGGTGAAAAAGAACTTATTTCTCATCTCATTGAAGTTCACAATATCCGAAAAATTGCATTCATTCGAGGGCCTGCCCTTCATGTTTATGCAAAAGACCGTTATGAAGGCTATCTTGAATCACTTAAAGAACACAATATTCCAGTTGATGAAAGAATTATTTCATCTCCAGGTGGCTGGGCTGTAGGTGATGGTGTCAAAGCAATTCAGGATTTTCTCAACAATGGTTTGATACCTGGCAGAGATTTTCAGGCTGTAGTTGCAGTCGGTGATAACGTAAGTATTGGCGCACAGGAAGAACTTCAGAAAAAAAGTTATAAAGTTCCACAGAATGTTGTTGTCTGTGGTTTTAACGGAACTAATGATGCTGCCTGCTGTAATCCTCCGATTACTACAGTTGAAATGCCTTTTTTTGGCCAAGGTGAAAAAGCATATCAGACCATCAAAAAGATTTTAGATGGTGAATCTGTTCCACAGGAATACAAATATTCAACAAAACTTGTGATAGGTGAATCCTGCGGCTGCAGTTCAAAATCTGTTTCACGCGCCGGCCTGAAAATTGATAAGATTTCCTCAGCAACCTTAAAAGGCGGTTTTTTCTCAAAGAAAATTAAAGCTGATGATCTTTCCAACATCCACAAAAAATTAGATGACTTCACATGGCAGCGTAAAATCAATGAATCAATTAAGCAGACGATTTCAAACAGTCGTTTTGCCTCTGCAAAAGTTCTTGAGTTTTTCGGCCATTCAATTCCTGAAATTACAAAAAAACTTATGGAAAACATAAATTCAGACAATAGTCAGAATAACGATTTCCTTAACACACTGACAGGTTATCTCAGACAATTTGTTAAAATTAACAATAACCTCATTTTGTGGCAGGACATTATTTCGGAATATCGTATTGAAGTGCTTTCTATCGTTACAAACGAATCAATGGCAACGCGGATTGAAACTTTATTTCAGCAGTGCCGAATCCTTATTAACGAAATTGACGGTCGTACACAAAAGCTTGCTTCTCTTACCGAATCACGCTTTGAATCACAACTTCGCTTAATCAGTTCGGAACTTCTTTCAAGTTATGACATCAAGCAGCTTATGAATATAATTGCCAAATCACTTTCAAAGCTGAATATTCCTGGCGCATATGTAGTTCTTTACAATAATTGTCAGTACACTGAAGAAAATCAGAACACTCCTGAAACAAGCAAATTAATTCTTGCAGTTCATGATGGAAAACGTATTGAACTCAATGAAGATGGCTTTGATTTCCCTACTCAAGAGATTGTTCCAGATCAATTTCTTCCTGATTCCAGATTCTATTCTCTCGTTGTAGAATCCCTTCACTTCCAGTCAACATTTATTGGGTATATTGTATTTCAGCAGGGGATTGAAGAAACAGGAACAGCATATCTTGCTCTTCGTGACCAGCTTTCAAGTTCATTATATGGAGCTCTTCTGTTACAGCAGTTAAATAAAAACAAAGCCAATATTGAAAGTACTATGCAAACAATGTCTCAAAAAGCTGATATTGTTTCTCAGGAATCTTCTAAAGTTTCAAATAATATATCTACAATTTCACAGTCTATGGGTTCAGTTGCTCAGGCCGTAAAAGAAATTTCTGGTAATATTGAAACTGTTGCAAGAACTGTAAACACAACTGATCAGGTAATTACGGAAGCAAACCTTTCTATTGCAAATCTTGTAGAAAGTACAAATAAAATTGTTAATGCAGTACACATGATTAACGATATTGCTGAAACAACAAATGTACTCGCCCTCAATGCTTCAATCGAAGCTGCACATGCCGGCGATGCAGGAAGAGGTTTTAGCGTTGTAGCTAAAGAAGTAAAAACTCTTGCCGCACAGACAATGAGTTCTACTCAGATGATTCAGGAACTTGTAAACAAAAATACTGAGAATACTGCAATTACAGAACGCCTGATTAATGAAACAAATAATTCAATCAAAACAATTTCATCCCTTTCTGAAAATATCAGAAACGCAATTAATGCTCAGGTACAGTCTTCATCAGATATTTCAGACCAGCTTTCAAAAGCAACAACTGGTTCCAACGAAATTTCATCTGCAATTTCTGAAATTGCAAAACTTGGTGACAATCTGGGAGTTTAATTTTTAAAAATTAAACCACAAAATTAATCACAAAAAAGGGCATCTGTTAAGATGCTCTTTTTTTTTAGTAATCGAATATAAAAAATAATGCCGCCTACATTTATCATAGGCGGCTGATAAGCTAATTTATAATTAAATTATGCTTCTGTTGATGCTGCTTCTTCAGCTGGAGCTTCTGAAGCTGCTGCTGCAGCGGCTGCTGCTTTAGCTGTTCTTGCATCTTTTTTTGCAACATTTTTCAAAGCACTGTTACAAAACTTACATACTTTTACTGTGTTGCCATCAATTTCTTTTTCCCAAAGAACCTTGATATTTTCTTTACCACAGCGAGCACAAGTGCCACGACCGTGATTTGCTTCCTGGCGGATACCAGTTCCGCGATGTGCTTTAGACATTTCTTACTCCTTATTCAGCATCTTTTTTAGCTGCTGCTTTTTTAGCTGGAGCTTTTTTAGCAGGAGCTTTCTTAGCTGGAGCTTTGTCAGCTTTTTTAGCTTTTTCTGCATCATCCTGTGATGGAAGAGCATAGTCTACCAATTCAAGGATTACCATATCTGCAGCATCGCCCTGACGGAAACCAATTTTAAGGATACGAGTGTAACCACCTTTACGATCCTTCATACGTGGTCCGAGTTCAGTAAAGAGTTTATTCAAAACTTTTTCATCCTGAATAAACTTTGCAGCGATACGACGGTTATGAACTGTATCAACCTTACTACGTGTAATCAGTTTTTCTGCAGCCTTACGAACTTCTTTAGCTTTTGAGCTAGTAGTTGTAATGCGTTCAAATCTGAAGAGTGAAGTTACCATGTTACGTGACATAGCACGGCGATGTGCTGTTGTACGTGAAAGTGGATTAAAACCAGTCTTATGATTCATCGGATTCTTCCTTCTGCTTTGGCTTAATTAAATTGACAACATTTTTCAAATGGCTGTAATCAGTCATTCCGAGAGTAAGGCTCAACTTAAGAAGCTGTTCCTTGATCTCTGTCAAACTCTTTTTACCAAAGTTACGAGTCTTGGCAATGTCGTCTTCAGTTTTCTTTGTCAATTCGCCAATTGTGCGAATATTTGCGTTTTTCAAACAATTTGATGAACGTACTGAAAGTTCAAGTTCTTCAACAGGAGTATTCAACAACTGTTTAAGATTTTCATCACCTTCTTCCAATTCATCACTTCCAGCGATTTCACTATCATTGAAGTTAACAAAAATTGAGAAATGATCTTTAGCAATTTTTGCTGCTTCTGCCAATGCATCTTCTGGATTAATTGTTCCGTCAGTCCATACTTCAAGAATGAGTTTATCATAATCGTTACGCTGACCAACGCGACAAGGTTCAATTGAATATTTTACCTTGCTTACTGGAGTGAAAATTGCATCCATTGGAATTGTACCAACAATTTCAATGTAATGTTCATTTACTTCAGCAGGAACATAACCTCTTCCGAGATCAACCTGAATTTCTACTTCAAGATGAGCACCTTCCATCATTGTGAAAATGTGTGCATCTTTTGTCAAAACTTCGAGCTGTCCTTCTTTTGCAAAGTCATCGCTTTTTACAGCACCTGGACCTTTGAATTCAAAAAGAAGTGTATCTTCCTCTACATCGTTAGGAAGGCGCAATCTGATCTGTTTTAAACTGTTCAAAATTTCCAAAGTATCTTCTGAAACATTTGGAATTGTTTCAAATTCACTGGAAATAGTGTGTGGAACACCGTCGGCATCATAAGAAGTAATACGAACTGATGAAATTGCATATCCCTGAATTGATGACAAGAGAACACGACGAAGTGTGTTACCAATTGTTGTACCAAATCCAGTTTCAAATGGATATGCAGTAAACTTTCCGTAATTCGGATTAGTTTCAAGATGTTCAAATGTAATGCCCTTTGGTTTTTTAAAACCTTTAAGCAGATTTTTGCGTGCCATCTGAACTCCTTCAATAGGCTTTAAAGCTCTATCGAGCAATTATTAATCAATCAAGTCAGCACTCAGCTGATTGATAACCATCTTAACTTTCCAGATAATCTGGAATAATAATTAACAGGCAAAATGACTTTTGCCCGGTTAATTACATACGGCGTGTCTTACGTGGTCGACAACCATTGTGTGGAACTGGTGTAACATCAGAAATTGATTTTACTTTAAGTCCCAAAGCACCAAGAGCACGTACAGCGTTTTCACGACCCATTCCTGGACCCTTTACAAAAACGTGAACTTCACGCAAACCATAGCTAACAGCTTTCTGAACTGCTGTTTCTGCTACTGTCTGTGCAGCAAATGGTGTTGATTTTTTTGCACCACGGAAACCAAGTCCGCCTGAAGATGCCCATGAGAGAGCATTTCCATTCAAATCTGTAATTGTTACGATAGTATTGTTGAACGTAGCCTGGATATAATCATTTCCTTCGTATACGCTCTTCTTTTCCTTTCGCTTTTTTACGGTAGCCATTAATTAATCCTCCGTCTCAGACTGCTTTCTTCTTGTTAGCAACTGTCTTCTTCTTACCTTTGCGAGTACGTGAGTTTGTGCGTGTGCGCTGACCACGAACTGGCAAACCTTTACGATGACGAAGACCACGATAGCAACCAATGTCCATAAGACGTTTGATGTTAAGACCGATTTCTGAACGCAAATGACCTTCTACTTTGTATTCTGCATCGATAACAGTACGAATTTTGTTCAATTCATCCTGATCGAGGTCATTCATCATTCTGTTAGCATCAATCTTTGCTTTTTCACAAATTGTCTTAGCTGCTGAACGACCAATACCATAGATATAAGTCAAAGCAATTTCGACATGTTTATTTGGGAGGTCAACTCCCGCAATTCGAGCCATCTGCTACTCCTTAACCCTGTCTCTGCTTATGTTTTGGGTTAGTACAAATGATACGGACAATACCGTTTCTTTTGATAACCTTACACTTATCACAAATGGGCTTAACGCTGGTTCGTACTTTCATTAAAGTCCCCCTGGGGAAAGTAAACTTATCGCCCGAATTATAAATTTTACAATTCGGGTTCAATAATATATCACAAATCCCCAATGTTATTCTACAGAAAAATCACAAAAATTGTAAAAAATTACAAGTTTCGTGAACGTATTTTACCCTTACTTACAAGACCATCTACATGATGCATCTTAAGAAGAGCTTCGATTTGACTCATTGTATCAAGATCTACACCTACAAGGATGAGAAGTGAAGTACCACCCATCAGCATTGCAGTTGACTGTGGGAATTCCGGAATTATGTAAGTAATAATTGTAGGAATTACAGCAATCAATGCTAAGTAAAGTGATCCTGGTAAAATAAGACGATTCAAAATCTTCTGTAAATGTTCTTCAGTTTTGTCAGGTCTGATTCCAGGAATAGAACCACCGTTTTCACGGATATTCTTTGCGATTTCTGTAGGGTTCAGTGTTACCTGAGTGTAGAAGTAAGCAAAGAAAATAATCAACAAAACAAGAATTACATTGTACAAAGTACCTCTTGGAGTAAGCCAAGTTGCGAGGCTGTTAACCCACTTCCAATTTCCTTCCATATTTCCGTTACCTGCAATACTCTGAACAACCTGTAATGGGAATGTTAAGAATGAAGAAGCAAAGATTACTGGAATAACTCCAGAAGGATTAATTTTGAAAGGAATATAAGTACTCTGTCCACCATACATCTTGCGTCCAACAACGCGTTTAGCATAGTTTACAGGAATTTTTCTTTCACCCTGCTGCTCAAAAATTACGAGCGCAATAATAGCTGCAAAAACAAGAACGATTGCGATTGTGATAATTACACGAGTATTATCAATAGCTCCATCAACTTCTGTCATCATCCAGTTTTTAAGATCCCAGATTCCCTGTGGAAGACGAGCAACGATACCTGCGAAAATAAGTACAGAAATACCATTTCCGATACCTTTTGCTGTAATCTGATCACCAAGCCAGATTGTAATCATAGCACCAGTTGTTACAGTAAGCATTGCAAGAAGTTTAAAACTTGTAGCATCCATAACAACAGCACCAGGAATACGGCCTGCATAAACTGTAATTGCCAGAGACTGAATCAAACATACAAATACTGTACCGATTCTAGTCCATGAAGCCATTTTGCGCTGTCCACCTTCTTCCTGGACACTTCTTTTGAGTCCAGGGAAAATGATAAGAGCCAACTGCAAAATAATCTGTGTTGAGATGTAAGGCATAATACCCAACATGAACACAGAAAATTTTTCAAAAGCACCACCGGCAAAGAAATCCATGTAACTTGCAAATGCGTTTTCTGCACTATTCTGCTCGATAACATTCTGGAAGTAATTTACAACCACGTTTGCATCGATACCTGGAATTGTAAGTACACAACCAAGTCGGAAAACAACAAGAATACAAAGAGTAAAGAACAATCTTGAACGAAGTTCTTTGATTCTGAACATATTTGCAATTGCACTATTTGCCATGGTTATCTCCGGTTTCTATTATTCTGCTTTAGCTTCAGCTTCTTTAACTGAACCACCAGCCTTTTCGATTTTAGCTTTTGCAGATGCAGAAACTTTTTCTACTTCAACTGTAAGTTTCTTAGTTAAGTCGCCATCACCAAGGATTTTAACAGAAACTTTTGTATTACTAATCAAACCCTTTGCAAGAAGAGTTTCTTTATTAACAGTTTCACCTGCAGAATATTTTTCTTCAAGGAATGCAACGTTAACAATTTTATATTCTTTCTTGAATGGATAGTTAGAAAAACCGCGATGTGCAATACGGCGGTAAAGAGGCATCTGTCCGCCTTCAAAACCGATGTATGTTTTTCCACCAGATCTTGACTGCTGACCTTTGTTACCTTTACCAGCTGTTGTACCCTGTCCAGAAGAAGAACCACGGCCAACACGTTTAGCTTTTACATTGGCACCTTCAGGTGCACTCAAAATAAAATCAGACATTATTTAGCCTCCTCTACTGTTACAAGGTGAGCGACAGCAGCTGCCATTCCGCGAATTACAGCTGTATCTTCATGTACAACAGATGAATTGATCTTTTTAAGACCAAGACTGCGAACAGTAGCTTTTTTAGCTGGTTTCTGTCCGATTGTGCTCTTTACGAGTGTAATCTTAATTTTCTTAGCCATGATCAACCCCACATATCCTGCAGAGATTTACCTCTGTTAGAAGCAACTGCTTTTGCATCCAAAAGGTTTGCAAGAGCATCGAATGTTGCACGTACTACGTTTACTGGGCTAGATGAACCCAATGACTTAGAAATAACGTCTGTAGCACCAATTGCATCCATAATGGCACGAACTGTACCACCAGCAATAATTCCAGTACCTGGACAAGCTGGTTTAAGAAGAATTGATGAAGACTTGTATTTACCAAGCATTTCATGAGGCAAAGTTCCGTTTTTAACAGGAACCATTACCAGGTTTCTCTTAGCCTTTTCAATAGACTTTCTGATAGCGTCTGATACGTCATTAGCTTTACCAAATCCATATCCTACGTGACCTTTTCCATCACCTACTACTGTAAGAGCAGAGAATGCCATTCTGCGTCCACCTTTTACAGTTTTAGCAGTACGATTCAATCTTACGAGTTTTTCGATGAATTCTTTCTGGTTTTCTTTATCAAACTTATTCTGGCGTTCCATAAAATCTCCTAGAATTTGATACCAGCTGAGCGAGTACCATCAGCAAGGGCTTTAACAACACCATGGTAAAGATAACCGTTGCGGTCAAATACTACAGTATCAATCTTTTTTTCCTGGAGGCGTTTTCCCAAAGCTTCACCAAGTTTTGTTGCACCTTCAACATTTGGTTTAAGGCCAGCAAATTCTTTTTCCAATGTGGAAATTGAAGCAAGAGTTTTACCCTCGTCATCGTCAATTACCTGAGCGTAAAGGTTAGTGTTACTGCGTGTTACTGTCAAACGTGGACGAGCAGCAGTTCCGTAAATTGATTTACGGATATGAACCTTACGATGGAGGCGTTTTCTAGCTTTATCATTAAGTTTCTTTAACATATCCTAATCCTTATTTTACGCCAGTTTTTCCGACTTTACGTCTGATAACTTCATCATCATAACGAATACCTTTTCCCTTATAAGGTTCAGGCATACGAAGTTTACGAATCTGAGCACTAAATTCACCAACAAGTTTCTTGTCGATGCCAGCGATTGTCAATTTACCAGCTGCATCAGCAGTTACTGTAAGACCTTCTGGGATGATTGCAATGAAGTCGTTTGAATATCCGAGGTTCATTACAAGCTGTTTTCCCTGAACTTCAGCACGGTAACCTACACCAGTGATGATAAGTGTCTTAGAGAAACCATTAGTAACACCAGTTACCATGTTCTGAATCAACTGACGGTAAAGACCGTGAGCTGCGTGGGCAGCTTTTGATTCACAAGCAGGCGATACAGTCAAAGAACCATCTTTCTGTTCGATAGTAACTTTGTCATTGAAAGCCTGTGTAAGTTCGCCTTTAGGACCTTTTACAACTACAGATCCATTATTGATTGTGATAGTTACTCCTGCTGGAATAGATACAGGAAGTTTACCAATTTTTGACATCTCTTCCTCCTATTACCAAACTTTGCAAACTAATTCACCACCAACCATTTTTTCGCTTGCTTTCTTACCAGTTGTTACACCATAAGAAGTTGAAACGATCAATGTTCCGTATCCGTTAAGAACACGTGGCAAATCTTTGTAACCAGAATATACACGACGACCAGGTGTTGAAATTTTTTCAATACCGTGGATTACTGGTGCATTTTCATCATCATATTTCAAGAATATACGAATAACCGAGTGGTTTCCTTCCTGTACTTTCTTGAAATTCTTAATGTAACCTTCTGTTTTCAGGATCTTCACAATTTCGAGCTTAAGTTTTGAAGCTGAAACATCAACCTTTTCATGGCGAGCCTGAACAGCGTTACGAACCTTAGTCAGCATGTCTGCGATTGGGTCTGAACAACTCATTTCTTTTCTCCTCCACTACCAAGATGATTTTGTGACGCCTGGCAAAAGGCCTTCACTTGCTAATTTACGAAAGCAGATACGGCAAATCTTAAATTTGCGAAGGTATCCACGTGGACGACCACAAACCTGACAACGATTGTATTCACGTGTTGAATACTTCTGTTCGCGGTTTGATTTAATAATCATTGATTTTTTAGCCATAGAATATCCTCAACTACTTTCTGAAAGGCATTCCAAACTTGGTAAGCAAAGCACGTGCTTCAGCATCTGTGTTTGCACTTGTCACGATCGAGATGTTCATACCAGCAATCTTAGTGATTTTATCAAAGTCGATTTCTGGGAAGATAATCTGTTCCTGAATACCAAGAGAGAAATTTCCGTGTCCGTCAAAACCTGTTGCTTTGATTCCGCGGAAATCTTTTACACGAGGTAATGCAACATTAATAAGGCGGTCCAAAAATTCATACATTGTGTTACCGCGCAATGTTACCATTACACCTACTTCATTACCCTCACGAAGTTTAAAGTTAGCGATACTCTTTCTAGCCTTCGTTTTAACAGCATGCTGTCCAGTAATCTGAGTAATATCAGCTACTGCGGCATCAAGAAGTTTCATGGTTGTGAGAGCATCGCCAACACCCATGCTTACTACTACCTTTTTGATGGCAGGAATCTGCATTACAGATGTGTAACCGAGTTCTTTGAAGAGCTCAGGGGCGATTGTGTCCTTGTAGACTTTCTTAAGCCGTGGTAAATACTTATCCATTACAGTGCTTCTCCACACTTGCGGCAAACACGAACTTTCTTGTCGCCGTCAAGTTTGTAACCGATTCTAGTAGGACCGCATTTTTTACATACGATCGCTACATTTGAGATGTGCAGTGGAGCTTCGATCTCGATGATACCACCCTGATCCTGCTGACTGCGTTTTCTCATTGCTTTTTTAACAATGTTTACACCTGATACAATAACAGCATCTTTTTTTGCATCAACACGTACAACGCTACCGCGCTTACCTTTGTCTTTACCTGCAATTACCTGTACTGCATCGCCTTTACGGATTTTGAATTTCTTATCCATATTCAATACTCCTTAGAGAACCTCTGGAGCGAGTGAAACGATTTTCATGAAATCCATATCACGAAGCTCACGAGCTACAGGTCCAAAGATACGTTTACCTTTTGGGTTTTTATCTGCATCAACGATAACACAAGCGTTATCATCAAAACGGATATAAGTTCCATCAGGACGGCGGTATTCTTTCGAAACACGAACGATTACAGCCTTTTCTACTGCACCTTCTTTAATTGTAGAAGTAGGAATTGCTTCCTTAACTGCTACAACAACGATGTCACCGATACCAGCGTAACGACGGTGTGAACCGCCGATTACTTTGATAACCTGAACGAGCTTAGCGCCAGAGTTATCGGCAACTGTCAAATTTGATTGCATCTGAAGCATGTCTTTAACTCCTTAAGCTTATTTAGCTCTTTCAATAATTTCTGCCAGTCTCCAGCATTTATCTTTAGAGATTGGGCTGCATTCTACGATGCGAACTGTGTCACCAATGTGAGCTTCATTCTGTTCATCGTGTGCCTTACACTTCTTAGTGCGTGTAACATATTTCTTATAAAGGGAATCCATTCTTTTTGTGTCGATAGATACAACAATTGTTTTATCCATCTTGTCGCTGGTTACAATACCAACGAAAGAACGTTTTCCAGCTTTCTTAGTCTGAACTTCCTGTTCTGCCACGGGTCAGCTCCTACTTGTTCTGTCCGGCAATTTCTTTTGCACGGATGAGCGTATTCAATGTTGCGATTTCGCGACGGATTGTACGCTTCTGGATTGGGTTATCTACATGGCCTACAACCATCTGGATGCGGATGTCCATGTATTTTTTCTTAAGGTCATTGCGTTCAGCAACCAATTCAGCGTAAGAAAGTTCTTTTACATTCTTTTTCTTTTTTGTATCAGCCATTTCCTACTCCTTAGTCAATTGTTGGTTTGAAAGCAATTTTTGTTCTGATTGGAAGTTTATCTGCAGCAAGCTTAAGAGCCTGTTCTGCAAGTTTAATATCAATTCCACCAACTTCAAACAAAATCAAACCTGGTTTAATTTCAGCTGCCCAGAATTCTGGAGCACCCTTTCCCTTACCCATACGAGTATCAGCAGGTTTCTTAGAAATCGGCTTATCAGGGAATACACGAAGCCAAACATCGCCTTTACGCTGAAGTTTACGGTTGATAGCAACACGTGCAGCTTCGATATGTTTAGCGCTGAGCCATACTGGTTCCATAGCTACGAGTGCAATCTGACCAAAGTCAATTGTGTTTGCACGTGTAGCACAGCCATGTTCACGACCGCGCTGTACCTTACGGTGAATAACTCTTTTAGGACTAAGCATTTACTTTACTCCTTTGAAGTTGCTGCGCGTGCAGGACGTTTAGCTCTTGGTTTATCAGCATTGCCTTCACCATTACGATCTCTTCGATCGCCACGTGGCTTACGAACAAGCTGTCCAGCATCTTCATTCTGTTCACGACCGTAGTTCATTCCGTTGTAAACCCATACTTTAACACCGATTTTACCGTATGTTGTATGTGCTTCGAATGTACCATAGTCAATATCTGCGCGAAGAGTGTGAAGAGGAACGCGTCCTTCTTTGTGTTCTTCAGCACGTTTCATATCTGCTCCACCAAGACGGCCAGAGAGACGAATCTTGATTCCCTGTGCTCCGCCTTTCATAGCGTTAGCAGAAGCCTGCTTGAGAGCCTTGCGGAATGAACCGCGTCCTGCAAGCTGGCGACCAACATTCTGTGCGATCAAGCTAGCATTAAGTTCAGGGCGTTTAACTTCCTTAATCTTAATCTGTACTTTTTTAGTAAGTTTAGCCTGAATTTCAGAGCTAATTTTTTCAATGTTAGCTCCCTTCACACCAATAATAACACCTGGGCGTGCTGTATGAATTACAATAGTTACACGCTGAGGGTGACGAACGATTTCGATTTCAGCAATGTCAGCGTTCTGACATTCTGGAAGTGCAGTAACCATACTGCGGATTTTAATATCTTCCAAAACGAGGTCTGCATAATCGCGTGGACCTGCATACCAACGTGACTGCCAAGTCTTGTTAATACCAAGACGCAAACCGATAGGATTTACTTTCTGTCCCACTTTATTCCCCCGCCTTCTCGTCAACAATGACGGTGATATGACACATACGTTTCAAGAGCTGATCAGCACGGCCGCGAGCGCGGAACCATACTCTCTTCAATCTTGGACCTTCGTCAATACGAATTTCTTTTACGTACAACATATCTTCATCGAGCTTCTTGTTAGCATACAACGCATTAGCAACTGCTGATTTAAGAGTTCCTTTAATCAAAGTTGCGCCTTTCTGTGGCATGTTTTCAAGAATTGCCATAGCTTCAGAGCATGACTTCTGCTTGATTACATTTGCTACTGGGCGAACCTTTGTAGGTGATGCAATCAGGAATTTAGTAGTGGCTACATAACCTTTCTTTTCAGCCATAATATCCACCTTTATTTAGCACCAGCTTTTTTATCTGTGCCACCATGTCCCTTGAATGTACGTGTTGGAGCGAACTCGCCGAGCTTGTGACCAACGAGGTTTTCTGTAACGTATACAGGGATCCATGACTTACCGTTGTAAACACTGATTGTGTTTCCAACCATTTCTGGAATGATTGTAGAGCAACGAGAATATGTTTTAACCATTTTCTTGTCTGACTCTTTGTTCATTTCAATTACTTTCTTGTAAAGACTCTTTTCAATGAAAGGTCCTTTCTTAACCGATCTTGACACTGTTAACTCCTATGAAATTACTTCTTGCGGCGTGAAACAATGAATTTGTTAGAAGGCTTTCTCTTGTTGCGAGTCTTGTATCCTCTACAAGGCTGTCCCCATGGTGTAACTGGCTGGTGTCCTTTTCCGGCACCTTCACCACCACCAAGTGGGTGATCAACAGGGTTCATAGCCATACCACGAACTGTAGGACGAATACCAAGCCAACGCTTGCGACCAGCTTTACCAAGCTGTGTATTCATTCTTTCTTCGTTACCAACAATACCGATAGTTGCATAGCATTTGCCAAGAACACGGCGTGTTTCACTTGATGGAAGACGGATGATAACGTATTCACCATCTTTAGCTGCTACAAGTGCAGATGCACCTGCTGAACGGGCAAGCTGTCCACCGCGACCAAGTGTAAGTTCAATGTTGTGAACAGTGAATCCAACTGGAATAGCTTCGAGTGGAAGTGCGTTTCCAACTGTAGGAGCTGCATTTTCACCAGAAAGAATTTTCTGTCCAACTGTAAGACCTTTTGGTGCGATAATATAGCGTTTTTCGCCATCTGCATAATAGATCAAAGCAATGTTAGCACTTCTGTTTGGGTCATATTCAATTGACTTAACAGTTCCTGGAATACCGTGCTTGTTACGTTTGAAATCGATTACGCGATATCTTCTTTTGTGTCCACCGCCCTGGTGACGCACAGAAATACGTCCACCCTGACCACGGCCACCTTTTGATTTAAGACCTGATACCAGACTTTTTTCGGGTGTATCGGTTGTCAGTTCTTCTCTTACCAAGTCAATGCGAGTACGAGTACCTGCAGAGTATGGTTTAAAAACTTTAAGAGCCATCTGGTTCCCCTTAATTTACAGGCGATTAAACGCCTTCGAATACCTTAATTGTTTCACCTGGAGCAAGGCGTACAATTGCCTTTTTCCAGCTTGAAGTTCTACCTGGACGACCACGTACACGGCGAACTTTACCAAGAACATTAAGAGTTGTAACTTTTACAACTTTTACATTGAAGAGTTTTGAAACTGCTTCTTTAATCATTGTTTTGTTAGCTGAAGGAGCTACTTTGAAAACATATTTTCCTTCTTCACGCAAAACAGTTGCTTTTTCAGAAAGCACAGGCTGGATAATTACATCATTCAAATCTGTCATTATTTAGCCTCCTCTTCATTATAGAATTTTGAAAGATTAGCAGCTGCTGATTCAAGCACGATAACTTTTCTTCCGTAGAAGAGATCATGTGCACGAAGGCGGTTGAATGAAAGGAACGAAAGTCCTTTAATATTTCTTCCTGCCTGTTTGATTTTAGCATCATCATCTTTCAAAATGATTACTGTTCTTTCGTCCTTAGCAAAATTGTTAAGAATTTTTACTAAGTCCTTTGTTTTTCCACTTTCAACTGTGAAATCTTCAACAACAGTAAGTCTGTCTGCCTGAGCCTGAAGACTCAAGATAGATTTCATAGCCAAGCGCTTAACCTTCTTAGGAAGTGCAAAACTGAAGTCACGTGGTTTTGGTCCAAAAATTGTACCGCCGCCAACACAAATTGGTGATTTTTTATCACCACGGCGAGCGTGACCTGTGCCCTTCTGTTTATAAGGTTTAGCATTTGATCCGTGTACTTCTGAGCGAGTTTTTGTACAAGCTGTTCCTACACGTTTGTTTGCTAATTCATTATTGATGGCATAGTAGATAACATCTTCGTTAACTGGAAGACCGAATACAGCATCATCAAGATTAACTGAGCGAAGTTCTTTACCATCGATTGAATAAACTTTCTTTTCCATATTATTCCTCGACCTTATTTCTTAACCGCAGTCTTGATGATCAGCGTAGCGTCTTTTGTTCCAGGAACTGCACCACGTACCAAAACAACATTCAATTCAGGATCGATTTTAACAATCTTAAGATTCTGAACTGTTACGCGTTCAAAGCCCATGTGACCTGGAAGCTTAACGTTTTTGAGACAGTGTCCAGGAGTTGTTGAATTTCCTGTACCACCTGGCTCACGATGGAATTTAGAACCGTGCGAAGCACGTCCACCATGGAAGCCCCAACGTTTCATTACACCCTGGAAACCTTTTCCTTTTGAAGTAGCTGTAACATCTACAAATGATGTTGACTCAAAAAGTTCAAGACCAATCTGGTCACCTACAGCAACTTCCTTTTCGAAGTCTCTGAATTCTTTCAGATGACGTTTTGGTGTAACATTTTCTGGAAACTGGCCTTTGTATGCTTTGCTGATCTTTGATTCTTTTACATCATCAAGACCAAGAACAACAGCATCATAACCGTTAGTTTCCTTAGTTTTTGTAGCAACAACTGTGTTAGGTTCAACGCGGATCACGGTTACTGGTGTCAGATTACCGTTTTCATCAAAAACCTGTGTCATTCCTACTTTTTTTGCAATCACACCTTTCATTCTGATAACTCCTATAAAGAAGAATTCGCCCGAACTCTTCTCTCTCGGCCGCCATCCCTGATCCAAGGGACCGTTACCGTTTTTTTCAATAAGCTCCTACTGCGACGCAGCTAAAACTTACTGTTTAATTTCTACATCTACACCGGCTGGCAATTCAAGCTTCATCAATGAATCCATAACATCTGATGATGGATCGATGATGTCAATAAGACGTTTGTGTGTTCTCATTTCGAACTGTTCACGTGATTTTTTGTTAACGTGTGGTGAACGAAGAACTGTAATCTTATTGATTCTTGTAGGAAGAGGAATTGGTCCTGAAACCTTTGCCCCTGCCTTCTGAACAGTCTGCACGATGGCTTTTGC
>JAZLKD010000005.1:0-17606 GCA_045597415.1 Treponema sp. | reverse complement strand
TCTTCTGTGCTCATGTTCATGCTCTTGTCTACGCAGTATGGACGGCCGTCATCTCCCATTGCAACACCTGAGAATTCCGGACCAACATTTGGTTTTGGCTGTGGATTTTCAGGGTTGATTTCAAGAGTAGCGTCTCCTGTTCCTGTAATGAATGGAAGTGTCCATTTGTAAAGTTCTTCTGCACTCATCTGACGGATGTAGTTTCCGTTGTAGAATTCAAGCTTTTTGTAGTCAAATACAGCAGGAGCCTTGTTAAGGTGTTCAAGCTTAAAGAGCTTACCAAGTTCTTCCAGTGTGTAGAATTCTTTTCCTTCTTCGTAAGAACATCCAAGAAGAGCTACATAGTTTACGATTGCCTGTGGAAGGTAACCGCGGGCACGGAATTCGTTGAGGGAAGTTGAGCCGTGGCGTTTTGAAAGCTTTTTACCGTCTGAACCGTTTACCATTGGAAGATGGCAGAATTCAGGATGTTCCCAGCCGAATGAACGGTACATCTGTACGTGGAGTGGAGTTGAAGGAATCCATTCCTGGGCGCGCATTACGTGGCTGATGTGCATCATGTGGTCGTCTACAATGTTTGCCAGGTGATATGTCGGGAATCCGTCTGACTTGAGCAGAACTGGATCTGGAGAAATGTCTTTGTTTTCCCATTCAATGTCGCCTAAAATGTGGTCGTGGAAGAGAGTTTTTCCTTCCATTGGAACCTTGAGACGGATTACATATGGTTTACCAGCATCAAGATTTGCCTTTACTTCTTCCGCAGTAAGGTGGCGGCAGTTTCTGTCATAGCCTGGAGCCATTTTGTTTTCTGTCTGGATTTTTCGGATGCGTTCAAGACGTTCTGCATCACAGAAACAATAGTAAGCTTCATCATTTTCAAGAAGCTTCTGAGCATATTCCTTGTAGAGTTCAAAGCGTTCAGACTGAACATAAGGCCCAAAGTCACCGCCTTTAGAACCGCCTTCATCCCAGTCGATTCCAAGCCATTCCATTGTGTCGTAAAGGTTCTGAACATATTTTTCGTCAAAGCGTGTGCGGTCTGTATCTTCAAGACGAAGAATGAATTTGCCGCCCTTTGATTTTGCGTAGAGATAATTGAAAAGTGCAGTACGAACACCACCAATGTGCTGCATACCAGTTGGAGAAGGTGCGTATCGAACACGTACTTCTTTAATATTTTCCATAATTGTCCTCCGCGGCAAAAAAATACCGCAATTATTTGTTTTAAGCTGTATCCGCAAAAATTGCTGTTTTAATTACAATCAAGTTGCGGGAATAAAGACTGCAAAGCGCAGAATAGACTTATATTTTACCGAAAAACTCTGTTTTAATCTATTATAAGAGTATTTTTAATGATAAAATCAAAAGCAACGGGAGGAAAAATGGCTGATTCACAAAGCAACTCTATTTTTGGCAAAAAAGTCTTTTTTCTCTACCCTTCATATTTTTTTCAAAATACCATAATCGAAAATCTCCGTCACAACGAATACGAAGTCTACATCATCAACGACTACAAAAACGTTAAGAACATCCTTACACTCAACAAGGAATGTATTCTTTATGTAAACCTGGATACTGTTTTTAACTATGCCAGCTGGTTTAATTTTATTGATTCCATTGAGCAGAATGAACAGTACAGCAGTATTACTATTGGTGTAATTTCTGAAAAACTTAAGGAAAGCCAGATCAGGGAAATTTCTCCTGCCAGCAAACTTGAAGCCGGCATCATCACAACAAAGGACGATGAAAAATGCACTCAGGAAATAATCGGTTACCTTGAAGAACATAATGCAAAAGGCCGCCGCCAGTATGTCCGTGCAAACTGTCTTGACGATCAGGCTGCTGAAATTTTCTGGATTACAGCCAGCAACATGATGTACAAAATGAAGATTGTAGATATCAGTTCTTCAGGAATCGCTGTTCTTGTTCCGGCAAAACAGCTTACAGCCATTCAGCTCAATGCCCTTATGCCAAATATGAATTTAATGCTCAGGGGAAAAAAACTGACAGTTACAATGCGTGCCCAGGCTGTTAAAGCGACTCAGAATGGAGCTGTCGGCGTTTTAATGTTCCCTGACACAACAGAACCTGATATTTACGACTCTGTCAGAACTTATATTTTTGAAACCCTCAGCCGCAAGCTTAACGACAGTCTTTTTGGTCTGCCTGTTGACCAGACAAACTATCTGGTCAAAGACATCAAGCTCAAAAAGAAAGAATAGTCTATCTCTTCCTAGAATTCAAAATCCTTCAAGGTTTCTTTCTGACTCACGACAATCCAGCTGATTTTTTTTGGAGCAATATATTTCTGATATGCCTTTACAACCTGATCTGCCGTAACCTTCTGAACTTCTGAAGAACGTGTCAGATATTTTGCAGGATCCCCCGAATATTCTGTTGAAACAACGATGTTTGATGCAACTCCAGCAATACTCTGGGAAGAACCAAAAAGGGATGTAATATATTTTGATTTGTAATTTTCAAGTTTTGCTTCAATCTGGCTCTTTTTTGGAAATTTGTCGATTGCTTCGTAAACAAGTCTTTTGATTTCCGTATTTTTTGACGACTTAAAGACACTGATAAGGCCAAGAAAATCTTTACCGCCTGAAACGCCTGTTCCGATGGAATAACATGCACTGTTCTGTTCCCTTACATGCTTAAAAAACTCATCATCGAGAATCATTGTGGCAATGGCAAAAGGAACATAATCTGCATCATAGCGTTCCGGAGCTTCAAAATATCCTGCAATATAGCCGATATCACCTGCCTGAGGACATTCTGCATAAACTGTATTTTTTCCAGTTTTTACTTTTGAAACAACAGGAATTTTGTAGTTTCCGCTTTCAAGGTGACCAAAAGCACTGTTGATGATTTCAACAACACTCTGATCACGCCCCTGCCCCATATTTCCAACAATTACAAATTTGATTCTCTTTGAATCAAGAAGGGATTTGTAATGATTCTGTACATCCTGCAGGCTGATATTATTAACAGATTTTTCTGTTACTGAGCTTGAGGCTTCATATTCGTGTCCCTGATAAACTGTTTCATGAAGTCTGTTTGAAAGGACGCCGCTTGGATCTCCGGCAGTTCTTGCAATTCCCATCCGCTTTTCTTCAATAATCTGGTCAAAATCTGCCTGATTCATCAGTGGATTGAAAAACGAATCCTGAAAAACGTCAAATGCAGTTTCAAAATCCCTGTCGATACACTTTATTCCTGCAACAGAATAATCTTTGCCGCAGCTTGCAGTAATTCCAAAACTGGAATCAAACTCCATCTGCTGAATTGTTTCATAGGAATACTTTTTGCTGCCGTGGTATATAATGTCAAAAGTTACGTCTTCAAGACCAGATTTGTCCGAAGTCAAAAGAGGAGTCCCCCCTTCAACAATCATGCGGAGGACTGTAATCTGTCCGCGGCCTGTATTTTTAATTATTACAGGAATTCCGTTATCCAGATTCCTTGTAGAAAAATCACCGGCATTAGCCTGATAATATGAATCTTCAATTTTATTTGATGTACATCCGGCAAAATTAAAAAAGAGGCAGAATCCCCCTATTCCGCCGGCAAGAAAACGAACAAACCCTTTCATAACAAAACCTCACTTACAATTCTTAATTATTCTTTTTCCACCAGAAGGCATTATCTGCAGTTATTTCTTCATAACCGGCTGCCGCAAACTCTTTTTTATACTTTTCATAATATTCCGGATTAACGCCTACCAGAATTATGCCCGGCTTGTTGACAAGATATTTTTCTGCAAAATCGTTTACATCTTTCCCAGTTACTTTCAGAATATTTTCGTCATAAGTTCTGTAATATTCATACCCGCTGCTTGCCCAGGCTGCACTCAAACCTGCAATAACGCCCTGAGCAGTTTCGTTGGAATAAATGCGGTTATCTTCCAGTTTTCTGATGATTTTTGCCATATCTTTTGTAAAACCGGATCTGGAATCTGCACTCATGGGAATACACTTCTCGGTCACTGTTTTCAAATATTTTTCTACACGCAGGACAGGCGATTTTTCATCATTCATCAATGCGGCATTAATCCCGATAATCCCGGTACAGCGCTGAGTCGAATAATACCCCATGACATAATCTGTATCAGGAATATTCAGGTCTTTTTCATTTACAAGAGTCTGAATAAAAACATTTGAGGGATCTTCAAGAAGAAAGCTCCAGACATCAGCTCCATACGTATCTTCCGCATCAGTTTCGCCGTCAGGACCTCTAAGGCAGAAATTTACCTGAGTCAGAACAGGCGAACATTTTGGATTAGGATAGACAAGTCGAAGAGTTTTTTGAGAAGGAGTTTTTGAATGAACTGCCCCAAGATAAAAATCACGGCCGGACTTTTTCCAGTCACCGTAGATTTCCTTTACCATTTTATAAACTTCTTCGTGCTTTACGTCCCCGCCGACAAAAACTGCAGCATTATCAGGAACATAATATTCACTTTGAATCTGTCTGAGCTTTTCTACAGTGCAGGAAGAAATATTGCTTTCCGTTCCGCTTGTATCAACTTTATAAGGTTTATCAGGATACATGCGGCTGTTAAGTGCGGCAGAAAAAATACGGTTTGGATTTGTAAAATTTCCCCTGATTTCGCTTAAAACTACACCTTTTTCGTTTTCAAGCTCCTTTTCATCAATTAAAGGAGTGCGGATCGCATACGACCAGAATTCAAGTCCCTGACGTACAAGAGAAGAAGGAACTGTAAAATAATAATTGACTCTGTCAGTACCAGTTGTTCCGTTCCAGTCATCAACACCAAGTGCATTCATTGCAGCCATTGTTTCAGATTCAGTTGCATATCTCGCGTTCCCCTTAAACATCATGTGTTCATAGAGATGAAAAAGACCAGCATTTTCTGCCGACTGAGTTACAGCACCGCAGCGTACAGCAACTTCAACATAAGCAAGAGGAGCCGCATCATTTTCAACTACAAAAAGTTCAAGACCGTTATCAAGAGTGTAATTATAGAGCCCGGGAACAGCAAAAGTTAAGAATACGGAATTAAACATCAAGAATGAAAGAATAAATTTTTTAATAAAAGATTTCACGCCATCACTCCCCTTTTCAATTCCCTGATTCCTGATTTTCTGTTCTCTACTGGTTCAAAGCCGAAACAACTGCCGCAATACCGGCTCTTCCTACGTTGCTTGATTTTCCAACGCCCCATTTTACACAGCCGTCTTCTTTTGTAATCTGAACGTAAGCAACGGCATGAGTATCAGAACCTGTACCAACAGAGTGTTCATGGAAAGCTGTAATGTTGAATTTTGCCACAGGAGTTTCGCGGAGGGCAGCAACAAAACCGTCAAGAGGACCGTTACCGGCACCACCGATAGAAATCTGCTGACCGTTGTATTTAACCACACCGCGCACAGTAACATTTTCTTCTTTTGCATGGTTTTCAACCTGAGTAGAAGCAAAATCCACAACTTCAAGAACGCTGCGGTTTTCAATGAACTGTTTTTCAAAGAAGCTTAAGATTTCTTCAGGCTGCAGTTCACGCTGTGCACGATCACTTTCTGCCTTGATCAGGTCGCCGATGGCAGGCTGCATTGCCTTTGGAATCTGATAGCCGTAATTGTGTTCAAGAATAAATGACGAACCGCCCTTTCCTGACTGTGAGTTAATGCGGATGATACCTTCGTATTTACGGCCAATGTCTTTTGGATCGATGAGAAGATATGGAACATCCCACACAGCGTTTTCGTCCATTTTCGCACGGGCAGCAAGACCTTTTGCAATGGCATCCTGATGTCCGCCGGAAAGGGCTGTATATGCAAGTCCACCTGCATAAGGAGTGCGTGGAGCAATGTCCATTTTTGTAAATTCCTGGTAAGCATCTGCAATGTCAGGCAGGTTTGAAAAATCAAGCTGAGGATCAACGCCTTCAGAGAACATGTTCAAAGCAACAGTTACAATGTCCAGGTTACCTGTGCGTTCGCCGTTTCCAAAAAGACAGCCTTCAACGCGGTCAGCACCTGCAAGGAGGGCAAGTTCACATTCACCGACACCAGTTCCACGGTCATTGTGACAGTGAGTAGAAATAATGACATTCTGGCGGTCCGAAATATGTTCTGCAAAATACTCGATGGAGTCTGCATAAACATTTGGAGTGTAGCATTCAACAGTTGTAGGAAGGTTGAAGATGATCTTGTTGTCAGCAGAAGTTCCCCATTCAGCTTTTACGGCTTCACAGATTTCAATTGCGTAATCCAGCTCTGTCATGGAGAAACTTTCAGGAGAATATTCAAGGCGGATTCTCTTACGGTCTTCTTCGCTCAAATCCTTCATGCATTCCTTGATGCATTTTACGCCTTCAACTGCAATCTTGATGATTTCTTCCTTTGACTTGTTGAAAGTGTATTTGCGCTGGGCAGGAGAAGTTGAATTGTAAATATGGAAAATTGCGTGTGGAGCGCCTTTGATTGCTTCCATTGTGCGGCGGATCAAGTGTTCGCGGGCCTGACACAAAACCTGGATTGTTACGTCTTCAGGAATGTGGTTTTCTTCGATAAGTCGGCGGCAAAAATCAAATTCAGTGTCCGACGCAGAAGGAAAACAGATTTCAATTTCCTTAAAACCGATTTTTACAAGAAGGTCAAAGTATGCGAGCTTTGTTTCAATTCCCATCGGGTCGATAAGTGCCTGGTTTCCGTCTCTAAGGTCAACCGAACACCATACAGGTGCCTTTGTAATACGGTTGTCCGGCCATTTGCGGTTTTTTGGTGCAGGCTGAATCACTGGCTTATACTTTGATGCGTTCATATAAAAACTCCTATGGGCACCCGGACAATCGGGCTCTGCCCGATTGTCCGTCGCTACGTCCGCCCTTCCGCTGTCGCTCCATTGCTTCGCAACGCCTGCGGCGGGGCTACCATCGCTGGTGCAAAAAAAAGACCTGACGCCCTAGCATCAGGTCTGTAATTTTCTTTCAATAAATACACACTACCGGATACTTAAGGCTCTAACGAGAAAAATTAAGTTCTAGAAGAAGTGTGCGTTTTTTCATATTTATATTATGTAACTTTGCAAAGTTTTGTGCAAGATTAACGTTTTTTTGACATTCTCAGATATAACACATTGTAGTATGCATCATCTGACGAATCCTGTACAAAAATAAGGATTTCATTATTATATGCTTTTTCACATTCAGCAAAAATTTTCTGAGAATCTTCAGAACTGAATTCAAATCTGGTGTCTGATTTAAGAATTTCTTTCAAGCCTGTCCATTCTGATATAGAAATATCTTTTGAAGAAGGCATGAATCCGCCTGGCAAATCAAAGTCCAATACGACAAGAGTTTCATCAAAAACATTTTCTCTAGACTTGCTGTAATAATATACACCGCGTACACCTTCCAATTTACCAGCATATTTACATGTAGAACTACTTATTTCATTATAAAAAAATTCTACATTATCCTTATATAAACTATCAATATTGTATACAAAGGTATAACCACTTGCACGCGAGTGATCAACTTCTTCCCATGTACAGCTTGAGAAAGCAAACAATGCTGCAAGAGCAGTAAAAATCAAATAAAACTTTTTCATAATAAACTTCCTTTGATATAAAAATAAATCGATGTCGCTATTATACAACTCAATCCTATCAAACTCAACAGAAAACTACCAGGAGACCGCTAAAAATAATTCCTAAGTCTTAATTTTTTATTTCAAACAGCGACAGCAGTTCCTGATTGAATTTTTCAGTCTTCGGCTTCATTTCTGCAAGGAATTCGTTATCGTTGATTTTTCCGAGAACGGCAGCCATTTCTTCATCATTGCGGAATGTAATTTTTCTAAATTCATCCACATAATCTTTCTCACGGCTGCTTCTTGCTTCTCCAAGCATTTCATCACTTACAAGAGTAACATCACTTATAATGTCCCTGAAAATCTCAGGTTCAAAGTCACGGATTTTTTTAGAATAAAGCTGTTCAAGAAGATATACAGCATAATTTGTCTTGTACAAAAGATAATTATTCTGACACTCATCATAAAAAGCGTGGACTTCCTGCCAGGTTCTGATATTGTCAGTTTTGATTTTGGCAAACAGTTCTTCCAGCTTTAACTGAGGAAGCACCTGACCGCCTGCATTGACCCACTCTGTATAAAGCGGAATCTGCTTAACGATAATTTTAAGTTCATCCCTTGTAATCTGTGTTTTAAACTGCCGGCAGTAATCCATCAACACTGAACAGGCAAAATATTTAATGATTTTGCGGTAAGTTTTATAGGCACGCACCGGCTTATGAATTTCTGCGCCATATTTTTTCTGGCAGTCCCTGTCAAAAAGGCTGAATTCTGCTTCAGGATTCTGGTGGAGATAATCTTTTGCAACCTGATGAAGTTCCTCATAACCTGTACCTGCAGCTTTTACGGCTTTTTCATAACCTTTATCCACAAGATATTTTCCTGTAAGGTCAATGATTCTTCTGATTGCAGAAAGCACTTCCTGAATTGAATCCGGTGCCATTGGATTTGTTTCAATATGCTGAACTTTTACAACTCGTTTATCCCGCTTAAGGAATTTGGAATTATTTCTTGCAATGGCATACATATTGTACAGGAACCAGTAACCAGGAATTACAGTTACGCATCTTCCTTCGCCGTTTGAAGCAACAAGGGAAAAAGGATATGGAATATTCAGTTCGTGCTGATAACTTCCCTTTGAAACAAGGGTAAAACAGGCAAACTTAGAATTATGCTTAAAATCAGAACAAAGTCCCGGCCAGAATCCGCGTCCTGCCAGCATTTCTCCGTCTGGAGAGCGGCTGTTGTGGTTTGAACCGATTGTGGCCCCGGAAGCAACATTCGACTGACCGCACAAAGTAGAAGCAATAAGAAAAGAAGAATTGTGGTGCTGCTCATGGAACGGAAATACCAGATTATTAAGCATTTCACAGCAGCTTACAGTTGAATTGTCCCCAAGGACAGAATTCAAAAGTCTTGCGCCGTATTTAAGCTGGCAATTGCGCCCGATTACAAAACGGACAGCCACAGCCTGATAAAAAGCTTTTGAGCCATATCCCATAATTCCGTTTACAAGTTCAACACCTTCACCAATCTGACTTGGTTCCTGTTCACTTGAAAGAATCGTAATATTCTTAAGCTTGAAGGCACCTTTTATGTATGCACAGGAACCAACCTTTACATCCTTTAAAAGAGTTGTATTTTTAATGACTGAATCACTTCCTACAAACCCCATAGTATCAAGTTTTTTTGTATTTCCGTATTCAGTAAGCTCAAGGAATTTTTTCTGCAATAGTTCATCTTCCCGGTAGCGTGACCAGATAAAGGCATCGGCAGGAATCATATCTTCAAATGGAAGAACTGAACGCTGGTCATTTTCATTCCCTACTCCAATCCATACACGGTTAGATTCCGGTTCACCTTCCTTGAGAATACCGTTTCCGAACTTGGAATGGTTTGTACAGCTCATCTCCTGAATGTTAAAGAGAATTACTCGCTGGTCAATTTTGTAATTGCTGAGATATTTTACATTGCGGATAACTACATCATCACAGGAAATAATGTTTTCAAGATATGAATTATAAAAACCTGCATCAAAAACAAGGTCGTGATATTTTAACCGGGCTTTTACAAGGCGGCCGATGGAAATAAAACCTTTAAATTCGCAGTTTCTGATAAGGGACGGATCAAATTCATCTTTACCCGGATTTACAAAAATATTCTGCCAGGTTTCGTCACAGTTAATATTGCCGTTTGCCTTAAGGGCTTCAATTTCATCATGAGTAAGATTGCGTTTATTTATGGAAAAAACTTTTTCGTCTGTTACATCACTTTTTGAATTCAAAATCAATTCTGTCATTCCTACATTCTACAACAATCCCTCTCTTTGTGATACAGTTGATTTTATGAAAAAATTGTTCGCCCTTATTGCCTCATTCTGTACAGCCTTTTCAATTTTTGCTTTTGCCCGCAGCGATGTAAAATCTTATGTTCTTGAAAACGGCATGCACCTTTATTTTTTACAGGACACTCAGGCTGCTCCTGTGCGGATTGAACTTGATATCAATGCAGGATTTTTAAACCAGACAGAAAAAAACGGCGGATTTCTGGAACTGTACGCAAATTTTCTTGGACTTGAAATGGACGGTGATATTGTTCGCACCATAAAAACAGTAGCTCCAGGCGACACAGAAAACACAATCAGGGAACTGGTCCATCTTTTTGACAAACTGACAGTCACTGACAAAGAATTAAAAAACGCACTTGCTGAAAAGCGCATTCAAATAGAAGAATTTGCTTCCAGCCTGGCAGGTTTCATCAACAGTGCAATGGACTGTAAAGTATTTGCCGGAAATCCATGGCAGCAGCAGTCTGGAATCAATCCGTCTTCATTTAACCTGATTTCTGCAGCTCAGGCCCGGTATCTTCTCGAAGAAACCTGGGCAACTTACTACAGGCCGGCAAATGCTTCCGTTTATATTTCAGGAAACATTACGGAAAACACGGTTTTTCAGATGGCGGAAAAATATCTTGGAAAAATTACAGGAGGAGCCGGTTCTTCCCTTTCAAATCTTTCTGAATCCAGAGTTTTTTTTGAAGACACTGACAGAATCAAAAAATTTGTCCTTGCTGACGATGAACTTTCAACAGAACTGACACAAATTGTCCTTCAATACGACTGCTTTAGTCCAACAGAAGCCGATATGCTTAGCTTTGCCATGGACAATGATGAAGGAGAATTTAAACGCCTGTTGCAGAAACAGAAAAACCTTGCAATCCGTGCTCCCCAATACATAAACGTATCTTCATTTCAAACCCAGAAATCAAGCCGCCTCGTAATTCAATCCATTCTTGAAAAAGCAAAGGCAAATCCTGTAGTTCAGGCAGAACTTTTTATGGAAATTGCAAAACAGCCTGACAGATTCACTCAGGAAGATTTTCAGTTTCACGCATACAACTGGAGCAACTATTTTGAACAGACACTGGACAACTCTACACTCCTCATGGAACAGATTGCCGGCTGGAATGCAAATCACGGGCAGTCTTCAATTTTTGACAGAACTACGGATTTTATTTCCCTCAACGCCACTGACCTTCAGATAAAATATCTTGAAAACCAGCCCTTTGCTTTTGTCCTTGTAAATACTGCTACTTACACAAAATACGAAAAAGAATTTAAAAAGGCAGGCTGGTCACTTATTACTGCAAAAACTGCTCCCTGGTACAAACAGAACAAATACACAAAATTCTTTAGGGATAAATCAAAAGTTGTTTCTTCCCTCAGTGATGAAGACATAAAAGCTTCCAGTTCCAGATTCATTTCTGACAACAAAAAGCAGATTTCTTCTATAAAATTAGCCAACAACATTCCTGTTGCTGTCAAACACCATCCCCAGAGCAAAACAAGCGCAGTCTGTCTGACCATTAAAGGCGGAGAACTGCTGTTTGCAGATTCAGCTCCGGGGCTTGCCAGCGTTCTTACAGACTGTCTTGCAGAAAACATCCGGCGAAGCCTTTTTGCAAAACAGATTCCCCTTTGGGAAGTTTCTTCATTTACGACTGCGGAATATTCTTCCATAATAATTACCTGCCCCGGAGACCAGACACCGGCAGTTATAGAAGCTGCTCAACAGGCTGTAATTTTTGGCGACATAACACCGGCTCTTGCAGATGGAATTACATACAACCTTCGCACTCAATGGCGCATAAAAACCGGCAACCCTGAATTCCAGCTTTTATGCGAAGCCCTGCGCACCATGTATTCAAAACCTTACACAAATCTTTTTGCAGATACAAAAGATTATCCTGTTCACATGGACTTTACTCAGATTGCTGCAGCCTACCCTGTTCTGCTGGATTCTACCAGATTCGCACTTGTAATTTCAGGCTATCCACAGGCAGATGAAACTTTAATTTCAACATTGAACAACACTTTCGGAATTCTTTCTACAAATGCAGCTACAGAAAGTCTTGATAAAAAAGTGAAAAAGGTTTCAATTCCTAAAAAAGCAAAAAAACTGCAGTTGCGGCACCAGTTCTTTACAGATATAAGTGCAGACAAAGCAGGTCCCCGTCCGGCAGTTTTAATTCCAACAACAGATTTCAGCGATCCACTTTTGTATATTTTTGACAGTCCTTCCCCAGATACCACAGATGCCGCCCTGTTCAATGCACTTCTTTTTGAACTTGCCGACAGAATTCAGTCAAAAGTTTCTGCAGAACAGATTGTAAAGGTAGCAGTTCCAGGGACAGATTATCCTTTTGCCCAGGTTAAAATTACAAAAATCAAGCACACAGCCGTTACAGACAAACTGTACAGTCAGGCAGTAGAAGAACTTTTGAAGGATCTGGAAAATCTTGTTGCTTCAAAAGACCAGAACATCATCAACACTGAAAAAGACAGGCTTTTAGCCACAATGGAAAACCGATGGCTGATGAACACTTTAAGTGAGACAACAAGTCCAAAAGGAACTGCCCGGCTCCTTCAGGAAGGCATGGTAAGAAACAATCCGGCCTGGTATCTGGATCAGTATCAGGCTGTATCAAAAGCATCTGCCGAAGACTACTATATTCTTGCAGCAGCCTGGTTTGAAAAAGTTCCGGCACTGAGAGTTTATTCGGCAGATTCTAAAAAATAACTTCGTCCATCATAACATCGTGTTTCAACACAGGCAGATCTTCAAAAATCTGCCAGCTGTTGGCAAAACCGCATAAAAACAGATGGCTGCAGACAGCGGCCAGACGTTTTATGTAAATATCATAAAAACCTTTTCCATGGCCGCATCTTTTACCGTCTTTTGTAAAAGCAACTCCAGGAACAATTAAAAAAATCTTTTTGCCTTTAAGGTCAATATAATCCAGGTAAAAAGGTTTAAGTCCCTCAACAGGCTCACGGATTCCAAAAGAACCGTCTTCAAGCTGCTGGTCCATTGGAAGATCGGGATTCAGACGGTAAAATTCCATTTCACTTGTACCGAGAATTACTTTTGGCAGGGCAACGACTTTTTTCTGTTTGATTGCCCAGTCAACAGCCTTTGTACAGTCGGCTTCCTGACCAAGAGGAATATAAGCAAGAACAATATCTGCATCTCTGAACGAAGGATGATCAATAATGGCAGAAACATTTCCGTCTGCCTTTAAATTTTTCATTCTCTCCCTGATTTCGTCCCGAATCTGAAACTTATCCATAATCATATTATACCATTTAATTCTGAAATCTGCTAAACTATATTTTATGGACACAAAAGAACTTTATCGCGAAATTTTAAACGAACATAACATTAATCCCGGTCACAAATCAAAAATCGAAGGTGCTGACCTGGAACTTAACGGCGTTAATCCAAGCTGCGGTGACAACATTACTTTGTACCTCAAGACAGACGGAGACATTATCAGTGACGGTTCTTTTGAAGGATCTGGATGCGCCATCAGTCAGGCAAGCGTTGACATGATGCTGGATCTCATTGTTGGAAAAACAAAAACACAAGCCCTGCGTCTTGCCGGAATTTTTATGGACATGATTACCGGCAAAGCAACGGAAAAAGAAATTGAAGAACTGGACGAAGCAAGTCTTTTGAGAGACATCAGTCACATGCCTTCCCGCGTAAAATGTGCCCAGCTTGGCTGGCGTACTGCAAAAGAAATGCTGATGTTGGGCAAAGATTCAGCATCCGGAACTGTTCCTCACTGCGACACAAATTAATCATGGCGCACAAAAAAAACACCCTGAAAACAGGACTGTTAAATCCTTTTTTCAGGGTATAAAAGCTGAAACTTTCTCCGAAGTATCAATTTTGTTAAAGAAGAATAAAACCAACAATTCCAATGACTATTAAAACAAGTCCCAGTTTTGTCAGCTTTGATGAAAGAGATGTAGAATAATAACTTTCTTCCTCAACTGTCCATCCATCACTATCATGTTTTCTCCAGACAAATCTTGAAGAAGCCTGATTGCAAAGACACAACAATATACCAAGAATAAATGAATATCCCAGCAGGCCACCCCCGGCAAATGGGATTTCCAGACCAGATCCTATAAAAATTGTTCCTGCAATAGGTGCAATTACGTTTATAATAAACATTAGTATTACAGCCATAAAAAACTCCTTTAATTTACGGTTAAACCGTTTAATTTAATAAAATTATAGGAGTCATTTTTTGATTTGTATTGAGTAAAAGAATGAAACTATTCCGTGCGTTTACGCACTGTTTCGTTTATTTTACTCATTCCCATAAAAATTCCCCAGCCGGCAAACACTGTAATAAACCTGTCTGCAAGATTTACAGGAAGCCTGAGGAGTATGGCATCAAGAAGAGGTGATTTGATTTTTCCGCCAAACAAAAGCTGGAGGAATTCTACCTGATAAGTATATTCAGTTCCGTCTGCCCTGAAATAAGCTACGATACGGCTGATGATTCCACCAGTTATACTCATGACAAGAGTCATAATCAGAACCAGAAGAAGAAGACGTGAAAAAACGATAAAAAGAGATTCACCTTCTTTCATTGCATATTTTTTGTAAAGCCATGCTGCAAGACAGCCGAAAAAAGCACTGGCCATGTAAAGCTGTTCAACGACAAAACTGTGGCTGATAATCATGTCAAATATATGATCGGATATGACTACAAAAATTCCCCACAAAGGTCCTGCAAAAAATGTCATTGCCATACAAAAGCACATATCGCAAAAAATTGGAAACTGCAGCTGGTAAACAACAAGGTCGCACATGTAGTAATCAAGGATTCCAAAAACAACACATACTGCTGCAAGGACAGAATAAAAAGTTACGGTCTGATTTTTCATAAATCATATTATAAAATGAATAATGGTTTTGTGATATTATTTTGAATAATATAATTGTAAAAAGTGTTGTCTTCATAAGACAAAGCTTCCATAAAAAAATATGAAAAAAACTTTACTTTTAATGCTGCTGTTATTTTTCTCAATCGGTTGCGGATTTTCTCATAATGAAAATTCTACAAAGGAAAATATTCAAATTCCTGATATCGTGCAGAAATGGGAAGCACTGGCTGATTCTCCTGACAGATTTGATGAGTTTAAGGCTTTTCTTGATTCATACGATTCTGAAAAATTCCGGCTCTGGGAATATCTTGATGAAGAAAACAGGATTTTAGACGAATTAAAAAAGTTTGCTGACAGAAAAGATGAAAAGGAAATTCTTTCACTTCTCATCGATCAGACTGCTCTTGAAGAAAATATTACTTCCTATAAAAATGCTAAACTTGTAACCCTTGCGACAATTCTTTCTATAGTATTGACGGTTTTTCTCTGTGCAACAATATTTTTTGCATTCAATTTTTATGATTCCTTAAAGCGGGAAAAATTTACAAAGGAATTAAACAGGCAGATCATCACCATTCAGGAAGCAGAAAACGAAAACTGAGCCATGAACTGCACGATACAGTTGCCCAGGATTTAAAGGCTATCAGCCTCATATCGGAATCTGAAAAAATCGACGGCATAATCACAAATGCAATTTCGGACATAAGACGGCTTTGCTACAACCTTGCTCCACCGGAACTTGAGTGCAACAAGCTCAGTGACGCCATTGCAATCATCACGGAAAATCTTCGTAAAACTTCTGATATCGAAATTCCTCTGGCAATAACTGATCCGGATTTTATCAACAGCTTCAATAATGAAAAACAGCTCAACATATTCAGAATCATTCAGGAATGTCTTGAAAACATTAAGGTTCATTCCCATGCTCAGGAAGCCAGCATTCTCATCAAAAAAGAAAATTCCCTGGCAAAAATCATTATCTGTGACGATGGAAAAGGCTTTAATCCGACGTCTGTCGAACAGAATGAACATTTTGGTATTAAAAACATAAAGGAACGGACGCAAAGCATGAACGGAAAGTTTGAAATAAAATCAGACATTGGTTTTGGTACTGAAATAATGATTACCATACCGGGAGATTTTTAATGAACCAGATTATTTTAATAGATGACCATGCAATGATTTTAAAGGGGCTGGCTTCCTTTTTTGAGTCCAGGTCATGGACAACTGGCGGACAATTTAAATCCCTGAAGGAAGTTGAAGAATTTACAGAAAATTTTCAGCAGAAAAAAGACACAACTACTGTTGCACTGGTAGATATTGATCTTGGCGGTGAAACCGGACTGGATGCAATCAAGCTGCTTACTGACATCGGAATTAAATCCATAATTTATTCCATGTTTTCAAGTTCCAGTTATGTAATCCGTGCCATTGAAACAGGGGCAAAAGGATATGTTTCAAAATCAGCTTCCGAAGAGGAACTAATGAAGGCGGTCGAGGCTGTTGCAAAATGTGAAGTATACATTCAGCAGGATCTTGTGCCGGCTTTTATGTTCAGTGCCAGTATTTTTTCAAGCCTTACATCCAAAGAAAAAGCAATCGTAGAGTGTATAAAAATGCACAAGGACAACCAGCAGATTGCTGATGAACTTGGCATTACAAGACGAACTGTAGAAAATCACCTGAACCGCATATACGATAAATTCGGTGTGCAGAACAAACATCAGCTGGAAGAAAAACTTTAACCGCAACGGGCTGAAAACCTTTAACCTTGTACCAGCATCGGAAATAACAGCCTAAAACTTTGTAACTGCGTCAGCGATGGGAGCCCCGAAGTTACACTTTTCTGGTGGTTGCGTTTATCGAAACCACCAGAACAGTGTAATGGAGCGAAAGCGGAAGGGCGGACGCAGCGACCCGACAGGGGGACGCCATTAAAATTCAATTTACATTCATGTAGAAATTCACTATATTATATTATCATTTATTTTTATAAGAGGTCCTTAAATGGCAGATATTTACGACACATTCCGTGACATTGGTATTATTCCAGTTGTTGCAATCGAAGATGCTTCTAAAGCAGCTAACCTGGCTCACGCTCTTGTTAAGGGTGGTCTTCCAGCTTCTGAAGTTACATTCCGTACAGCATGTGCAGCTGAAGCTATCACAGAAATGGTAAAAGCTGAACCAGACATGCTCGTAGGTGCTGGTACAGTTCTCAACGTTGAACAGGCAGAAAAAGCTGTAAAAGCTGGTGCTAAATTCATCGTATCTCCAGGATACAACCCAGATGTAGTTGACTGGTGTATCAAAAACAACATTCCAACAATGCCTGGTATCTCTAACCCATCTGAAATCACAGCTTGTGTTAACAAAGGTGTTACACACCTCAAACTTTTCCCTGCAGAACGCAAGGGTGGATACAAAATCATCGATGACTTTGGTGGTCCATTCCCACAGTGTACATTCATGCCAACTGGTGGCGTAACAACAGAAAACGTTGGTGAATATGCAAAACGCAAGAACATCCTCTGTATGGGTGGTACATGGATGGTTAAAAAACCATTGATCGAAGGCGAAAAATGGGACGAAATCACAGAAATCTGTAAAGGCGCTGTAAAAGCTATGCACGGCTTCAAGATCGACCATGTTGGTATCAACACAAAAGACGAAGCTGACGCAATGTCTGTAGCTGATACATTCGAACTCTTCGGCCTTGCAAAGAAAGTTGGAAACTCTTCAATTTTCTCTTCTGAATCAATCGAAGTTATGAAAGGAAAGGGACGCGGTACAATGGGTCACCTCTC
>JAZLKD010000004.1:0-31981 GCA_045597415.1 Treponema sp. | reverse complement strand
ATTGCTGAACCTGTGTAAGAGAAACTTACATCAGCAAATGCAGCAGAAGCGAGCATCAAGCCAGCTGCAGCTGCGGCTACGATTTTTTTCATAAAAAATCCTCCTATTTTTCAAAGAAGAATTTAAACCAACGGTTTTTTTGTTATTGATTTTTAAGGTGCTGCCAAAATTATTTTTTTTGTATAATCAGCAAAAAAAAGTGTATTTTCTGGTATTTCTCTGCTTATACATAGTAGGGAGAAATTATGAAAACATATGATGAATTAAAATTCAGTGATGATTTTATGTTCTGCAAAATAATGCAGGATGAATCTATTTGTAAGGATGTTCTGGAGCTTCTTCTTGATATGAAAATCAAAAAAATTGATTTTGTGCAAAAACAAAAAACTGTAGATGAACGTTTTTTGGGGCATGGTATCAGGCTGGATGTTTATGGGGAAAGTGACGATTCCGTATTTGATGTTGAAATGCAGACTTCTGTAAGAGCAGATCTTGGTCTTAGAGCACGATATTATCAGTCTATAATTGATATTGAAAATCTGGAAAAAGGTCAAAATTACAGTCAATTGAGAAAAGCTTACATAATTTTTATTTGTATGGAAGATCCTTTTAATTCTGGATTGCCAATGTATAGTTTTAAAAATGTTTGTCTTGAAAAAAGTATGGTTGAGTTAAATGACAAATGCGAATAATATTTTTATAATGTAATTAATTATAAAGATTGCAATAACTACAATGTGAGGTGCTTTATGGAATATCTTGAAAAGGGTGAATCTTCTGGTTCTGATCTTGTTGAAAGAATTAAAGCTGCTGTAGAAAAAGCAAAATATAATGAAGAATGGCGACATGAATATATGGTAATGAATCTTCATCTGTCTGATGCCAGAAATGAAGGTTTTGAAGAAGGGTGTGAAGAGGGACGTGAAGAAGGGCGTGCTCTGGCGGCCAGGGAAAATGCTGTTAATGCTATTAAGCTTAATATTGATCCTGAAACCATCTGTAAAATTACTAATCTTGATATGAATACAGTTCTTATGCTGAAAGAACAGGTTTATTCTGAATAAATTACAAAGCGTCAGGCTATGGAACCCCTTTAGTCCACCGCAGCGCAGCGAGGAGGATGAGCGGATAGCGAAGGGTGAAACAGCCGCCCGGACGCCCTTATGTAAAGTTTAACTTTTATTGTTTTTAATGACGATTTTTAGTAAAATGTCAGAGAAATTTGTTTATGGAGTTAAAAATGAATAAGCGTCGTGTTGTAATTACAGGAATGGGTGTTGTTTCGCCTGTTGGAAATACTGTTTCTGAAGCATGGGAAAATGTTAAAAACGGAAGATGTGGAATAGGCAATATATCTCTTTTTGATGCCAGCCGCCTTAATGTTCAGATTGCAGGTGAAGTAAAAGATTTTGATATTGAAAAATATGGCATTGAAAGCAAGGATGTTCGAAAAACAGCCCGTTTTACTAAATTCTGTCTGGGGGCTTCGGCTCAGGCTATTGCTGACTCTGGTTACACTAAAGAATCTCTTGGTCAGGAAAAAGTTGGTGTAATGGTTGGCTGCTGTATCGGCGGTATGGATGCTATTAATGAAGGTTTTGAAAAACTTTTGAATCCTGAAGCCGGTCCTTCAAGAATGCCTCCTTTGACTACTCCATTAATGATCAGCAATGAAGCTGCAGCAAATGTTTCCATTTATTATGGGCTTAAAGGACCTTCATGGGCTTTGAATACTGCCTGTGCTTCTGGTTCTGATGCTATCGGACTTGCTGTTGATATGATCCGCTCTGGTCGTGTTGATGTTTGTCTTAGCGGCGGAACTGAAGCTGCAATTACTGAATTTTCAATTGCTTCGTTCATTAAACTTATGGCTGTAACTTCTAAATTTAATGACTGTCCTCAGAAAGCAAGCCGTCCTTTTGACAGAGACCGCAGTGGTTTTATTCTTTCTGAAGGTTCTGCAATGTTCATGCTTGAAGAACTTGAACATGCCAGAAAACGTGGTGCAAAGATTTATGCTGAAGTTGCAGGTTTTGGTTCAAGCTGTGATGCTTTTAATATTACTGCACCTCTCAAAGACGGTAGCGGTGCTGCTCTTGCCGTAAAAGAAGCTATTGAAGATGCCGGTCTCAAGCCTGAAGATATTCAGTATTATAATGCTCACGGAACTTCTACTCATGCAAACGATATTGGTGAAACTAACATGCTTAAGCTTGTTTTTGGTGAGCATGCTTACAAGATTCATGTTTCTTCTACAAAATCTATGACAGGACACCTTGTGGGAGCTGCCGGCGCTATTGAAGCTCTTTTCTGTGTTAAGGCTATTAACGACAGTTTTGTTCCACCAACAATCAATCTTGATAATCCTGATGTTGAAGGTGGCTGTGACCTTGATTACACTCCAAATACTGGGGTTAACTGCGAAATTAAAGCTGCTGCTTCTGCTTCTCTTGGTTTTGGCGGTCACAATGGCTGTATCGTAATTAAAAAATTTGAAGAATAGGATTTTTGCGGAATGAGAAAACTGCTTCTTTCACTTTGTGCTCTTTTCGTAATGGCGCAGACTCTTTTTGCTGATAATGTACCTGCAGGAAATGATTCTGCCGTACCACGTTCTCAAGAGAGTGCCGTTGCTGCAGATACTGAAAAACATCCTTTCGTTGCTTTAGGCGGTATGCTTGCATTTAATCTTTCCCTTGCAAGTTACAACAGATGGGTTCTCGGTTCTGCATGGGCGCAGACTGGTCCTGATGAATGGAATAGATTCTGGGAACGGGAAATGACCTGGGACCGCGACTGGTACTGGACTAACTACTTTTTGCATCCATATCAGGGTTCTATGTATTATATGTCCAGCAGGGGTGCAAATCTTAACGTTCTTGAATCTATGGCTGTTACAGTTCTTGGTTCTACTATGTGGGAATTCCTTTGTGAAAAAAATGATCCAAGTAAGAATGACATGGTTTATACGACTATCGGTTCTTTCTGTGTTGGTGAAATGTTTTTCAGATTGAGTCAGGAAGCAAATGAAACAAGCCGTCTTTTTGGAGCTGCCTTGAATCCTGAAAGAATGTTTACTGAATACCTTTGTGGCGTAAAGCAGCGAAATACAAGCGGAAACATTTATGCCATGGACTTTGGTTTTTCTGTGGGAAATGTTGTTGCAGGTACTGATATTGACTATCAGTCTGATGCTTATAAACCTCAGGAAATCTATCCGGCTTTTGGAATGGTAACTTTAAATATTGATTACAATAATCCTTACGGACATGATTCCAATGTGCCTTACAGTCAGTTTACGTTGAATGTTCAGGGGGGAATGGGTGCCGGTAGTGGTGAACATGGTGCCTGTGCCTATGAAAACTGGGATGAAAAGCTTTTTTATGATATCCGTATTTTGAGTGATGCAGTTCTTGTAAGCCGCAGTGCTGATTTTGGTGAAAATGTTGAAACAACTTATGGACTGGGTATGATTTATGACTTTGACTGGCATTCTTACTGGATGCTTTCAAGTCTTGCGCCTGGTGTAATGTTCAAACAGAAATATAACGGCAACGGTTCATCGGTTGAATATCAGGCTTATCTTGCCGGAATTCTTCTTGGAACAACAGATTATTATTTCTATCATCGTGACATTCTTGCTGCCAATGGTACAAAACCAGACATGCTTTTGCGAACTTACAGTGACACAATTGGAATTGAAACTCTGTTGAAATTCAAATATGGAACAGACAGCGGTCATCTGATTGATGTCATGTTCCGCGGTTATGCTATGTATGATTTTTATGATCAGCTGCAGAGTAAAGTTGCGGAACCTACAGGCTGGGAATATGTGGGACTTTTGACAGCTTCCTATGAACTGCCTTTAAGCAAAAAGGTAAGAATTGGTATTAAAGACGAGCTGTACGGAAAGGTTACAGATTATAACAAAAAACAGTTTGTTCCGTCTGATGTTTATCAGCTTGCAAACACAGCAAAGCTCTATGCAAAGATTGTGTTGAAATAACAAATTGTAAGTAAGGCCCTTTGAGCTGGTTCAAAGGGCTGTTTTGTCTGGTGGGAGTTAAAAAAAAGTGAAATTTATCAGTACTAGAAATCCAGAAAATTCCGTTAATTTTGAAAAAGCTGTGATCAATTGTCTGCCAGAGGACGGCGGTCTTTTTGTTCCCGGCGAAGACAGGGATTTGCGAAAATGGATTCTTTATACAAATCAGGAAACTTCTTTTCAAAGTATCGCCGGAAGTTTGACAAGTGCCTGCGTTAATGACGAGTTTTCGCCAATTATCTGTGAAACAATTGCAACAAAAGCATTTCCTTTTTCGCCGTCACTAAAAAAACTAAAGGACAATTTTTATTCTCTTGAACTTTTCAACACACCGACAGGAAGCCACAAAGATTTTGGCATTTCCTTTCTCATAAACTGCCTTGAAACAATTTTGACTATGAAAGGCCAGACCGGAATCTTTGTTGATGCCACTGTCGGCGAACTGGGCGCAAGTGTTGCCCGTGCAATGTCTGGCCTTAAGCATCTAAAGGCTGTTTTGATTTACCCGAAAGGAAAAGTCCGTGGACTGAACGAAAGTGATTTTGTCTGGAACGGGGGAAACATTTATCCCGTTGAAATTGAAGGAACTGAAAAAGACTGCCACAACCTTGTTCGTCAGATTTTTGACGACAAAGACCTGGTTGAAAAATTGAACCTTACGGTTGCAAATACTGCCAATATCGGCCGTCTCATGGCTCAGATGTTTTTTTATCCTTTTGCATTCAGCCGCCTTAAAGGGCAGGTTAACAGTGCAATTTATTATGCTGTTCCCTGCGGCAATTATTCCAATCTTGTTGCTGGTCTTTACAGCTGGAAGCTGAATCTCCCGGTTAATGGCTTTATTTGCCCTACGACTGATGAAATAAAGTCAGGTTTTGACGGCAAGATTGAAATTATGGACAGCCTTGTGGATTTTGTCAGTCGTGAAAAAGCAGATCCTGCTAGTCCTTCCAATCTGGAACGGCTTGAAGATGTTTTTCACAATAATTCCATGATGCTTAAAAATCTGATTTTTCCGGGCCGGGTTACAGAAGAGCAGAAAGGGGAAGCCTGTCGTGAATTGTACATGAAATACAACATTTTTGCCGATGAGCTGACAAGTGCTGCCTATGCTGCTGCAAAAGTGCGCAAAGAATTGACAGAAGATGAAGACGAAACCATAGTTCTTGTGCAAAGGGATCATCCGGCGTTGAGCAGTGAATGGATACGCCATAATACTGGTATTGCTCCCGAAATGCCATCGAATATTGCAGCAGCTTTAACAAAAAATGAGCTTAACAGGCCGTTTTTGATGACAGCTGAGGATATTAAGCAGGTTATACTGTCTCTTTCTTGAAAAGAGATTAAAAAAATGTATATAATATAGAAAATATTCATCCGGAGGATATTTATGAAAAAAATTATGTCTGTTGCTGCAATCGCATTTGCTGTTTCATGCCTTTTTATGGGCTGTGCAAACGAAAAGAAAGTTGCTGTTGAAACAATGAGCTACGATGGTCTTTCTGCTGCAGTAAACTCTGCTGAAGCTGGTGACTCAGCTGCTCTCAATGCATCTTCTTCAGTTGAAGATGTTGCAAATGTTGTAAACGCTGCTGAAGCTGAATTCAACGCAAATAAATAATTTTTTGTTTTGTAAAAATTATTAAAAAGGGACTGATTGTTTATTCAGTCCCTTTTTTTTGTTGATTTATCGGGCGTCTCCGGCTTCTTTGAAGCCGGCCGGGCTTTTTGCGAGCACTATCGTTGTCGTGCTCGTTTTACTTACGCTGGCGCTCCATCCCTGGCGGGACGCTGCCGCGGTACTACAATCCCTTACGCGTTTTCTTTGCCGGAGCCTTTGGCTTTGCTTTTTTGGCAGCAGTTTTCTTTTTTGTTACCTTCTTTTTTGGTTCAAATGGTTTGAGAAATAAATCACATTTGTATTCTGCCTTTTCTGCGGCCTTCCTGAGATTCTTGAATACGGTTTTTGTCTTTGGATCCAGTGTTCCATAAAAATCTTTTTCAAAAAGACTTTCAGCAAGCAATAGATTTTCTTCCATCTTTTCTTTGTTGAACCATTTTACGCCATCATATTCGTTAGCCCCTGAAAGTTCAAAGCTGTGTAGCGAATTAACAAAAAGATTTGCAATTTCGTATTCATTTGCCTTGCATGGACCGATTATGAAAATATTATGGAAGTCAGAATACAAGTCATAAATGCCGACACTGTTTCCATATTCTGCAATTTTCCGTTCAAGTCCCCATTTCTTGGCAACACCTGATTTTGCAAGAGGTTTAATAAGGAACTGAGTAAAGTCTTTGAAATTGAGGCGCAGGATGTCGGATTGAATTGTTATTAAATCCATTTCTTCCTTTTTGATCAGTGAATCGATGGCAGCTTCTGCAGTATGAGAAGATACATCAAAATCTTTTTTACTGATTTTTGCGGCTTTAACAGCTTTAATTTTCTTTTTTCCGGCTTCTTCTTTTGCGATTTTATTTACCATTTTGTAGAACTCTGCAACTGCGCCGGTAAAGGCCTTGAAGCATTCATTCTTTGCTTTTGCAGAGAATTTTGTACCTTCCGGCATAAATGGGCGCATTGATTTAAGAGCATCGTATTCACAAACCAGCATGGAATTGAATTTTTCGTAAAGCTCTTTGTAATGCAGTTCCTGCCATGCAGTCTGGAGGTCAGGAGTTCCCCGTCCGTTTAAGAAAGCGCAAAGTTCTGCAAGAGAGCCGTCTTTGTCTTTTTCCTGACGGATGTCCATAAATACCTGGCTTTCAAATCCGTTGAGACTGATGAACATTCCTTTTTCGCAGATTTCGCGGGATTTACGGATAAACCATTGTCCGCTTCTCTGTTCACGGAAAATCATGTAGCAGTCATCTTCTGCAGTTAACCCGAGTCCTTCTGAAATTGAGCGGGTCATCATTTTTTTGTCATTTTCGCCACTGCCAGTCTTTACTGCATATTCACAGGACTGTTTTATCCAGCCCCAGGCTCTGTCATATTTATTATTATAGAAGACAACTGTGTATTCACTGCCTGCCCTATTGGAATATGCAAAGATATTTTCGTTTACATTGCCGTTATCCCATACATCGTAGAACAAAAAGTCTTCAACCCCGCTGAAAAGATAGCGTTTGTGGAGGAGAGGAAAGATTTCCCTGTTGTGGCGGTCAATGAGATATCCGTCCGGCTGTTCATCTTTGTAGGCTTTTGTGTATTCCATGCCGTACTTTTCTTCAAAGCCTTCAATCTGGCCGTGCCCGAACATTGGAAGTCCAGGCATTGTTGCCATCAGAGTACAGACACCAAAATATTTGTCGCCTTTTCCAAACTGTGCAACTGCAGTTTCTTCGTCCGGATTGTTCATGAAGTTTACATAACGCTTAAGAATCTGAGGATCAAAGGTAATTGTGTTTTTTACAGTTGAGCGGTATTTGAAGTTTTCTTCTTTTTTGAGCATGTTCATGAATGCACTGTTGTAAACGCGGTGCATTCCCAGTGTTCGTGTAAAGTAGCCTTCCATCATCCAGAATGCTTCTGCAAGCAAAAGTGTATCGGGAACTTCTTTAGCAACCCGGTCAACAACTTCACGCCAGAATTCGTTTGGAATCGCTTCCTCAAACTGCTGCGCTGTAAGGGCTGACTGAGAACGTGTTGCAATGTCGCCGCCTTTGCCAGGCTCAGGATACCAGAGACGTTTGATGTGTTTTTTTGCAAGAACCATTGCTGCATCAAAACGGATGATAGGAAAGTTCCTTGCAACATGAAGGATTTTCTGCATTACTTCTTCGCGGGCAGCGGGATTTAAAAAGTCAATCTGAGCTGTGTCGTTCCATGGCATTCCTGTTCCGTCATTTCCGTGGTAGATGTAACGGGTGTCGCCGGTTGCTGTATCAACTCGTTTAAAGCAGACAGCACAGTCATCTTTTGAGTAATAATGGTCTTCAAGATAGATTGCTACACGACCATCGTGACTCAAATTTACGCCGTTATATGTGTATTGTGGAAAAGGATTGTCTTTTCTTTGAACAAAAAGGTCTGGTTTTTCAACAACCCATCTGGCATCCATTCCGGTGTGGTTTGGAACCATATCGCTGGCAAGACGTATTCCCCGCTGCCACAATCGCTGGCGGAGATTTGAAAGAGCGTCCCATCCGCCAAGATTCCAGGCAATTTCGTAATCTTCAAGAGAGTAGGCAGAAGCAGCTGCTTCCGGGTTGCCGTTTATCTGTTTAATCCGTTTGCTTGCATCTGAACGTTCCCATAGCCCGATAAGCCACAGGCCTGTAAATCCCTGGTCACGAAGAAGGTCAAGTTCTTCATCAGGAATCTGATCCAGACGTGAAATATCACGGTTGTATTTTTTGCTCAGCTGATAAAGCCATACAAGAACGGTTTTTGCCATAAGAACAACATTTGGCATCCATTCGCGGTCAGCACTGAACCGTTCGTATTCTTTCATCAGGTAACTGTAATCTGGCGGCGACATGTCAGGAGAGCCACCATTTGTCGGATGCCACTGTGGTTTCCATTCTTCTGATAAAAGGTCGATTCCCTGAAAAAGCCGTTTTGACCAGTAATCTTCGCCTTCATCATCACCGGTGCCAGGTTTAAGCAAATCAGCCCAGTGAGTCTGAACATAGGAAAGTTGTTCCTGGAGATTATCAGGAGCATATTTGACAGGTTCTTTCAGGAATGAAATTAAATCGTTGTTGTAAGTTCCCCAGAGAGGAAGTGTCTTAAAAAAAGCTTGAGTAAGGTTCCAGGTTTCGTCGTAAACAGGATTTTGTGAAAGCTGGCTTTCGTCAAAAAGAGAAATGAAAGGTTTTAATGCAGGGTTCTCATTTGAAAGATGAAGCATAATCAGTTCTTCAAGACACTGTTCTCTGTTTGTTCTGATGCGGCCGGTTTTGCGTTCTTTAAACTCAAGGGAAAGATATTCCTGGATTGAGCATTTTCCCTTGTAAACATCTACCGGTGGAAACTGACTGCAGAATTCAACAAGAAGTGAATCAATCTGTTCTCGTCCGCATTTTTGTTCAAGATGAAGAAGGAGGTCTGCAAATGCTGATGGTTTTATTGTTCGTCTGTAAGCCCAGCATGCGATATGGAAAATTTCATCAAGAAGCCCCATGGCATTGAGGGTTCCGGCACTTATCTGGGTAAGGTTTTGGCTTTTCAGATATTCATTGAATTTTGCCTGAAAAATTCTGACTGCAGGAATGTTTTTAAGGATGACGTTTCCTGTTGAAGAGTAGAGGGAATCATTAAAATTGCAGGCATCACGGATTTTTTTTGCAACGTGAAATTCATTTTTTGAGAAGAGCATTCAGAACCTCCTGCAAAGCATTATAGACTTATATTATAGCACACTATAGGAAATTTATGAATGACAGTTTTATAGGATTTAACTATAATAAGCAGGTTAACGATTGTAAAAAATCTGTCATCAGTAAAAGATTTTTTACAGACATTACTATTTATTGGTGCAATAGGGATTGTAAGGGCGCGTAGCGTTCGCAATTTTTTGCGAATGGAGTCGTTAGACGGAACCCTGAAAAGCCCGGCCTGCTTCAGCAGGATTGCCCTGAAACAAAAAAGAGGAAAAAATGGCAACAATTAACACAAAATGTGTTCAGGCTGGCTACACACCTGGCAACGGCGAACCAAGACAGATTCCAATCATCCAGTCTACAACTTTTAAATACGACACAAGTGAAGAAATGGGCAAACTTTTTGACCTTGAATCTTCAGGATATTTTTATACACGGCTGCAGAATCCTACAAACGATATGGTTGCAGCAAAACTGGCAGCTCTTGAAGGGGGGACGGCTGCAATGCTCACTTCTTCCGGACAGGCCGCAAACTTTTTTGCCGTATTCAACATTTGTGAAACCGGCGGACATGTTGTAGCTTCAAGCTCTATTTACGGAGGAACTTTTAACCTTCTGGCTGTAACACTTAAAAAAATGGGCATTGAAACTACTTTTGTTGATCAGGAAGCAAGTGAAGAAGAAATTCAAAAGGCTTTCCGTCCAAATACAAAATGTGTTTTTGGAGAAACTATTGCAAATCCAGCCTTAACTGTTCTTGATATTGAAAAATTTGCAAGAATTGCCCACAAAAACGGCGTTCCACTTATTATCGACAATACATTCCCGACTCCTGTAAACTGCCGTCCTATTGAATGGGGTGCTGACATTGTAACTCATTCAACAACAAAATATATGGATGGGCATGGTGCTGCTGTTGGTGGTGCAATTATTGATTCCGGAAAATTTGACTGGACTAAATATGCTGACAAATTTCCTGGCCTTTGCACTCCTGATGAAAGTTACCACGGTGTTACTTATGTTGAACGTTTTGGAATTGAAGGTGCATACATTACAAAAGCAACTGTACAGCTTATGAGAGACCTTGGTGCTATTCAGTCTCCACAGCACGCATTCTATCTCAATCTCGGGCTGGAATCACTCCACTGCCGCATGCCTCGCCATGTAGAAAATGGTCAGGCTGTTGCTGAATTCCTTGAAAAACATCCTAAAATCGTTAAGGTAAATTATTCTGGTCTTAAGAGCGATAAATATTATGAACGGGCACAGAAATATCTTCCAGATGGTGGATGTGGTGTTGTAAGTTTTGAAATTAAAGGCGGTCGTGAAGCTGCAGAAAAGTTCATGAAGAATCTTAAGCTTGCGGCCATTGAAACTCATGTTGCAGATGCAAGAACATGCTGTCTGAATCCGGCTACTTCGACACACCGTCAGCTGACTGACGAACAGCTTGCAGCGGCAGGAATTCCGGCAGGACTTGTGCGCATGAGCTGTGGTCTTGAGGATAAAAAAGACCTTATTGCAGATCTTGATCAGGCTCTGGCTAATGTATAAATAAAGCTAATGTATAAATAAAAAAGGCTGTGTCCGAAAAAAAATATCTGTTAGAAAAAAGTGTTGCTGCGGTGATTTCGACAAGTTTAATCATCACAGCAACATTTTTTTATTCCTCAGGTCATCAATAACAAGCAGCTCGTTTTACAGAAAAAGCCTTACTGCTATAGTTTTTATTACCTGACATCAAAGCCATATTTCCAGTGCCACACCGGTTTTGCCAGTTTGTAGCTGAAAGGCTGCATTTTTTCAAAGTCTGGAAGCCATTCTGTATCCTGACACAAATCCTGATAAAAAAGATAGTCAAAGTCATAGGCTTCAACCAAATCCCTTAAATCTGCATCTTCCTGTTCATTTACAAAACGGTTTTCTATTGCCTTGAGAGCCTGCTTTCGGCGAGCAAGTTCTTCTGTGGTTCCTTTAAAAGGAACTGGTGTGTACTGGCTCATAAGGGAGATGATAGCTTTTCCATCTGCATTATATTTTAACCATTCAAGGACATCTGCAGTTTCGATGAATTTGCCTGGCAAAAAAAGATGACGGACAATTACGCCGGAAAGAATCTTATCTTTTGCTATTCCGTTTTTAGTTTCTTCTATTATATTGAGGGGATTATGTTCAATCATCCATTGAATTGCTGCCATTGCTTTTTGAGGGTAATCTCCGGCTCCGCACAATGACTGCGAAAGTTCTGGAGAAAGTGTTTTAAGGTCTGGCAGATAGATTGAAACAAGACCGTCAAGATATTTGAGGGAATCAATCTCATCATAGCCGCTGGAATTCCAGCAGACTGGAATTTTAAGTCCCTGTTTACGTGCTTCTGAAAGTCCTTCTGCAAGGGCTGGCGCGTGATGACTTCCTGTAACGAGATTGATGTTTTCTGCGCCTGCGTTTTCAAGACGCAGACAGATTTCTGCAAACTGCGCTTTTGAAACGCTCTTACCCATTTCCTGCTGGCTGATCTGATAATTCTGGCAGAATGCACAGCGCAGGTTACAGCCGGTTAAAAAAATTGTTCCGGAGCCGCCGTGAACGGTCAGAAGAGGTTCTTCTCCAAAATGAAGGCATCCAACGGAAATCCTGATGTCAGAGCTTTCAAGACAGAATCCTTTGGAAGAATTTCGGCTGGCACCACATTTTCGCGGACAGAGATTACATCTGGAGTACAGTTCGCTGATTATAAATTGTTCTTTTTCCATTTGAAGAGTTTATTACAGTGCACCTTTGTCGAGGATAATGCTCATCATGTTCTGAAGGGCATCCAGATCAAGATCTTCGGCTTCGTCGTTTACACAGTCGCGGAGTTCTTCCCAGTCTTCTGCTGTAATATTTGCATAAGGATCTTCGACATCACCATCAAGGAACATCTGAAACTCGCAGATTTTTGTAACGTTGGCTTCAGAAGGTTCGTTGTCAAAGTCGGGAGAATTGTATGCGTATGTATTGAGCCAGTAATCACCAATCTGGCGTGCAAGGTTCTGTTTGTCCCGGTTGTTGTTTTCAAAAAGTCTGGCAACCTGTTCGCAAACATTTTTCCCGTTGTAACGGCCTCCGTTGTCAGCACGTTCGTGTTTTTTGATTTTGTTAATGTCAGCAATAAATTTTGAAATATCCATAACTTAATTATAATGAAAATCAGGAGAGGGTAAAAGTGGAAGTTAATTAGGAATTAGGAAGTAGGAAGTAGGAAGTAGGAAGTAGGTTTAATGTATAATGGTCAGTTTGCAATTTGACGGCGGTAAGATTTTTGATGACTACCTTTTTTTTAATGCAAATTTAAACTTGACTTTTAGGTATCAGGGTTCTACAATATTTATATGGACTTAAGAACTGTATTAACACCCGAAACTGTTGAGTTACATCTCAAGGGTACAACAAAAGAAGAAATTATTGATGAAATGATTGACATTCTCATCAAAGCAGGAAAGGTTACAGACAAGGCAGCTGCTAAAGATGTTGTTCTTGACCGTGAACGTAAAATGTCTACAGGTATGAAACACGGAATTGCTATTCCACACGGAAAAACTGACACTGTTTCTGACCTGGTAGCTTGTATCGGTATTTCTGACAATCCAGTTGATTTTGATTCATTGGATCAGGAACCTTGCCGTATTTTTATTATGACACTTTCACCAGTAAACAAAACTGGTCCACACCTTCAGTTCCTTGCTGAAGTAAGCCTTCTCTTTAAGAGTGGCGAGAAACGTCAGCAGATTCTTGATACACAGGACAAAGCTGAAGTTATTAAAATTCTTACAGAATAGTTTCTGTGAACTTTTAGTGAGACCTCTGCGGAAACGTGGAGGTTTTTTTATGCGTCAGGGACTGTAGCAGCGCGCAGGCGTCCCGAAGGGATGGAGCGAAAGCGGAACTGCGAAAGGCCCGCCCGGACGCCCTCATACAGGAGAAATTATGAAACTTGAAAAATTGTTCAAATCTGAAAACAATAAGCTGTTCAAAATGGATGGATCTGCTGTTGAAATTACTGCTGCAATGCTTAAAAGTGTAAGCTGGAACGATGTGGAAGGGGCAGAGGAAGTTTACAACGAGCAGTATTTGAGCCAGCTGAGGGATGAACTTAAGGCTATTGAAGAAAAGGGCGGATTTGTAGTTGTGGCTCCTGTATATAACAAAAAAGGCGCAATCCCGGGCCAGTTCATTAATGCAATGAAGCACACTGCACGACGAATTAAGGATTGTAAAAGTGTAATCGGGTTTGCAATCCCAGATGAAATTGCAGATGATGGAGAAGTTGTGGATTTTTATACTGCAACACTTTCGGAAAAGCACGAGCAGTATGTTTATTTCAGCAAAAAACCTCTAAAAGAGGAAATTGTACAGTTGTAATCTCTTGTAAAATCTCCAATGAAAATTGGAGATTTTCTTTTATATGTAACTATTTGCGAAAAACTGCATTAAAATGACAAAAATGCAAATATTGTCGTTGATTTAAAGAATAAAATATGACATATTCTTTATCACTATGAACACATATTCAACAAGACTTTTGCAAGGTACTGTTTCTGTCAGTTTGTTGTTTCTCGTTGTAGTTTTGTCAATTCATTTTTTAGTACCTGCAAAAGAATCAGAAAATTTTGAAGAATCTTCTTTCAATTCTTTTTCTTCATTTGATTATGCTGAAGTTTTTGGATCATCAGAAAAATATGATGTATCAGAAGAATTTATGTCTAAAGAAGATACTGGACTTGCCCTTTACAGACAGCCAATCAGCCGTCCTGCTGTAGAATGGTTTTTTACACATGTAACCGGCAATCGTGAAGTTGCATCTGCAATTCTGGAAAATGCTGAAAAAAATGACATTCCATTAACACTTGCATTTTCCCTGGCTTATGTTGAATCTAAATACAAGCCAAATGCCGTTAACAGCAATTCAAATGCAACAATTGATCGTGGATTGTTTCAGCTTAACAGCAATTCCTTCCCAAAACTGACTGAGGAAGAATTTTTTGATCCAAATGTCAGTGCCAAATACGGCATGATTCACCTGAGATGGTGTATGAATCTGGCTGGAAATGATGTTACTGCGCTTGCTATGTACAATGCAGGTACAACACGTGTTAAAGCTAACAAGACACCGCAGCACACTTTGAATTATGTAGGCATGATTCAAAAGTACAGGGCTTCCCTTGATGAAAAATTTGGTGCTGAAATTGTAGCTTTTTACGGCAATGCTACAACTCAGCTTGCCATGTCTAAAAAAGATACTTTAAAATCTGCAAACTGATATAGCCTTTTTTTTATAATTTTAATTTAGTTGTCTTTTTTTGGACGTCTTCCGCAGCATTTTGCTTCGATACACCAGCCTGTAACATCGCATTTTGGAACAAACAGGTTTTCACAGATCCATTTCCATTCTTCTGAATAATCGCTGAGAGCCTGCTTGATCTCATTTGCCATTTGACGGATTTCGATGTAGGCTCTTGTGCACAGCCGTTGGTTCATAAGGTTAATCATGTTGCGAAGATTGCGTTTGTCTACAATCTTTGTCATCATGCCCAGTGGAAGAATGTTTGCTGCATCTTCTTTTGAAACACCGGCTTCCATGAGTTTTGCATAGCTTTTGCGGATATTTTCCATACATTCAATGTAGGCGGCCTGTGCTTCAGTCGATTTTTTTGCTGTAGGTGGAAGATAAAAATCGAATTTTTCACAGTTCACATAGCGGGTTGATTCCTGTAGACGAGTCGGACCGCCGCCGATGTGTGTGTAGTATTCGCGGATGGCACGTGCGGAATACTGTTCGATGCACAATTCAATGTCCACATATTCCATAACGCGGCCATGGCCTGAGAGAATGCAGTCCTTTGCGCGGCGAATGTTTTTTTCAGCATCATCAACAGGTGAGTTCCAGCAAACGCCGGCCATTTTTCCGATTTTCTGTAACGGATATTTGTCAGTAGTTTCAAAAATTGTAATCATTTATTTTCTCCAGCCGTCGTATTTTTCGCATTCGAGAATTTTTCTTGCATTTTCAACTCTGTCCTGAGTCGGGGATTCTGTGTCCTTCAGAATGTAATCAATACCTAATTCCTTGTATTTTGTTATTGCAAGTCCGTGATATGGAAGGATTTCTACACGCTGAACATTATTCAATGTGCGGATAAAATCCCTTGTTTTTGCAAGATATTCGTCGTTGTCAGTGATTCCTGGAACAAGAACGTGGCGGATCCAGATTGGTTTGTTGATCTGGTCAAGGTAACGGAACATTTCGATGATGTTCTTTCCTGTTCTGCCTGTAAGTTCAATATGCTGTTCTTCATCAATATGTTTAATGTCTACCAGAAGAATGTCTGTTATTTCCATAAGTTTCTGGAATTTTGTAAACCATTCACTTTCTTTTGTAAACGGCTCACCGGCAGTGTCGATACAGGTGTTGATTCTTTTTTTCTTTGCTTTGGTGAAAAGTTCAATAAGAAAATCAATCTGCATAAGGGGTTCGCCACCGGAAACTGTGATTCCGCCTTTTTTGCCCCAGTATGCCGAGCAGGATAATGCTTCTTCAATCAGTTCATCTGTTTCCATCTGTTTGCCGGCTGTCAGATTCCATGTGTCAGGATTGTGGCAGTATTTACAGCGGAGCCGGCATCCTGTTGTAAAAATGATAAAACGGCTGCCAGGACCGTCAGCACAACCAAAACTTTCAAGCTGATGAATATATCCTTTCATTTAATACCTCATTTAACTTAATAATTATAATGAAAAAGCAGGTTCTTAAGAAGTATGTATTTACGGACATAACCTTATGGATATAACAATGTGAAAAAAAACTCAGTTGGGGATGTAACACAATGATAAATAAATTCCCACCTTGTGACTAGGTTTTAATTAGAGTATAATGATACGGATATCACAAAAAGCCAGAAAATCCAGGAGGAATTATGCTTATATCTACCCGAGGTCGTTATGCCCTTAGGATTATTCTTGAATTAAGTACACGGAATAATGAAGAACTTGTTTCCCTTGCAGAATTATCCGAAAAGCAGCAGATTTCCCTTAAATATGCCGAAGCCATCGTTTCTCTTCTTGCTAAGGCAAAAATACTTGAAGGACATCGGGGAAAATCCGGCGGTTACAGGCTTTTAAAAACTGCAAATGACATAAAGGTTGGAGAAATCCTCAGGCTGACAGAGGATTCTATTGCTTCAGTAACCTGTCTTGGTACTACAGGCGAATGTCCAAAAGCTGGTGGTTGCAAAACATTCCCCATGTGGCAGAAGCTGGATTCCCTCATAAGTAACTTTTTTGACGGAATTTCCATCGAGGATTTGAATAACGGAACTATCGGGGAATAAAAAAATGGCAGATCAGTTTGAACGTACAAGTCTGCTTTTAGGTACTCAGGGAATTGAAAAATTAAAAAATGCCCGCGTCATTGTGTTTGGTGTCGGCGGAGTAGGCGGTTTTGTAACTGAGGCTCTTGCCCGAAGCGGTGTAGGAGCCATTGATATTGTTGATGACGATGTTGTTGCCTTAAGTAATCTTAACAGGCAGATTATTGCATTGCATTCGACTGTGGGACGGGCAAAAGTAGAAGTAATGAAAGAGCGTATTCTGGATATTAATCCTGAATGCATTGTTACAGCTCATAAAGTATTTTTTTTGCCTGAAACTGCTCATCTTTTTGATTTTTGCAAATATGATTATGTTGTGGATTGCATCGATACTGTGAAAGGCAAAATCCAGATTATTGAAATGGCAAAAAATGCTGGAATCCCTGTTATAAGCAGCATGGGAGCCGGCAACAAACTGGACCCGACACAGTTTAAGATTGCAGATATAAGCAAAACAAGTGTATGTCCTCTTGCCCGTGTAATCCGGCAGGAACTTAAAAAAAAGAAGATTAAAGACGTAAAATGTGTATTTTCTACAGAAGAAGCTGTTTCAATTAATCCGGCTATGGCACAGAATTGCGCTCCCGGTGCAAAAATTATCGGCAGTACCGCGTTTGTACCAAGTGTATGCGGACTTTTGATTGCTTCTCAGGTTGTAAAAGATTTGTGTGGAGATACAAAATGAAATTTTCAGTAACCGGCATGACCTGTGCTGCCTGTGTGGCAAGGGTGGAGAAAGCCGTAAATAATGTGCAGGGCGTAAATCAGTGCAGTGTAAGCCTTCTGACCAATTCCATGATGGTAGAAGGTGAAGTTTCAGTTGATGAGATTGTTGCTGCAGTAGAAAAATCAGGTTATGGCTGTAATCCTGTTCAAAGTAAAAAGCAAAATCCCGATTTCTCAGAGGGTGAGTCCTCTGTTCAGGATTCAACTGTCAGTCTTGAAAAAGATCAGCAGAAAGAAATTTCAGGGTTAAAAAATCGCCTGATTTCTTCACTTGTTTTCCTTACCGTCCTGATGTATTTTTCTATGGGGCCGATGGCAGGACTTAAATTTCCTTCATTTTTAACCGGCCGTACAGATTTGACAGGAGCTTTGCAGATGATGCTTGCTCTTGTAATCATGATCATTAACAAGCGTTTTTTTGTAAACGGTTTTAAAACCTTTCTGCATTTAAGCCCGACAATGGACACTCTTGTGGCTCTCGGCTCTGGAATCAGTTTTGTCTACAGCGGCACAATCTTGCTGCTTGCTCCGCAAAAGCATCTTTATTTTGAAAGTGCCGCCATGATTGTAACATTGATCACGGTAGGCAAACTTCTGGAAGCAGTTTCAAAAGGACGCACAACAAATGCGTTAAAAAGCCTTATGAAACTCTCGCCAAAAAAAGCTCTTGTTGAGCACGACGGAAAGCAGATTGAGGTTGAAGCAGGTGCCGTAAAGGCAGGAGATATTTTCATCCTTAAGCCTGGAATGGCCGTTCCTGTGGACGGAATTGTAATCGAAGGGGCGTCAACAGTTGATGAATCTGCAATTACCGGCGAATCTGTTCCTGTGGAAAAATCTGCTGACAGCATAGTCACATGCGGAACAATGAATCTTGACGGTTTTGTAAAATGCCGGGCAACAAAAGTCGGCAGCGAAACTACTCTGGCCCAGATTATTGCCCTTGTCAGTGATGCTGCAGGTACAAAAGCTCCTATTGCCCGGATTGCGGACAGAGTCAGCGGAGTGTTTGTTCCTTTTGTAATCATCCTTTCAGCCGTTGTTTTTGCGGTCTGGCTTTTTATGGGACTTTCCCTCTCTGAATCTTTGAACCGTGCCATCAGCGTTCTTGTTGTAAGCTGTCCTTGTGCCCTTGGGCTTGCGACTCCTGTTGCAATTATGGTTGCCAGCGGAAAAGGTGCCCGAAACGGCATTTTGTTTAAAACCTCGGCAACTCTGGAAACTCTGGGACGCATAAAATTTCTTGCTCTGGATAAAACAGGTACAATTACAACTGGCAAAATGAAGGTTGTTTCCATTAATTTTTTAGACGGGCAATCCGGCAACTTTGTTGCCGTCGCGCTTTCCAGCCTTCCGCTAAACGCTCCATTACCTTCGGTAACGGCTGCGCCGGGCTTACAATCGCTATTGCAGGATTGTGCAGACCTTGAGTCCTCTTCTGAACATCCTGTGGCTAAATCCGTTGTAGATTTTTGTAATGAACATTGCATAAAACCTCAGCAGGTATCAGAGTTCAAAGCCACAGGCGGCAGGGGAGTAGAATGCAGAACTTCGGACAACCTGCTTGCAGCTGGAAATTTGGACTTTATTAAAGAAAAATGCAGCTTGAGTGGTGGCGTTTTAAATGCGGTAACAGAAAAAACTGAATCTCTTGCTTCGGCGGGTCAGACACCGCTTATTTTTGCCAGAAACGGCCGGGTTTCGCTGATTCTTGGTGTAGCAGATACATTAAAAGACGATTCGGCTCTTGCCATTGAACGTATCAAAAAAATGGGAATAAAGCCTGTCATGATAACAGGAGACAATGAACTTACTGCCAGAACCATTGCAAATCAGGCAAAAATTGATTCTGTAATTGCTGGAGTTTTGCCTGATCAGAAAGCTCAGGTTGTAAAAGAAATTATGGCAAAGGGGAAGACTGCAATGGTCGGCGACGGAATAAATGATTCTGTTGCTCTTGTAACCGCAGATTGTGGTGTTGCGGTCGGTTCTGGAACAGATGTTGCGATAGATTCTGCAGATGTGGTATTGATGAATTCGAGCCTTATGGATGTTGCTGCAGCCATAAAATTGAGCCGCAGAACCTTGCTTAACATCAAGGAAAATCTGTTCTGGGCATTCTTTTATAATGTTGCCCTGATTCCTGTTGCAGCCGGTTGTTATGCAGCTTTTGGATTGACTTTGAATCCAATGATGGGGGCTGCAGCCATGAGTATTTCAAGTTTCTGTGTTGTTTCAAATTCATTGAGGTTAAATCTTATAAAATTAAAGGAAAAATTAAAGGCAAAGGAGAAAAAAAATATGACAAAAGAAATCAAGGTTGAAGGCATGATGTGCCAGCATTGCGAAAAGCATGTAAAAGAAGCTTTGGAAAAAATTGACGGTGTAACAGGAGCAGTTCCAAGTCACGAAAAGGCAAATGTTGTACTTGAACTTTCAAAAGAAGTTTCAGAAGCAGATCTTGAAAAAGCTGTAACTGATGCAGGATATACTTTTGTAAAATAAATGGTTTTTGCAAAAAAAAGGCGAAGAAATTAATTCCTTCGCCTTTTTTTGTATCCATTACAAAACAGCGTAAGCTGCACAACTGGTGTTGTGAAGCTTACTTAACTTAGCACTAGAGTGCTGCGTGACATGTACGAGCGATTACGTCGTCCTGCTGTTCTTTTGTAAGGTTGATGAAGCGTACAGCGTAGCCAGATACACGTACTGTGAAGTTTGCATATTCTGGTTTTTCTGGGTGAGCCTGACAATCCTTGAGTTTTTCAACACCAAATACGTTTACGTTGAGGTGGTGAGATCCCTGTGAGAAGTATCCGTCGAGAACGTTTACAAGGTTTTCGATCTGTTCACCTTTTTCATGACCAAGAGCTGCAGGGTTGATAGTCTGTGTATTAGAGATACCATCAAGAGCATAGTGGTATGGAAGTTTTGCAACAGAGTTCAAAGATTTTACGAGACCCTTTGTTTCTGCACCGTATGATGGGTTAGCACCTGGTGAGAATGGAGCGCCAGCTGGACGTCCGTTAGGGAGAGCACCTGTAGCTTTTCCGTATACAACGTTTGAAGTAATTGTAAGGATAGATGTTGTTGGTTCTGAGTTGCGGTATGTAGGGTGCTTTTTGATCATGTTCATGAATGTCTTGAGCAACCAGATAGCGATATCATCAGCACGGTCATCATCCTGTCCGTAACGTGGGAAGTCGCCTTCTACCTTGAAGTTTTTTACGAGAGTTACTGTATCGATAACTTCGCCAGCCTTGTTCTTAACTTCAACAGTTTCACGTTCAACCTTAACTTTTGCATATTTCATAGCAGAAAGTGAGTCAACAACGTGTGAGAAGCCTGCGATACCAGTTGCGAATGTACGATGTACATCTGTAACTTCAAGAGCAAGTTCTTCTGCTTCGTAGTAGTATTTGTCGTGCATGTAGTGGATGGCGTTGAGAACGTTTACATAAACATCAGCAAGCCATTCGAGCATTGCAACGTATTTCTTTTCAACTTCTTTGTAGTTAGAAGCATCGATTACATCGAATGTGATTGGTGCATATTCTGGACCAATCTGAATACCTTTTTTGAGACCTTCGTCTTTACCACCGTTGAATGCGTAAAGGAGTGCTTTTGCAAGGTTAGCGCGTGCACCGAAGAACTGCATTTCTTTACCTGTCTGTGTAGCAGATACACAACAACAGATTGAGTAGTCATCACCCCAGATTGGACGCATTGTTTCATCGTTTTCGTACTGGATTGAAGATGTATCGATAGTAATCTTTGCACAGTATTTGCGGAAGTTTTCTGGGAGTCTCTTTGAGTAAAGAACTGTCATGTTTGGTTCTGGAGATGGTCCCATGTTTTCGAGAGTGTGGAGGAAGCGGTAGTCGTTCTTTGTTACCATTGAACGTCCATCCTGACCAAGACCACCAACTTCGAGAGTAGCCCATACTGGGTCACCAGAGAAGAGCTGGTTGTAAGCTTCGATACGGGCAAAGCGAACCATACGAGCTTTCATTACGAGATGGTCGATGAGTTCCTGAGCCTGTGATTCAGTGATAAGCCCTGCTTTAAGGTCGCGCTGGATGTAGATGTCGAGGAATGTTGAAACACGACCGATAGACATAGCTGCACCGTTCTGTGTTTTGATGGCACCGAGGTAACCAAAGTAGAGCCACTGAACTGCTTCTTTAGCTGTCGTAGCTGGTTTTGAAATATCATAACCATATTTTGCAGCCATAGCTTTGAGGCCTTTGAGTGCCTTGATCTGTTCAGAAACTTCTTCACGGAGACGGATAACTTCTTCGTTCATTGTTCCGTTTCCAACGTTAGCTTTGTCTTCTTCCTTGTATTTGATGAGGGCATCGATACCGTAGAGAGCTACACGGCGGTAGTCACCAACGATACGTCCGCGTCCGTATGTATCAGGCAAACCTGTAAGGATGTGTGCAGAACGAACTGCTCTGTGTTCTGGTGTATAAACATCGAATACAGCGTCGTTGTGTGTTTTGTGATATTCAGTGAAGATCTTTTTGAGTTCTGGATCAACTTTGTATCCGTACATTTCACATGACTGTACAGCCATTGTAATACCACCGTAAGGCATGAATGCACGTTTCAAAGGTTTGTCAGTCTGGAGACCTACAACCTGTTCGAGATCTTTAAGTGAAGGATCGATATATCCTGCTTCGTGTGCTGTAAGACCAGTTACGATTGAAGTGTCCATATCGAGAACACCAGTTCTTTCTTTACCATCAAGGCCAACAGATTTCTTGTTGTGTTCAGCCTTCTGGAGTTCCTGCAACTTGTCAAAAAGTTTGTTAGTTGCGTCTGTTGGACCTGCGAGGAATGATTCATCTCCATCATAAGGTTCATAGTTGTTCTGAATAAAGTCGCGAACGTTGATTTCTTCTTTCCAAAGCTTTCCTTTGAAACCGTTCCAAGCTTCTGCCATAAAAATCTCCTTCTTGAATTAACGGAGACCTGAATAAAAAGTGCTTGAAGACACAGAAATCAACCTGTAAATGCAGGAAAACATGACAGATACAAATTTTCTTCAACAAGAAATGAGAACCCGTCACTAGATTGGAGTATTTTCAAAAACAGTTTTTGTACAGGGCTCGTATTTATTCAAGCAATATTGTATATCTTCGACGGTTTAATTTAATAAACCCTCGACTGTTTCATTGACAAATAATATAGCGTTTTTAACAGTTTTTTGCAATAAAGCCGGGGATTAAGAATTAGGAATTAGGAATGAAGAATGAAGAATGAAGAATGAAGAATTGTCATTTCTACCTTGGTGGAGAAATCTTTTTTTTGTCTGGTTGGAGACGGTTTTTCTATTTAAATGTAAAAAAAATTGCGATATTTAGTAATAAAGAATGGAAAAGTAAAATTTTGTGTGATAAATTCATTAATGGAGGTCCATTTAATGGCAGAAAAAAGAAAAAACGGTAAATTACTTTTTATTATCGGATTCATTATGTTTCTTTCAGTAGTAGTATTGAATCTTGGTGAAACTTTAATTGTTTCTGAACTTACAGGTTCAAGATTGCAGGATCAGGGTGAAATTCAATACGTTGAACTTGCCAAGGCACACTCTGGAAAAATTGCAAAATTTATTGATATGTTCCATGGGCATATGGATATGTACTGTAAGGCAGATACGATAATTGACGGCGACGATGATGAAATTTTTGAATGGATGAAGGCTCATGAAAAAGCCCGTGATGAAGATTTCAGCTACATTGGATTTATCAATAAAAACGGAACAATGTACACAGATATCGGTAAAATCAGTGATGTTTCAGACCGTGATTATTATCAGGCTATTGTAAATGAAGGCAACGAATTTTATGCAGATAATCCTGTAACATCAAAGACAACAGGTGAAACAATCATTCACATCTGTCGAGAAGTAAAAGACAGAAAAGGCAACACAAAAGGTGCAATTGCTGCAGTTGTAAACATTGATACTCTTAATGAGCTTCTTGATGGTGTTGAAATGGGAAATGAAGGTGCAGCCCTTCTTTTCTCTGGTACTGGAACTGTAATGACGGCAAATGTTCCTTTGAGCCGTGTTCATGAAATTGAAGGCAATGAAGAATTCAAAGCAATGCTGAAGAAACAGCATGAAGAAACAGGAGAGGCCGGGGCTTTCTTTGAAAAGATTGACGGCCGCGAATACCTTGTTATTTATGAATCTGTAGCAGAAACTCCATGGGAAGTTGTAATGCTTGTTACAGGTAACCATGTATATGGTGATACAAAGAATGCCATCAGATCGTTTATGACAATTGGTGGTGTAATTCTTGTTGTTATTCTTCTGCTGGCTATCGGTATCATTCTTTATAAATCACTTAAGCCACTGAGTGTTGTTGAAGATACAATCCGTGGAATTGCAACTGGTGATGCCGACCTTACAAAACGAATCGAACTTAATGCTAATAATGAAATCGGCCGTGTAGTAGACGGATTTAACCAGTTCTCTGAAAAACTGCTGACAATTATTGCTACAATGAAAAATTCAAAGGAAGAGCTTGTAAATGCCGGTGAACTTCTGCAGAACTCTACGGAAGATACTTCTGCTGCAATTACAGAAATTATTTCCAATATTGAATCAATGGGAAATCAGGTTAGTTTCCAGACAGAATCTGTTCATCAGACTGCTGGTGCCGTAAACCAGATTGCAGCTAATATTGAATCATTGAATCACATGATTGAATCTCAGGCTTCAGCTGTAACACAGGCTTCTGCTGCTGTAGAACAGATGATCGGTAACATTAATTCCGTTAACTCATCAGTTCAGAAAATGGGTAAGGCTTTTGAAGAACTTGAACAGAAAGCAATTATTGGTGTTCAGAAGCAGAATGACGTTAATGCTAAAATTGACGAAATTGAAAAAGAATCAAAAGCACTTCAGGAAGCCAACGCTGTTATTTCTGGTATTGCAGAACAGACAAACCTTCTTGCCATGAACGCTGCAATCGAAGCTGCTCATGCCGGTGAAGCTGGTAAGGGATTCTCTGTTGTTGCTGACGAAATCAGAAAACTTTCAGAAGATTCTGGCTCACAGTCACAGACAATCGGAAATCAGCTTTCAAAAATTACTGACACAATTTCTTCTATTGTAAATGCCTCACAGGTTGCAACTGATGCTTTGAATGAAGTTTCTGCTGGAATTAATTCTACAACAAACCTTGTTCGCGAAATTACAAATGCCATGCTTGAACAGAATGAAGGTTCAAAACAGATTGTTTCTGCACTTAACAGCATGAACGATACTTCAAATGAAGTCAGAACTTCTTCTTATGAAATGGCAGAAGGAAATAAGGCTATTCTTGCTGAAATCAAAACTTTGCAGGATGCTACTTTCCAGATTAAAGACGGAATGGGCGAAATGGCTGCCGGTGCAAGAAAAATCAATGAAACTGGTGCTGCTCTTTCTGAACTTTCAAATCAGATGAAAGTTTCAATCCAGCAGATTGGAGATCAGGTAGATCAGTTCAAGGTTTAAAATCTGAAAAATTTGTTCATAAAACAAATAATTGATGCTGTCACCATGATGGGGTCTTAGGGGCTTTGCCCCTAGGAGAGGGGGCAGCGGAAAACAAAAAAAAAGACGCGTCCGGCAGGTGCGTCTTTTTTTGTTTGAAGCGAGGGGCAGGCGCCCCTTTTATTTATGCATAAATTGGGCGAACTTTGATTACAGCTTCACAGGCTTCGAGAGCTGCAACTGCATCGTCTGCTACTTTTCCGTCAACGTCGATGAGGGCATAAGCAATGTCGCCGCGGCTCTGGTCAATGATTCCGGCAATGTTGAGTTTTGCGTTGCCGAGGATTGTTGAGAACTGAGCGATCATGTTTGGAATGTTTTTGTGAGCGATACAGAGACGAGTTCCGTTTGCAGGAATTGCAGAATCTGTTGTTACGCGTGGGAAGTTTACAGAATTAACGATTACACCTGTTTCAAGATAATCGCGGAGTTCTTTAACTGCCATTACAGCACAGTTGTCTTCAGCTTCTGGAGTTGAAGCACCAAGGTGTGGCATACAGATAACTTTGTCGCATTTCATGAGATTTTCGTCAGCAAAGTCTGTTACGTGAGCTGCAACTTTTCCTGATTCAAGGGCTGCAAGGATGTCTTTGTTGTTTACGAGACCACCGCGAGCCAGGTTGATGATGCGTACACCGTCTTTCATGATTTTGATTGTGTTGGCGTTGATCATGCCTTTTGTTTCGTCAGTCTGTGGAACGTGAACTGTGATGTAGTCAGCTTTTGTGTAGATTCCATCGAGAGTTTCAACAATTTTTACGTTGTGGTCGAGAGAAAGAGCTGCTTTTACAGAAAGGAATGGGTCGTAGCCGATTACGTTCATGCCGAGAGCGATTGCTGTGTTGGCAACCATTGCACCGATGGCACCGAGACCGATTACACCGAGAGTCTTGCCTTTAACTTCTGGACCAACGAACTTTGATTTGCCTTTTTCTGCAAGGGCAGCAATTTCGTCACCTTTGCCTGCAAGTTCTGTGTTAACCCATTTGTTAGCAGCAACTACAGGACGGCTTGAAAGGAGAAGTGAAAGGATTACAAGTTCCTTTACAGCGTTGGCATTAGCACCTGGAGTGTTGAATACAACGATACCTTTTTCTGCAAGTTCACTTGACGGAATGTTGTTTGTACCTGCACCGGCGCGGGCAACAGCTTTCATTGAAGCAGGAAGTTCCATTCCGTGCATTTCTGCAGAACGAACGAGAATAGCGTCTGCATTGTTGATGTCTGTAGCAACTTCGTAGTTGTCCCGTGGAAAGTTGTCGAGACCGATTGAACTGATTTTATTAAGTGTCTGAATTTTGAACATATTTATCTCCTAAAATATAAAGGTGCTCCGTCGGGAACCCGTCCCGAAAAAAGGCTTCCGCGCTTCGTTTGTGCAGAATTTTTTCCGTGCCGGAACCCCGACTCCGCACCTTTATATTTTGCATTTATTTATGAAGTGAAATTAAGCCACTTCTGTCATTGACCTTAGTTTTCTGCAGCGAATTTCTTCATGAATTCTACGAGGGCTTTAACGCCTTCGATTGACATTGCGTTGTAGATTGATGCGCGCATACCGCCTACGAGACGGTGACCTTTAAGGTTGATGAAACCTGCTGCTTCTGCTTCTTTTACGAACTTAGCGTTGATTTCTTTTTCCTTAGCGAGAGCTGCTTTCTGTTCAGCAGTCTGTTCTTCTTCTGCAACTTTAGCTGCTGCCTTTGTTACATCGTTAGAATATTTTGTAAGGAATGGAACGTTCATAAGTGAGCGTGAACCAACTTCTGTTGTAGCACGGAAGAAGTCTGATGAATCAAGGAAGTTGTAAAGGTAGTCAGCCTTTTCCTTGTTGCGTTTGAGCATGCCTTCAGCACCGCCGTTAGCTTCAATCCAGTGGAGAACTTTTCCGAGAACGTAGATTGTGTAGCATGGTGGTGTGTTGTACATAGAATCGTTGTCAGCGTGAGTCTTGTAAACAGACATTGTTGGAGTGCCTGGGAGACAGTCAGCAGCTTCAGGGATCAAATCTTCGCGAACGATTACGAGAGTAACACCAGCTGGAGCAAGGTTTTTCTGTGCGCCGGCAAAAAGAAGACCGAATTTAGAAACATCAAGTGGTTCAGAAAGAACACAAGAAGAAATATCAGCTACGAGAGGAATGTTTCCTGTTTCAGGAATGTATTCGTAGTGTGTACCCATGATTGTGTTGTTGTAGCAGATGTAAACGTAGTCGTAGTCACCTTCAACTTTTTCTACGCGTGGAATGTATGAATAACCCTTGTCTTTTGAAGAAGCAATAGTTGTAACTTCTACACCGAGTTTAGCAGCTTCCTGAGCAGCTTTTTTAGCCCATACACCAGTTTCGATGTAAGCAGCTTTTTTATTTTTGATACCAAGGTTCTGAGCAACCATTGCAAACTGAGTAGAACCACCACCCTGAACAAAAAGAACTTTGTAGTTTTCTGGAACATTCATCAATTTGCGGATATAAGCTTCAGCATCCTGAATGATTGGTTCATAGTACTTTGAACGGTGGCTCATTTCCATTACAGACTGGCCTGTTCCCTGATAATCCAGCATTTCAGCTGCACATGCGTTCAATACTTCTTCTGGCAGACATGATGGACCAGCAGAGAAATTGTAAACTCTAGACATTTTATACCTCTTTATGTCCGGTGGTTGAGCTTGTCGAAACCACCAAAAATTTATTTGTTGTTAATTGAGGGGAAAAGCCTTTCCCCTGGCTGCAGCCTGCTACGCAGTCTTTCGCCACCCCTTTCTGCGGGCGCGGCGAGCATAGCTCTTGCGAGACTCGCTAAAAACAGTCCACCGGACTGTTTTTGCACCTGTGGTGCCGCTCCCTACCCGCAACGCCCCGCATTTTTGTATAAAACGCCGTCGTTTTGGGAAATGTAGTATGATTTTAGAGAATTTAAGGTCTTTGCTCAATGGAATTTGGAGAATTTGAGCGGTTTACTGTGAAAAAATTCACGCTAAAAATGTTGCAGTTGTTATCTTTGAATTGTTTTCGGCATAGATTGTTATCTTTTTTTTGATGACTGGCAGACCATTTTTTTTCTGCTATAATATTTACATCACAAAACCGGAGAATACATCATGGCCAAATCAAAATCACCTAAATCATCATCAGCAACACTTGGATTTGAACAGCAGATTTGGGATGCAGCATGTGAATTATGGGGACACATTCCCGCTGCAGATTACCGCAAAATCTTTACAGGACTTATCTTCTTAAAATACATTTCCACAGCCTTTGAAAAAAAATACGCAGAACTTGTTGCCGAAGGTGACGGATTCGAAGACGACACAGACGCTTATGAAGCAGAAAACATATTCTTTGTTCCGCCAGAAGCCCGCTGGTCAGAAATTGCAAAATCAGCACATACACCAGAAATCGGAACAATCCTGGACAAAGCCATGATCGCCATAGAAGCCGACAACAAAAGCTTAAAAGGCGTACTTCCAAAAAATTATGCCAGCCCAGAATTAGACAAACGCGTTCTTGGTAACGTAGTAGATGTGTTCACCAACATGGACATGAGCGACACAGAAGCCAGCAAAGATCTTCTTGGTCGTACCTACGAATACTGCATCGCACAGTTTGCCTCTTACGAAGGAGTAAAAGGCGGCGAATTCTATACACCAGCCAGCGTAGTAAAAACAATCGTAAGCATCCTAAAGCCAACAGAAGGAATACGAGTTTTCGACCCATGCTGTGGTTCAGGTGGTATGTTCGTACAATCTGTAAAGTTCATTCAGGAACACGCAGGGAACAGAAGCAACATCAGCGTATTCGGACAGGAAGCCAATGCCGACACCTGGAAAATGGCAAAAATGAACATGGCAATCCGCGGAATCGATGCAAACTTTGGCGAACATCACGAAGACACCTTCTTCCACGACCTGCACTCAACACAGAAGTTCGACTTCATCATGGCAAATCCGCCGTTCAATTTAAGCAACTGGGGACAGGATAAACTTCAGAACGATCCACGCTGGGCATACGGACTTCCACCATCAGGAAACGCCAACTTTGCCTGGATCCAGCACATGATTTATCACCTTGCCCCAAACGGAAAAATCGGCCTTGTACTTGCAAATGGAGCCTTAAGCACCCAGACCGGCGGCGAAGGAGAAATCCGCAAAAAGATAATCGAAGCAGACTTAATAGAAGGAATTGTTGCCATGCCAACCCAGCTTTTCTACAGCGTAACAATTCCGGTAACACTGTGGTTCATCAGCCGCAACAAAAAGCAGACAGGCAAAACCCTTTTCATAGATGCCCGCAACATGGGTCACATGGTAGACCGCAAACACCGCGACTTTACCGACGAAGACATCAAAAAACTTTCAGACACCTTTACCGCATTCCAGAACGGCACCCTTGAAGATGTAAAAGGCTTCTGTTCCGTAGCCGACACCGCCCTCATTGCAAAGGAAGATTATGTCCTTACCCCAGGCCGCTACGTTGGTATAGAAGACGCCCCAGTTGACGACGAACCTTTCGACCAGAAAATGCAGCGCCTTACCAGTGAACTAGGCCAGATGTTTACCAAAAGCCACGAGTTGGAAGAACAGATAAAGAAAAATCTGGAAGGAATTGGATTTAAGATTAATTAGGAATGCAGAATTAAGAATTGGGCGTTCGACGCAACCTGCGGTTGCATCGGCGGGCTTTTCGGGGTTCCGCTATCGCTCCATTCTTGCTTCGCAAGAACGCTGCGCGCCCCTACAATCCCTAACGCGTGAAAGTTCGCAGGTGAGAAAAATTGTAACGGTGGTTGAGCCTGTCGAAACCACTATTTAGTAAAATTAATTGAGAATTGGGAAATTAGAATGGAAGATTGGAAAGAGTATAAATTAGAAGATTTGTGTTTAAAGATTACTGATGGTTCTCATTTCAGTCCTCAAGGAATTGAGGAAGGTTATCCAATGTTTTCTGTAAAAGATATGTTGGAATATGGCTTTGATTATACAAACTGTAAATATATTTCTCAAAGCGATTTTGACATAATGATAGCAGGTGATTGCGTGCCACAAAAAGGTGATATTCTTGTTGCTAAAGATGGAAGTTTTCTGAAGCAAATATTTATGTGTAAAGAAACAAGAAAAGAAGCAATTCTTTCATCTATTGCAATTTTTAGACCTAATCAATCACTGGTTACCTCTCCTTTTTTGTGTTATTTATTAAAATCTCCGAAAGTATATAATTATATCGCATCAAATTGTGTATCAGGTTCTGCTCTTCCTAGAATTGTCTTAAAAGATTTTAAAAAAGTTTCTATGTCCGTTCCCCCTCTCGCCACCCAGCAAAAAATTGCAGCAATACTTTCATCATTGGATGACAAAATAGAACTGAACAATAAGATAAACGATAATTTAGCGGCTTAAAGTTCGATTTTATCAACGTCTAATTCACCGGACATTAATTTTGGTAACAAAGTGTCACGAAGGTCTTGTAAGTTCCTATTCTCAAAATATGATTTTTTTATCTGTTCTAACAAAGGTTTTACAATGTTATTAAATTTCATTGCAGTATTATTATCTGGAATCGGAATTTCATATTCACCAAGTCCACCTTCCCAAACAGCATAAGGCATTGTAGAACCTTTAGAAGTTTTCTGTGCATAATCTATTGCTAAATCTTGATTGCAAGTAATCACTCCATAAGCAAAATAATTGGGATTTTGCGGTTCAAGAACAAAACATGTTGTTCGTGTTATTCCATCAAAAGGTGCTATTGCTACTCTATGGAAATAAACACGCATTGCTCCTATGAGAATATCATTCTCCTCAAATCTTAAGAGACTACTTAAAGCTTCTTCATTAGGACGACTTTCTTTAATTGCTAATGATTTTATTGGAATTAAATCAATTGGAAGATACGGCAATGATTTATCTTCTCCAGACTGGATAGAATTCTTTTTTAACTTTAAAATCTCTGACAACTTTCCCATTCTCCACCCAGCTGGCATTTCTCCGCCAAATGGTTCAAAATCCACAAACCAGCTTTTGAAAATTGCCTGGGCTTGCTGCTCTAAATTATCGTTTATGCGATTATTGAGTTCAATTTTATCATCAAGACTTGAAAGAATATTTGCAATTTTCTTTTGAGTTTCTAATTCTGGAATGGTAATTCTAAGATTTTTTACAACATCAGTTTGGACTCTTTGTCTACCAGAAGATCCAACCATTGATTTGATTGCAGGTTCACGAATTGTATCACTTGTAATTAAATAATAAACATATAATGGATCAGTGATATTTTCTTTTGCTCTAAAAACAATATATTCTGTTGAGCCGAAACCTATCTCATCTTTATCAAGAATATTAACGAAAGCCGTTTTTCCATTTTCCAAACAAGGAGTTATTCTTGCCATTATGGTATCACCATTTTTGAATTTTGTTCCACCTGCATATTTTTCATAAGAAAAAGATGGTACCTCTCTTGTAAAAGGTTTAAGAATATCCATAGAAATCTTTTTTGCCAGACTATCTTTCTTTAGACTCTCTGTTGGATTAATAATAATAGCATCTTCCAATCTATATTCTTTCATCACACTTCACCCAATATATTTCTTATGTGCCAGTTTTACGTTGCTTTGTTTTACCATAGCATACTGCAACGTAGTGTCAATTCTCTGGTGTCCAAGTAGTTCCTGCAGCTGTTCAATCGGCATTCCTTTATCAATAGCCATAGTAGCAAGAGTTCGCCTGAACTTATGGGGATGAACTTTATGTATTTCAAGTTCATTTCCCATCTTTCGCAATCGACTTTCAATACCTCCAATTGTAACACGTTTTGCAGGTTTCTTTAAGGACACAAATAAGGCTTCGTTATCATCTTTTCTGGAATCAAGATAATTTTTCAAATGAAGCTTTGTTCTGGCATCAAAATAAACAATTCTTTCTTTACTGCCT
>JAZLKD010000003.1:0-10182 GCA_045597415.1 Treponema sp. | reverse complement strand
CGATTGCTCGATTGCTTACCGAGTTTTGCAAAAGCAAGACTCGCTCGTGGAAAAATAGTCTTTCGTCAGCAATATGTCATCCTGAACTCGTTTCAGGATCTTTTAAAATTATAAATAATAAGGCACTTTCAGTGACAACGGTCATTGAGCCTGTCGAAATGACCTTGCATAAAGGTGGTTTCGAGAGCCTCAACCACCGGAGTTTCTGAGGGTGCCTTTTTGTTTTTAAATACTTGCGCCGGCTGAGCTCAGTCGAAACCAGCGCAAACAAAGGAGAAGCATAAAAATGAAAAAATCATTTTTAAAACTTGCAGGACTTGCTGTAGCAGCAGTTCTTGCATTGGGAATGTCAGGTTGTTCAAGTGACAGCGACAGTCACGAACACACATTTGCAACAAGTTACACCAGCGACGCTACCCACCACTGGCACGCCGCAACCTGTGAACACACAGACCAGGTAAAGGACAAGGCAGAACACAGTTTTGGTGAATGGACAGTAGTAACTGCAGCAACAGAAGACGCAGAAGGAAAAAAGACACGAAAATGTGACGACTGTGAATATGTTGCAGAAGAAACAATTGCTAAACTTGACCACGTACATGCAGCAGGAACTCACCACGATGCAACAGCAGGAAACTGTGTTGATAAAGGAACAATTGAATACTATGACTGTACAAAAGAAACCTGCGAAGTAAAGCTTGATGCAGACGGAAATCCACTTTCTTCAACTGAGGGTGAACTTAATCCTTCTGTGCATAAGGGAACAACTGCAACATGGATCAAAACAGCAGAAACCCACAAAGAAGTTTATGACTGCTGTGGTGCTGTAAAAACAGAAGAAACTGCTCACACATGGAATGCAGGAGTTGTAACAACACCTGCTACAACAGAAGCTGAAGGTGTAAAGACATTTACCTGTACAGTAGAAAGTTGCGGTCGGACAAAGACAGAAAGTATTGAAAAGCTGCCACCATTTAACTTTTATGAATCTCCAGTCGATGCCGAAACAGGTTTAGCTGTAACAGAAAGTACAAAATACATCTATTTTGGTGTATTCCCAAAAACAGTAGTTCCGGCAGCAAGTGAAGATGAAATTGATGAAAATACAAGCATTACAATGGGATCAAACACTTATTACAAAGACAAGTACGGAAACTTGTATGTAAAAGTAAAAGAAAATGCTTATGTACCACCAACAGATTCAACATTAGTGAATTATTATACTGATGGAACACTTGTAAAGCAGAGTGATGCAAATAGCTACCGTTATTTTAAAGTTGAGCCAATTAAGTGGAAGATTTTGACCAAGAACTACAACAATACAGGAAAAGCCCTCTTGCTTGCAGAAGATGTTCTTACAGCAAATGTTCCATATTATGAAGTGGCAAATGATACAAGTAGAACTATAGATGGAAAAACAGTGCGTTGTAGTAATTATAAACACAGTCAGATAAGAGCTTATCTTAATGGTATTTCTTATCAGGGACAGAACAATGTAGTAACAACATGGAATAACAAAGGCTTCTTGCAGACAGCTTTTACAACAGCAGCACAAGGACTTATTGCAGTAACAACTGTAGATAATAGTGAAGATAGTACAACAGACACTGGAAATAGTACGCAAAAAGCAACAAATTATGTCTGTGAAAATACTTTCGACAAGATTTTCTTGTTAAGTCAATATGAAGTTACAACAAGTGCTTATGGTTTTGGTACAAGGGAAAGTTACGGAGTTGGAAACGCACGAATAAGAATTCCAACAGACTATGCATTTGCAAATTATGCGTTCAAGAGGAAAGAGAATGGTTTCGGTGATACCTGGAAATTAAGATCTCCTTACTATACTGGTACTTATAATTCGTGCATGGTGAATGGTGACGGTAGTGCCGGAACTTACGGTAATGTTTCCAGTCTGATGCAGGGTGTAGTTCCAGCTTTGACTATGTCATTAGAGTGATATGCTTTCACTTCAGTGAAATTGACTGTAATACGACCTATGGTCGTTTGCATGAGTGGAAGTTATTTAAGACAGCTCCTTCGGAGCTTTGCGCATCTCTTGCGTCTGCCGCAGGCAGATGCATAATCCTGTTGAAAAGGGGCTGTCTAATAAGTAACGACTGTAGCGGTCATTGAGCCCTTCGACAGGCTCAGGAACCACCTGTCGAAATGACTGCTACACTAAATATGGTGGTTTCGAGAGCCTCAACCACCGTAAAATCAAACTTTTGGGACAGCTCCGTAGCCAAGCAAAAGCAAAAAAGTCTGCCTGTTTTTGTTATTTTTTAAGGTCGATATATTTTCTTATGCTTGCTGAAATCCATACGCCCGATTGTAGTGGCGGCGGCAGCCGTTGAAAATGGTGGTTGAGCTTGTCGAAACTACCATTTTTAATGGAGCGCTCTTGCGCGGAAACCACGGAAAGCGGGAACCTGCCGTTCAGGCAGGTAAGTCCTTATAATTAGTTTTTTTCATATAAATGTGATTATTTATGCTAAAAGTGATATAGTTTATTCATACGTTTCTTAGTTGTAAAAAGTTTGTAGAGAATGAACATATTTTTGCATGAAGGACTTTGAATATGAAAAAGATTTTTGTCGCATTTGCCTCAGTAACAATGCTCGCAGCAAGTGCTTTTTTTATGTCCTGCTCAGACGGCAGTGATTCATCAGCTCACGAACACAATTTTTCTTCAGAATGGACAAGTAACGAATCTCATCACTGGCATGCTGCCACCTGTGAACATAAAGACCAGGTAAAAGCCAAAGGTGAACATACATTTGGTGAGTGGACAGTAATTGAGATGCCGTCAAATGCCGTTGAAGGTAAAAGAGAAAGAGAATGTTCGGTCTGCCATTACAAAACAGAAGAAAAGATTGCAAAACTGGACCATGTTCATGCGAAAGGTGTACATCATAATGCTGTGGCAGGAACCTGTCGAACAAAGGGCACAATTGAATACAACGACTGTACAGCAGCTGGCTGTGAAATAAAGCTTGATAAAGATGAAAATCCTCTTTTTTCTATTGAAGGTGAACTTGATCCTGAAAGACATGAGGGTTCTGCAGCTATTACGGCAATTGACGAGATGAACCACAAAGGAATTTACAGCTGCTGTTATGCTGTGTGGTTTTCTGAAGAAAAACATAATTTTGGTAAATGGACTGTTTCTGTTCTGCCAGCGGAAGATGCTGAAGGTAAAGGCACAGTTGAATGTATTGACTGTAAATACAAAGAAGAAAAAACTATTGCAAAGCTGGATCATGTTCATTCAAAGGGAACAAAGCATAGTGAAGTTCTTGGAACTTGTGTAACAATGGGTACTGTTGAATACTATGACTGCCTGAACGAAAACTGTGCAATAAAGCTAAGAGAAGATGGAAGTCCACTTAAAACAATTGAAGGTACGAGATCTTCTGATTTGCATAAACAACCGGTATTTACGTCTGTCAATGAAACTACTCACAATGAAGTTTGCATGTCCTGTGGTGAAGTATCGTATGCAGAGGAACATTATTTCGATAAATGGACATGGACTATTACTGCTTTGCCAACAAGAGAAGCTGAAGGTAAAAAAGAAAATGAATGTTTTTATTGTGGCTACAAAAAAACAGAAACAATTGCCAGACTGGATCATGATCATGAAAAAACGGGCTTAGCGACTTTTTCAGGACCAGGTAAATGTATTACAAAAGGTATAGTGTCATACTACGACTGTAAATATTGTGATATAAAGCTCGATTATTATGAAAATCCACTTTTAACGCTGGAAGATGATTTTGATCCTGAAAAACACTTGTATCCTACAAGCATGATACAAACAAATACAACTCACAAGACAGTTTATGACTGCTGTGGTGTTGTAGTAAGTGAAGAAGAGCATACCTGGAATGCTGGTAATATAATAATCAGGCCAACTTTAACACAAACAGGATTAAAAAAAACAGCCTGTACTGTATGTAATTATACAAAGATAGAACCGGTTGCAAAACTTGAACCAGTTCATACATTTGATACAGACTGGACAAGTGATGAAACATATCACTGGCATGCTTCAACAAGCGGACACTCAGATGAGGTAAAAGACAAGGCTAAACACAAATTTACTGAGTGGCTGGTAACAAAACAACCGGCAAATGACGCTGAAGGCAAAAGAGAAAGAGAATGTCAGGTTTGTCAGTACAAAGCTGAAGAAACTATTGCAAAACTGGACCATGTTCATAAAAAAGGACCATCATCTCAATTAGCTTACGGGGGAACCTGTCTTACCAGAGGTACGGTTTATTACTTTGACTGTGAAAACAAAGACTGTGTCATTAAGCTTGATAAAGATGGAAATGTTCTTGATTCAATTATCGGCGATTATGATCCAAACTACCATGCAACAACTGACTCAACCTGGATAGTAACAGCTGAAACCCACAAAGAAATTTATGATTGCTGTGGCGCTATAAAAACAGAGGAAGCTGCACACACTATGCATAATGGTGTAGTAGATAAACTTCCGACTCTCGTAACAAAAGGTGTCAAAATATATGACTGCACAGTTTGTTATAAAAATACTATAAAAGAAGACATTCCTGAGCTTTACAGTTCTCCTGTTGATGCAGAAACAGAGCAGCCTGCAACAAAAGAATCAAAATATGTTTATTTTGGTGCGTTCCCAAAATCTGTTCTTCCTGCAGACAGCGATGTAACAGTTGACGAAAATGTTAGTGTACAGATGGGTGCAAATACCTGTTACAGGGGAAGTGACAAAAATTACTATGTAAAAGTAAGTACCAAAATATCTGATTCGTCATATAAATATACAGATGGAAGTTCTGCTGTAACTGGTAAGATCCGTTATTTTAAGGTTGAACCAGTTAAGTGGAAGGTCTTGACAGCAAATTACAACAACACTGGAAGAGCACTTTTACTTGCCGATGATATTCTGACAGGAAATGTGCCGTATTGTTCAGTAATTAGTGAAAGATATGCTGATGGTACCATTTATGCAAACAACTACAGGTACAGTACAATCAGAGCTTATCTGAACGGAATAAAAGACTATCAGTTTGAAACGAATGACTATATTGATAAAGGTTTCTTACAGACAGCTTTTTCAGATACAGCCCGGGCATTGATTGCTGAAACAGAAGTAGATAATAGAAAAGAAACAACAGGAAATTCTGATGACACCTATGCAGCAGCTTATGCCTGTGCAAATACAAATGATAAAATTTTCCTTTTGAGTTTTAAAGAAATCAACAGTAATGTTTATAACTTTACCGCAATCAGAAAGGCAACAGACTATGCAAAGGCAAACAATGTTTACCAGAGTGACAGATCTGGTGAAGGCGGTATCTGGTGGCTTCGTTCACCTGTGTTTAATGCTGAAGATACAGCGTACGCCGTTAACTATGCAGGTACTTGCTCGCAGCAGCGTGTAACTGATAAAACGGAAGGTGTTGTTCCGGCTTTGACAATTGAACTTGATGAAAATCATAAATCTTGACTTTTTGTTTACCATACATTATATTATTTTGTATAGTGCTTTTTAGCATTCTTCGTTGTATGCACGGCGAAGTTTGTTCTTTTTCCACGGGCTTTCTTAAGACGAGTTTGTGACGTACCGGCTGCATTTTTGGTCCGGCGAAAGTTCATTGTAGAGTTTTCATTTATAGTACTAATTTTCTCATTTTAGGAGGTTCCTTATGGAACAGGTTTCTTTACGTCCGTCTCCCGATGCTCTTTTGAATCCGAGATATGACGCTATTTTTAAGGCTTTGTTTACAGACAATTCTCCTCAGGCCCGCATTGCTCTTCAATCTTTTCTTGAGGCTGTTCTGGAAGCAAAAGTCAGTGATATTAAGCTGCAGCCCAATGAACTTGCGGTTGAAAGTGTTACGGATAAAAATTCTGTTTTTGATATTTCCTGTGTGCTCAATGATTCTGAGGCTGTCAACATTGAAATGCAGGGAATTGATGTGACAGGCTGGTATGACAGAAGGGCGGAGTATTATGTGGCCCATCTTTTGAATCATTACACTTTTACTGGTCTTGAGTGGGAAAAGGTTCCCAAAGTGTATCAGATTTCTGTTCTCAATTTTATTTATGATGATAAGTCCTCCGATTTTATTTCCAAGTATTCTATGGCAACTCATGACAGCAGAAACTTATCTGGTTGAATGAACATTTATTTTGTTGAGCTTCCTAAACTGCTGGGTGCAAATATTGAAGAAATTGATTCGTTGACCCTTGCGGAAAAATGGGTTAAATTCTTCTTGTATGCGGATGATGCGGAGAAAAAGCCTTATATTGATGAGCTTTGTTCTTCCTCTGGGGGTATTATGGCTGCACAGGAATCTCTTTTTAATATCAGTAAGGATGACTCAAACTGGGTTTTGCAGACATGGCTGGATAAAAAGGCTCGTGATGAGCTTTCTATGAGAAATGAGGCTATGCGTGCCGGTCAGGCCAAAGGACATGCTGAAGGGTTTGAAAAAGGGCTTGCCGAAGGCATTGCAGAAGGGCGCGAGAAAGGCATTGCAGAAGGCCGCGAGAAAGGCATTGCAGAAGGCCGCGAGAAAGGCATTGCAGAAGGGCGTGAGAAAGGCATTGCAGAGGGGCGAGAAGAAGGCATTCAGCAAAGTAAAAAATTGATTGTTTGTAATGCACTTAAGATGGGCATGTCAGTCAGACAGATTATGGAGCTGACAGGTCTTTCAGAAGAGCAGGTCAATGAATTTTCTAAAAGCTGATAGGAACATAAGACAGAGGCATTTCTGCAGAAGTAGTGTTCTCTGTATGGAGAAAAAATGCTTTCAAATAACTTAAAATCAAAAATTGCAGAACTTAATCTTGAATACTCTGCGGTGGCAATTAAATTTTGGCTCGAAAAACCTTCTTGTCCTCATTTTGACGGGGAAAAGAATGCTTTCTGCACCTATGTAAATGCTGTTCAGAAAAGTGGAAAAAGATTCTACATCGAAGAATCCGACGATATGTGTTATGGTAAGGTTCCTTTAGGAATGATTGAGCCTCCGCCTGTTACAGCTTCTGGACAGGCCGGTTTTGATTTTGGCTGTTATCAGACTCCTGCTGCCTGCAGGTCTCTTTATCAGAATCTGCCAACAATTATCAGGGGAACTGTAAAATATGTTGAATTCTGTCCAGTAGCAGACTGTGATTTTGATCCTGATTTAATCGTTTTTGTGGCACCTCTTCCACAGGCTGACATAATTATGCGTGCAACAAGCTGGGTAAACGGTGAACCTTGGGAAAGCAAATCTTCTCCTGTTTTAAGCTGTGCCTGGATGTACGCTTATCCTGTCATCAGCGGCAAGGTTAATCACATTACAACAGGTTTTTATCACGGGCTTAAACGCCGCAAGCTGTATCCAGAAGGTTTAAGAATAATCAGTATTCCGTTTCAGAAAATACCTGAATTTGAAAAAGGATTGTGTGAAATGGACTGGACTTTGATAGCATTCAGGGATGATGAAAAAAGCAAAAATGAACTTGCAGAAAAAATGGCTCACTGGCAGAAAATGGCCAGTGAGTGCGGTTCAACCGTTGCATTAAAGGACGAAAGGTAAAACTTTTATTCCCTGCCGAACCAGATTTTTATAATTCCGAATGGAGTTTTTGGTGTTATGTAACAGACAGCCATCATAATCAGGGTTGAGACGGCTGTGGCAATTACAACCGGGTTCATGCCAAACAGCGGAGAGAGAATCTCTGCCTTGATGAGAATATCATAGGCGAGATAAATTACGATTCCGCTTGAAATGCCTGCAATTGCGCCGTATTCATTGGCCCGCTTCCAGAAAAGTCCCAGCAGGATTGTGTGAAAGAAAGCCACAGTCATTCCGCCTGTAGCGTATGTGATTAATGTGGCAAGAAGTGCCGGTGGTTTACAGCCAAAAGCAAAAATAACAAGGGAAATGACAACAGTTGTAATGACGTTGAATTTTTTGATCCCCTGTTCTGAAGCATTCTTGTTAAAGATGTTTTTATAAAGGTCGCCTGTAACGGTTCCTGCCAGATTCACTATCATTCCGCCTACAGAGGACTGTACTGCAGCACAGACACCTGCAAGTACAAGACCTGCAACCCAGGAAGGCATTGTTTCAACTGCCAGAAGCGGAATACCGAAATCCGGCGAAAGTTTGCCTTCTTCTGTTCCAAGGAGGTTGCCGAATTTGTATTTGACAACAAAGCAGAGTCCGTTGAGACAAAGCATCCAGACTGCAAAAACTATAGTTCCAACTTTGATGGAGTTATGAAGGGTTTTTGTGTCTTTATAGGTCAGGGCACTCATTGTTACGTGTGGCATGGTAAAAGTTGTAAGCCCCCACAAGATTGCAAAACTGAACACTGTTCCCAGTGCTCCTGGAACAGAATCCGGTGTGAACCACTGTGGATTTGTTTCAAGGACTTTTGAAATTGTTCCTGTGTATCCAAGACCTGTAGAACGTACTCCCATTATAAAAAGAATGAGTACTGTTGCTGTCATTACAATTCCTTGAATTACCATGGCAGTAGCAATTCCTTTGATACCGCCGGTGAGGGCAGCAATGATTACAAGAACAGTAAAGATTGCAAGACCGATTTTGTAATCCTGACCAGTTAAAAGTTGAAAAATTTTTCCGCCGCCTGTAATTGTTGAAACGGCAAAAGCTCCGAGAAAGAAGAGAATTACAAGGCTTGCAAGAATTGAGAATGTTCTGGAATTGTTGTATCTGTGCTGAAAAAGTTCAATAAAAGTCTTTGCTTTTATTCGTCGTGCAACAATACCGATTTTTTTCCCTAAAAGTCCGAGAACCATAAAGTTGGAAGTCATGGACCAGAAACAGCAGACCATCCAGATTGCACCGAATTTAAATGTCAGTCCTGGAACTCCCATAAAGACGCCTGCACCTGCTACCCCGGCGCTGACCATCATGGCTGTCATAAATACACCAGATGATCGGCCACCTGTGTAGAATTTTGAAAGATAGTCACCTTTGCCATTTTTCATGGCGTTTCTGCTGTAGATTCCATAAAACAAAAGGAGAAGGGTATAAGCGGCAAATACAGCTGTAATTACAATGGACTGAGTTCCTGATATATTCATTATTGGCATTCCTTTTTGGCCCCTTCATCAGAAAGAGGCATATCTTTGTAAACAAAATGGCAGATAATTTCTACAGTCAGTACCATTCCTGCAAGAAGGCATATAAGGACAAAAATCCACAAAGGAACCCCGAAAGGTTTAGGATAATCTGCGGAATGTTTACCAAGTGTAAAAAGATTGAGAATCATCAGTGCGCCGTAAACAATGTACACCCCAAAAGTGATGAACATTTCTTTTGTAGTGCGCACAAAGCGTGGATCATCTTCAATATCATCAAAAGAATAATCTCTGCTGTCCGGTGAAATATCAGCCATAAAACTTCTCCTTGAAAAAAATTAACAGTCCCACCATTGTGCTGCAGTCTGGTCTGCCAGCTGGATCAAAATGACAAGAGGGTTCTGCAGAAAGTTTGAATAATTGTAACTTTCGTTTTCTGATACATCGCTGAATCCCATGTGGCGGCTGATGGCTTCGATAACAGGTCTGTTTGTAACAAGTTCCGGCATTATTTCCAGAAGCATGAGAACAGATTCGTTGCCGTGGCCAAGATTTCTGTTGTCTGATTTTGTTTTGTAGAACGGTTCGTAAACCCAGTTGCCCTCAAAGTTTTTGGTTTTGCGGAATTCTGTTGCGTAAAAACCTGCCTTGCAGAAGTCGTGACAAATTGAGCTGATAAAAATATCAAAAGCACTGATGCTGTAATTTTCTGCCCGTTTTGTCTGATTGAAATTTGCAAGAAGCGGTTTAGAAAAACTCAAAGCCTGAAACAAAACCATAAGGGAGTGGAGTGCAAGTCCGCCTTTGAAATTTGCGTGGTATCGTGCACTTGCAGGACTTGTCCAGAATTCGTGTTTTTCCATCCAGTCAAAAAGCCGTGTGCGTTTTTCTTCTTCCGGAATCAAAAGTTCTGCCATTTTTACAAGACATAGTTTTATAAGTTCGGCCTGTACTTCATTGTCTTTAAAATAAGGACCATTTTCTGCATAGATTGTCAAAAGTCCGTTTACCTGTGTGTTGAAAAGTTCAATATCTTCTTTTGTCATAAAAAAATTATAGTTATTTTTTGACTTTTGATAAATATATGG
>JAZLKD010000002.1:0-96530 GCA_045597415.1 Treponema sp. | reverse complement strand
ATGTTTTTTGACAATCTTCATTTATATCACAAGAAAAAATACACTTGAAACCAGAGTTTTCCATTCCTAAACGAATTCCACCCACACCGCAGAAAAGGTCTATAAATTCAAAACTTTTTTCAGTTTCCATTTTAATACCATGCATATGTTTTAAGATTTATTTGCTACTTTTTTAAGCAACTATATATAACTATAACAAAAAATAGCAGTCTTTTTCTATATATCTTTCTATATATTAGGAATTTTTATATTTTTACACAACCAAGCGGCTCATTGAGCCGTCCGCCTAACACATCTTCTCCGTATCCCATATAAAAATCTTATCCCGGCAAAAATGTCCGTATAAGATTCCAGCCGAATACATTTTCTTCTATTATATCACACTTTTTCGAGGATTTTATACGGATCCATTATAAAATTCTCACCAGACCTCCGCCCACTCACTCAACAACCCAATCATCATATCCGATCCAGCGGACTAATAACCCCACTTGGTCCTTTGTTCAAAACATGAGTATAAATCATTGTAGTTTTCACATCCGAATGCCCTAGTAATTCCTGCACAGTTCTTATATCATAGCCATTTTCAAGAAGATGTGTTGCAAAACTGTGCCTGAAAGAATGACAGCTGGCATTTTTGTTTATTCCTGATTCAAGAATTGCCTTTTTTACTGCTTTCTGCATAAGGGATTCATCAAGATGCCATCTTCCCTGTTCTCCGGTTTCTTTATTTACCCAGCGGTTTTTCTGAGGGAAAAGCCACTGCCATTTAAATTCTTTTACAGCAGCAGGAGACTTCCTGGCTAAATCTCCTGGCAACTGCACACTTCCCCAGCCTTCAGCCAAGTCTTTATTGTGAATCTGTCGAACCTTTTCAATATGTTCCTTTAATTCCAGAATCAGTTTTTGCGGTAGCATCACATGCCTGTCTTTATCACCTTTCCCATGACGCACAATTATCTCGTTCAATCCAAAATCAATATCCAGAATCCTCAAAGACAGCAATTCATTCAGTCTCATTCCAGTTCCATACATGAGTTTTGCGGCAAGTTTTTTACTTCCTTCCAGATTGGCAATTACTTTTAGAACCTCTTCCCTGCTGAAAACAACTGGAAGCCTCTGCGATTTCTTTGCATGAACCACATTTTCCAACTCAAGTGCGCTTTCATTTTTTACAAACCTGAAATAAAACAACAACGCCGCCAAAGCCTGATTCTGCGTGGATGCACTTACTTTTCTTTGAACTGCAAGATCTGTCAAAAACCTGTTGATGTTTTTAGGATTATCACTTTCCTTTCCATGAAACTTTTTAAGATACTCGCTGACCCATTTACAATAGGCTTCTGCTGTTTTTTCACTATAATGACGAACTTTCAGCAGTTCCTTCAATTTGACTGTTACTTTTTCCTGATTTAGATCCTTGTCGTCATGAGCAGATTCAGACACAACATTGAATATTCCAAGCGAATAAAGATTCTGTAAAAGTCTGTCTACTGACTTTTGATTATTCGGAACAAGCCATAATTTTTCATCACTATTCCATATTCTGCCTTCAACCCGTCGTACTGCATTAAGAAGATTCTGATCAAATCCCGTAGGAAATCCAACCGAAAATTTTTTGTCGTCAAATGATTTTATTTCTACATTCATGCCCATAAAAATAATAAAATTTTAAAAATAAGCAAAATAAATGTATTATAATTTTTAATTCCCAGAGAGGACTTCTATCCAAAGAATTTGATTACACTTACCAGCATTTTTATGAATCTCAACTATACTCTCTACAAAAAGACTTTTCCTTAAATGATACAAATTTTTTAAACTAAAAATGTGACAGATACTTTAATCACTTTCCCCTCAGCTTAGGGATTGTAGCAGTGCGGAGCAAACAAACCGCAGGTTTGGTCGGAGGCGGAGGCCGGAGCTGCGGAAAGCCCGACGGCAACTTGTTGCCGTAAGCTCCCTGAGTTTTATCACACGTTTTCAATTATGTAGTTCAGAAGAATTTGTATTGTTCTTTCTTTCAGCTTTATGTTTTTTTGAGGTTTCGAATGTGAAGGAGTTTTTGCATTCTGAAATATAGATTCCAGTGGTTTTACGGATGATATGGATCCAAAGATTTTACAGTTTATTGATTATTCCGGCTATAAAGTCTGATACAACTTCTATATCTTCATCGAACTCAAAAGTTTTTTTGAGTCTGAATCTTTCATCTTCCATTTCGCCATTCAGCCCCGTTTTTTTTACATAGCTTTCAAGTTTTACGTTTTTACCGGTATTATTGCTTCTTATCCACAGATAAAAATTCCATTTGTTCAAATCAAGAACTGAATCTAAGGTAATGTCCAGATTTTCGTCAGGATAATAGTCGACTACGGCATCATCGAAGAGTTCAGGTAATTGTCTCCAGAGCCAGATTTTTACTTTTTTTGTTTTGATTTTTTCTCCACAAAGCTGATTTACGGATTTTACACGATTACGCAATTCTTTTCGTAATTCTTCTATTTTAGCAGAAAAATCAATGGCTGCATCTTCATTTTTTCGAATAAACTCAACAAATTCTTTGTCCATACTTTCACTCCAGTCAAGATTTTCAATATTTTCTATAAAATCCATAAGAAACGGCAAATACTTTTGGTTTGCATTTTGAACATAAAAACCTAGATTTTTTTTAATGTAATTGAATAATACTTCGTAAGTTACGTATTTATATCTGGAATTTACTTCTTCCTGAGGATAAAAACTTAAAACTATTCCTATAGGGTTGTTTTTCCCCTTTTCTGATGCAGTTTTGTAATAATCCTCTAAATCATTATAAAGATCAGCATATATTTTATTTTCAATAACAATATTTATCTGGTCATTTCTAAGAAGCAAATCAATGTAATTTCCTTTTTTTGTGTAAACCTCAGTCTCTGATGTAAAATCCGAGGGGTAATTTTCCGGAAATAAGCCGACAGACTCTATCAGGCTCCGCACGAATAAATCACGCAGATTATGTTCCCGTGAAGTATCAAAGAAAAATGCCAGAATGTTGCTGGATACTTTTTCTCTGTGAGGAAAACCGCAAATTGATATAAAAGATTCTTCTTTTGCTTTTTTCTTTGGAAGTTTTTGAAACTCTTCTATCAGTTTTTCAAACATGTTTTTCTCCATGAGTTCCGGCTGACTGCCGGAAGCCCCTTCTACTCCCAGAATTCCACTATTTCTTCCATTGCCTTACGGGGGCGGGGATTTGGGGTTTCGTCCGGGTATCCGACTGCTACAATACTTGCGATTGTGGCGTTCTGATTGAAAAACTCTTTTACTTCCGGGTAAGCGTAGCAGTATGCGCCGGCCCACAAGGTTCCAAGTCCCTGATTGTGTGCTTCAAGCAGGAGATTTTCGATGGCGGCTCCGATTGAAACTGTATCGAACAATTCTACAAAGCGGTCGTCAATTGTTTTTTCATCTTCAATTTCTTTTCCGGCTGTTAAAACTACGGCTATAATCACCGGGGCTGTGCGGAGGACACGGATTGTGTGGGTGGCAAATGGAAAACCTTTTGTTGTGTCCTTGAGATATTTGTTTTCGCCTTTTTCTCGTTCCAGTCCACGGGCCATGGCATCTAAGAATTCTTCTTTTTTGATTCCGGTAAGAACTATAAACTTCCAGGGCTGTTTGTTGTGGCCTGACGGTGCAAGGCGGGCAGCTTCCAGTATCTGCAGAAGGACTTCCTGAGGTACTTCCTGATTTTTGTATTTTCTGATTGAGCGGCGTTCTGTTATCTGTTTTATCATCCTTTTATTATAGCATTATTTTTTGTCTTCTTCCTCAGTCTTCTCTTCTGCTATAATAAACTCATGGCAGAAGTTTACATTACAGACGGGTTACGCACCTTTATTGGCCTCAAGGATAAAGCTTACAAAAATATTCCTGCTGAGGATCTGGCTGCTGCAGTTTTGAGCCAGCTTCGTGTCCGTGGGGAAAATGAAGGTTTGCACCTTGAATCTGTAATTTGCGGAAATGCCACTGGAGGCGGCGGAAACATTGCCCGTCTTGCACTCTTAAAGGCTGGATTTTGCGACTCTGTTTCTGGTATTTCTCTTGATGCCCAGTGCGCTTCTGGTCTTGAAAGCATTATTGCGGGCTGGACTAGAATCAAATCCGGAATGGAAGATGCTGTTATTGCCGGAGGAACTGAAAGTGCTTCTACCCGCTGCATCCGCTTCTACAACCCTAACCACCCTAATTTTGACCCTGCCAGAACCGACAACTCTTACCTGTCGGCCCAGTTTATTCCTGAAGACTGGAGCGAAAACTCCATGATCCGCGGGGCCGACGAAACCTGCAGAAAATACGGTTTTGCCCCGGAAGAACTGGCAGAATCTGCTGCCTTAAGCCACCAGAGGGCTTTTACTGCTGCCCAAAAAAAAATTTTCGACTCCATCACAGTTTCTGTTAACGGCCTTATAAAAGATGAAGGAATCCGCAAGTCTATGACCAAAGAATTTGCACTCCGTCTCAAGCCTGTTCTCCAGGATGGAATTATCACTCCGGCCACCAGCTGTCTTTTTAACGATGGTGCAGCTTTTTTGACCTTGTGCGGCGAAAATAAAATTAAAAACCATAAAGGACCGCTTTTTAAAATCCGACAGGCTGTAAGCACCGGTAGTGACAGATTTTTGAGCCCTGAAAGCCTGATTTTTGCCATTGAAAAGCTGATTGAAAAATCCGGCCTTGAAGAAAAACAGATTGACCGGATTGACTACAACGAAGCCTTTGCCTGCTTAAATCTTCTATATAAAAGGCGCTTTTCTGCTCCTGCAAACTGTTTTGGAGGAGCTCTCTCTTACGGACATCCTTACGGAGCTTCGGGGGCTGTTGTAACACTCCACCTGATGAAAGCCATGGAACTTAATGGCGAAACTTTTGGAATTGCGGCTGTTCCTGCTGCCGGCGGTGTGGCTTCTGCAATCCTTCTGGAGCGGGTTCAGTAATATGAAAAAATTTAAGGTTATTAAATCCACAGATCCGGACCTGCAGTTTAAAGAATTTTTTTCTGCTCAGGATGATGAAGTTCCTTTTATTGCGCCTCAGACCTTTGATGTCTCATTGCTGGATTCGATTCCCATTCCTCCTGAAGCTGATTTTGCCGTTGCCACCAGCGGAACTACAGGAAAACCAAAAATCTACTTTCGAAGAAAAGAAAGCTGGACGGATTTTTTTGACCAGCAGAACCGTCTTTTTAATATTTCAGAAAATTCCCGGATTTTTATTCACGGGAGTCTTGCCTTTACTGGAAACCTGGCCATGGCTTTTCAAGCTGAATATACTCATTCTCTTCTATATATTAGCAATACTCTCAGGGCTGACCGCTGGGTTGAAGAAATTCTTGAGAACAGAATCGACACAATCTACATGATTCCTGACAAACTGGTTCATCTGGCAAAACAAAACCATTCACTGCCGCAGATTAAAACAATTATCGCAGGCTCACAATTTATAAGCCGTGAACATTTTGAACTTTTGCACACAGTTTTTCCACAGGCAAAAATCATCCTCTACTACGGAACTTCTGAAACAAGCTATATTTCATACAAGATACTCACCGAAAACTTTGAAGACCTTCTCTGTATGGGTACTGTCTTTGACGGAGTTGAAGTTAAAATTTCTCTAGCCGGAACTATTCTGGTTAAAAGCCGTGGCTGTGTGGAAGGAATAACCGGGTATTATGACACCGGCGACACTGGTTTTATAAGAGAAGGAAAACTTTATCTGACAGGAAGAATTGATGACCAGATAAATATCCGTGGTGAAAAAATCAACAAATCCCGCATTGAACAGTGCCTTCTGTCCATACAAGAAATTGAAGAATGCGCTGTTACCGTTACTGAAAAAAAAGGCCGGCAAACTGTTACAGCCCACATAGCAGGAAAAAATCTTCCGGCCAGAATTGAGCAGGGCATTTTTGACGGAATCCCTGAAGTTTTTATCCCGGCTGAATATGTCCGCTACGAAACTTTGCCCCGCAACGAAAGCGGAAAAATCTGTATTGAATAGAAAAATGTCTTCAATTGACACTCCTTCGCCATATCACTATTATAAATAAGGTTAAACACCATGAACAAAGGCGTTCATTCGAAATTTCGACACCGTTGTCGTTTTTTGGGATGAGCGCCTTTTTTTACGCGATTTTTCTGGAGGCTTTATGGCATTTTTGATTCTGGCAGACGGGACTGTTTTTGAGGGGAAGTCCATTGGTGCTAAGGGTTCTGTCATTGGCGAAACTGTTTTTACTACAGGCATGACCGGTTACCCTGAAACTTTAACTGACCCAAGCTATTACGGTCAGATTGTTACTCAGACTTTCCCTTTAATCGGGAACTATGGAGTTATTCCTGAAGACTACGAAAGCAAGAAATGTCATATCAGTGGTTACATTGTTCGAGAACTTTGTGAAAAGCCGTCAAATTTCCGTTGTGGTGGAGATTTAGACGGCTTTTTAAAAATGCAGAACATTGTAGGTTTATGCGGAATTGATACACGCAGCCTTACAAAAATCTTGCGTGAAGCCGGCGTTATGAACGGTCTTATTACAAGCGATGATGTATGCCCGAAAGTTGACGAAGCCCTACTTGCAAAAATCCGGGAATACAAAATCGTTGATGCCGTTAAATCTGTTCAGAATGCAATGATTGAAGAGCCTCTCAAAAAGGCTGTTGAACCAAAGCTGGCTGATTTTTATACAAAAGACTACGCAGACGGCAAAGGCAAAAAAGTTGCCCTCTTTGATTTTGGTGCAAAGGCAAACATTGAACGTGAACTTGAACGCCGCGGTCTTGAAGTTACTGTGGTTCCATACAGCACTACTGCAAAAGAAATTATTGATGCAGGCTACGACGGGGTAATGCTCAGTAACGGTCCTGGAGATCCTGCTGAAAATGTGGGCGTAATTGCTGAAATTAAAAAACTGTGCGAATACAATGCGCAGGTTTCGACAAGCTCAACCGGCGCAAAAAAGCTTCCGATTTTTGGAATCTGTCTTGGTCATCAGATGCTGGCTCTGGCCAACGGGGCTAAAACTTCTAAGCTCAAGTATGGTCACCGTGGCGGAAACCAGCCTGTTAAAAATCTTGAAACAGGAAGAGTTTACATTTCCAGCCAGAACCACGGTTATGCCGTAGAAAACGAAACTTTACCTGCAAATGCAAAATTAAGCTTTATCAATACAAACGACGGAACCTGTGAAGGCGTAAATTACACAAATATTCCAGCCTTCTCCGTTCAGTTCCATCCGGAAGCCTGTGGCGGTCCACACGACACAAACTTTTTGTTTGATAAATTTGTGAGAATGATTAAGTAGAGATCCCCGGGTCAAACCCGAGGATGACTTGATGTCACACGGATTCGAAATTGCTACGCAGTTTCAGGATTAGAATCAGGAGTTTCCGTAGGAAACTCGAATCTGTGTGACAATTTTGGGGTCTTAGGGGCTTGCCCCTAGGCGAGAGGGTAGCGACCAACGAAGTGGGCGCGTAGGGAGAGACCTCTCCCCCACAAAATAATAAGTAAATAAACACTGGTGGTTTCGAGGGCCTCAACCACCGCAATGGAGAATAATATGCCATTAAATAAAAATATTCATAAAGTTTTGATTATCGGTTCGGGACCAATTGTTATCGGTCAGGCTGCGGAATTTGACTATGCGGGAAACCAGGCTTGTAAGGCTCTCAAAGCTCAGGGACTGGAAGTTGTTCTTGTAAACTCAAACCCTGCTACTTTGATGACTGACCATGTTATGGCCGACCAGATTTATATTGAACCTCTCAACGTTGAAACTATTCAGCGCATTATCGAAAAAGAAAAGCCTGATTCTCTCCTTTCGACTCTTGGTGGTCAGACTGGTTTGACTCTTTCTATGGAACTGGCTAAATCTGGATTCCTTGAAAAACACGGTGTTCAGCTGCTGGGTGCCCGCCCTCTTACAATCGACAAGGCCGAAGACCGCCAGATGTTCAAGGACACAATGGAATCTATCGGCGAGCCTTGTATTCCTTCAAAGGTTGTTACAACTTACGAAGATGCTTTGGATTTTGCCAAAAACGGAATCGGACTTCCTGCAATCATCCGTCCTGCCTTTACTCTCGGTGGTACTGGAGGTGGTATTGCAAATACCTGGGAAGAATTTGACGAAATCGCCCACAACGGTCTTCACCGCTCACCTATCCACCAGATTCTTGTTGAAAAATGTATTTCCGGCTGGAAGGAAGTTGAGTTTGAAGTAATGCGCGACCATTCCGGAAACGTTATTACAGTCTGTTCAATGGAAAACTTTGACCCTGTAGGTGTTCACACTGGAGACTCTATCGTTATTGCTCCAACTGTAACTCTGGCAGACAAAGAATATCAGATGCTCCGTTCTGCTGCCTTGAACATCATCTCTGCCCTTGAAATTGAAGGTGGCTGTAACTGTCAGTTTGCATTGAACCCTGACACTTTTGAATATGCAGTAATCGAAGTAAACCCTCGTGTTTCACGCTCTTCTGCCCTGGCGTCTAAGGCTACAGGTTATCCTATTGCCAAAGTTGCCGCTCTTATTGCCATCGGCTTTAATCTTGATGAAATTGAAAACGCAGTTACAAAAAAGACTGCAGCCTGTTTTGAACCTGTTCTTGACTATGTTGTTGTTAAAATGCCTAAATTCCCGTTCGACAAGTTTGTTTATGCTGCCAGAAAATTGGGAACTCAGATGAAGGCAACTGGTGAAGTTATGGCTATCGGTCAGAACTTTGAAGAAGCAATTCTTAAGGCTGTGCGCGGTGCTGAACTTGGCGTTAAAAACCTTAACCTTAAAGTTTTTGAAGAAGAAAGCGACGAAAAAATCCGCGAAAGAGTCGGTCAGTGTACAGACCAGAGAATCTTTGCAATTTATCAGGCATTAAAGCGCAAGATTATGACTGTGGAAGAAATCCACAACGTTACAAAAGTTGACGAATGGTTCCTGTGGAAGCTTGAAAACATTGCCCTTGACGATGCTTCTGGCCGTGATGATGTAAAATATGCCCACGGTTCACTCCCGGCTCCAACTTCTTTCAAAATGGTTGATACCTGTGCCGGTGAATTCAACGCGGAGACTCCATATTTCTACTCATGCTACGACAAAGAAAACGAAGCTGAAAACTTCTTGAACGACCTGCACGGAAAAATGGCCGGCGGAAATGTTCCAAAATCAAAGGGCACAATCGTTGTTCTTGGTTCAGGGCCTATCCGTATTGGTCAGGGTATTGAATTCGACTATTCTTCAGTTCAGTGTGTATGGACATTGAAGAAACTGGGCTATGAAGTTGCCATCGTAAACAACAACCCTGAAACTGTTTCAACTGACTTTGATACAGCCGACCGCCTCTACTTTGAACCACTTACTCCAGAAGATGTAATGAACGTAATCAACGTTGAAAAACCAATCGGCGTTGTAGTTGCATTTGGTGGTGGTACTGCAATCAAGCTGGCAAACTTCCTGGACAAGCAGGGAATCCGCATCCTCGGAACTTCAGCTGATGCAATTGACCTGGCAGAAGACCGTGAACGCTTTGACGAACTTTGTGAAAAATTAAATATCAAGCGCCCAAAGGGACTTACAATCTTTACGGAAGAAGAAGCCCTGAAAGCTACAAAAACTCTTGGCTACCCTGTTCTTATGCGTCCAAGCTACGTTCTTGGCGGTCAGAACATGATCATCGCCTTCAACGACGACGATATCCGCGAATACATGAAAATCATCCTGGCTCAGGGAATTACAAACCCTGTCCTCATTGACCAGTATATGCTGGGAACAGAGCTGGAAGTTGACGGTATCTGTGACGGCGAAGACGTTCTCATTCCTGGAATCATGGAACACATTGAACGCACTGGTGTTCACTCAGGTGACTCAATCGCCGTTTATCCAAGCTGGAACCTGAACGATGTTATGCGACAGAAAATCGTTAAACAGAGCCGCGATCTGGCACTTGCACTTGGAACAAAAGGTCTCGTAAACATTCAGTACCTTATCTACGACAACGAACTTTACATTATCGAAGTAAACCCTCGTTCGAGCCGCACCGTTCCTTATATTTCTAAGGTTACAGGCGTTCCAATGGTTGAACTTGCTGCCCGTGCAATGCTTGGAGAACCACTTAAGAATATGGGCTATGGAACAGGCTTGTACAAGATTCCGCCATACTTTGCAGTTAAAGTTCCTGTATTCAGCTTTGAAAAACTGATGGACGTAGATACTCATCTTGGTCCTGAAATGAAATCAACTGGTGAAGTTCTTGGTATTGCTTCTACAATGGAAGAAGCTCTGTTCAAGGGACTTGTTGCTGCCGGCTACAACATGAAGCGTTCAGGCGGAGTTCTCTTCTCTGTACGCAAAACTGACCGCTACGAAATTCCAGAACTTGCAAGAAAATTTGCTGACATGGGCTTTAAGCTTTATGCCACAGAAGGAAATGCTGCAACTCTCCGGGACTTTGGTCTTGAAGTTACAACTGTAAATAAAATCCACGAAAATCCGGATGACAACCTTTTGACTTTGCTTGATTCAGGAAAAATTGACTACGTAATTTCAACTTCTGCAAAGGGCCGTGACCCACATGCAGACTCTGTAAAAATGCGCCGTCATGCAGTTGAAAAAGACATTCCTTGTCTCACTTCTCTTGATACAGCAAACGCTCTTGCAAACTGTCTTATGAGCGACTACAACAATTCAAACTTTGAACTTGTTGACATCAACGACCTGAGAGCCACAAGAGAAAAGATTCACTTCTACAAAATGGAATCAACTGGCAACGACTTTATTCTCATCAACGCTGAAGAAAATGAAGTTAAAAACCCTGCAGGTCTTGCAATCCGACTCTGCAACCGTCATGACGGAATCGGAGCAGATTCCCTTGTTCTGGTAAGCAAAAGCAAAAAGGCTGATGCAAAAATGCGCTTCTTCAATATGGATGGTTCAGAAGCAAAAATGGCCGGAAACGCTATCCGCGCAGTTGGAAAATACCTTTACGAAAACAATGTATTTGGTGTTGCTGACAAGCACAGCCGATATTCAGATCCGACAGCAATTCTTCAGATTGAAACAGAAGCCGGCATCAAAAAACTCACCCTTTACAAAATGAACGGCAAAATCAATTCTGTTGAAGTTGAAATGGGTATTCCAAAGTACAAGGCAAAGAATATTCCTACAACACTGAAAGAAAACAGCGGGGACAAAATCCTCAACGTGCCTCTTACAGTGGACGGTAAAGAATACAATGTTAGCTGTGTAAACGTAGGAAACCCTCACTGTGTAACATTTGTTGATTTTGTTGATAAGGTTGACATTGAAAAACTGGGGCCACTTTTTGAAACACACAAAGTTTTCCCAGAACACACAAATACTGAATTTGTGCGCGTAGTTGGACCTACAGAAATTAAAATGCGTACATGGGAACGAGTAAACGGTGAAACACCAGCCTGTGGAACCGGAGCCTGTGCCGCAGTTGTAGCTGCCTGTCTCAACGGTTACTGCAAAATGAATACAGACGTTACAGTCCGTGTCCGCGGCGGTATCTTAAGAGTACGCTATGACGGCGAAAAAGTTTTCCTCACCGGTGAAACAAAAATGAATTTTGAAGGAAATATTGAAATCTAGTTTCCTTTGATTTTCCGGAACTCTCTTGGCGATGTTCCTGTCAACTTTTTGAAGGCATCGCCAAAATAGTTGCTGCTTGCAAATCCGCAGGCATCGGCAATCTGTGTTATGGTCAGGCTGCTGTTCAAAAGCATTTCCTGACTATGCTGAATTCGCAGACTGGTCAGATATTCCTTAAAGCCATAGCCTGTCACTTCCTGAAACTTTCTCGAAAAATATGTGTCACGCATTCCGGCAACTTCTGCTGCTTCCTGCAAAGTTATATCTTTACCGTAATTTTCAAATATAAATCTGGCAGCTGTTTCAATGGACATTTCCGCCTGCCCGATTCCACCGGCTCCCCCTCCACTCTGTTTCAAAGTCCGCGCCAGTAAAATCCCTGCACGGGCAAATAATGCTTTTATATTAGCCTTACTGAACTGATCATTTTTCTGCTTTTCAACAGCAATTTCCGCCAGTAAATCATTCAATTTATTTCTTGTTACAGAATCAAAAGTCAGTTTGCGCATGGAAAAATTATTTTCAAAAAAACCTTTTCCAAGCACATCATCAAAATCATGACAAAAACTTTCCGTAAAACTCACAGTAATCCGTTCTACTTGATTTTCATACTGTGTCCTGTGAAGTGTTGAAGGCGGAAGAATCACCATTTCGCCTTCTGAAGCAAAAAACAGGCTGTGATCGGCAAAAATTCTGCATGAACCTTTCAGCAGATAGAAAAGCTCAAAATAAGGATGATAGTGGGATTCTGCCATGGATTCAGAACGGACAAGCCTGTCCATAAAAAAATCCTTGACCCTGTCTCTGTAAAGTCCATTTCTTTTTGTATCGTAAACGCTTTGAATCATAATTTTTCTGTATTTTAACCTGAATTTTCATAAAATTCTCGTATTTTTACATTTTATTTAAGAATACAATTATTTGTAAGAGGAAAATTCATTAATGGCAGCAACATTAAGCAAAAAAGACGAAAAATTCAGGGAATTCGCACTCAACGGTAACATGTTCCGGGTCATTCTGTATGTTTGCGCTCCCCTTGCTTTATATCAGAGCCTTACCCAGGTTTTTAAAGTTTTTGATACAATGATGGCAGCACACATCAGTGCTTCAGCCGTTTCATCAGTTGCTTATATTTCTCAGATTCAGATTATGCTCACAGCCCTCGGAAGCGGTCTTGCCGTTGGATCCAGTATTAAAGTAAGTGAAGCTTTTGGTGCTGGTGATTACGAACTTGTTAAGAAACGCGTTTCGACAATGATTGCAATCTGCGGATTTCTTGGAGCTGCAGTTCTTTTGACTTTGCTGCCAGCTGCCGAAATGTTTCTGCGCCTTATGAAAACTCCTGAACAATTCATTACAATCGGAGCAACCTACTTTAGAATTGAAATTGTCGCCCTTGTTATAACTTTTTTTAACAACATTTACATTGCCATTGAAAGGGCAAGAGGAAAATCAAAACGAATTCTCTGGCTTAATATGTCCATCGTTGCGACAAAATTAAGTCTCACAGCAATTTTTATTTATGGATTTAATCTTGGCGTTACTGCTATCGCCATTGCAACTTTAATTGCCCAGTCTACCGTTCTTTGTGCTGCCGGCTGGAATCTGTTTAAAAAAGACAATGTTTTCAGTTTTTCACCAAAATCTGTTTCATTTAAATCTGAAATCACAATGCCAATGCTCAAGCTTTCAATTCCGGTAATCATCGAAAAAGCTGCATTTGCCATGGGAAAAGTTATCGTCAACTCAATGTGTACTTTTTACGGCGATAAAACAGTCGGGGCTTTAGGAGTTTCAAACAACATTGGTGGAATTTCAACAATGCCTCAGGCCGGATTTCAGGAAGGTGGAAGCGCAATTATTTCGCAAAACCGCGGTGCAAAAAAATATGACCGCACAATTAAAGCCTTCTGGTGCGAACTTATCTGCAATCTGCTTCTCGGCGCAGTTTTAATGACAATGTCTCTTACCTGCCTGGAATACATATCAAAATTTTTTGCCCATGAAGATAGTGAATTTCAGCAGATGATTAAAGACATTTACTTTTATGAAGCATGGGGTGCAATTCCACTTGGCCTTAACGCCACAGTTTTATCTCTTATGTACGGTTATGGAAAAACAAAAGTAACTCTATTTATGAATTTCTGCAGAATTTTTTTATTCCGTGTACCGGTTCTTCTTGCTTTACAGAAATTTACAGATCTTGGAAGAGAAAGTGCCGGAATTGTTATGGGAGTAAGCAATCTTTTAAGCGGAATTCTGGCACTGTTTCTTGGGGCCTGGACATTGCATTCAATAAAAAAAGAATTGAACAATCAGTAAATCTATCGGATTACTGTACTGATTATGCCGCCTCCAACAATCAGCCCATTCTGATACAAAACCGCACTTTGACCTGGAGCTACTGCCCTCTGAGGTTCTTCAAAAATAATTTTCCACGGCTGACCGGCATATTCAGTTTTATCATCCTGGTCCGGAACATATCTTGAAACACGACATTTGACAGGACGACTTGCCAGACGGATTTTTACAAAAGTTTCAAATTCTTCTGAAGGTTCTACATTTCCAGGCCAGACAAAATCATCTGCAACCAGACCAGAACTGTTCAATTCTTCATTTTTTGCAAGAACTACAAGATTATTCTTTGCATCAATGGAATGAACGTACATCGGCTGGGGAGCAGCAACTCCAAGACCGCGGCGCTGACCGATTGTATAATATTCTATTCCTCTGTGACGGCCAAGAATATGACCGTCAAGATCAATAATATCACCTGGAACACTTTCTTTGTCAGCAAACAATGCATCACGGTATTCTTCGCCGACGAAGTCCTGGGATTCTTCACGATTGGCAGCTTCAAGATTTGCTTTACGGGCAAGTTCAAAAACATCTTTTTTCTGCATCTGTGCCAGAGGAAACCTTACCTTTTTTAAGACTTCCGAAGGAACGCGGTAAATAAAATATGTCTGATCTTTGGAAACATCCATTGCACCAGCAACCATAAACGGCCGCTCTTCTGTACCAAACAAACATTTTTCGGGCTGAACGATTGAAGCATAATGCCCTGTACAAAAATAATCGTAAGTTATCCCCAGTTTTTCCACAGCCTCAAGCATTGCACCAAACTTAATATTACGATTGCACATAATGCATGGATTTGGAGTTCGTCCTGCACGATATTCAGATTTAAAATATTCCAGGACTTTTTCTTTATACTGTTCTACAACCCTGACAACATGATATTCAATATCATGAGCCTTACAGAAACGTTCACATTCTTCAATATTTTCATTTTCTCCGGGACCGTAGCAGGCTTCCTTCATTTTGACTTTATTGGAATTTTCATTCTTCTCTACTACAGAGCCGTCCCAAAGTGACATTGTTACACCAATTACACGGCAGCCCTTTTCTTTAAGCAAAAGGGCTGTAAGTGTTGAATCTACACCACCTGACATTCCTACCAGACATGTATCACCGGCCTGCGGCATTTCTGCAATTATATATTTTAAATCATCCATTTTTACATTATACCACAAAATAAATCCTAGCAACAAGGTAGGAATATAAGGCATCCATGATTCTTATTTTTCGATGAATTCTTTTGTTTCAGGGTTATAAATATATCCGTTTGGAAGTCCTTCAATATTTACATAACCGCGTTTGATGAATTCTTCTGCATCAGTTGCAGGTTTAAGAACTCCCAGTTCCTTCAATTCATGAACTGCATTAACCAGTGTCTGACGTCCTTTTTCAACAGATGCTTCATAGTTCAAAGTTTTAAGAATCTGAACGTTTCCTTCAACTGTACCTGAAGTAAAGTTGTTTTCAAGCTGAATGCGTGCTGCTTCTTCAGGAACAGCCTGAACATAAGCAGAAGCCTTCTGAATTGCACGAACGAATGCCTTAACACCTTCAGGATTGTCTGCAAGAAAATCTTCTGTCACGAAAATCTGACAGCAGTATTCATCCTTGAATTTTTCATCTGTACCAGTATCAAGAATCTGCTTGAATCCGTATTCTTTTTCAACTTTTGTAGCCATTGGTTCATGAAGGGCAATTACATCAACTTCACCATTTTTGAGTGCTACACCCAGGGCTGCCATTTCATAAACTACAAAATCAACTTCACTGTTTTCAATGGCAACTTTAATTCCATACTCGCCAAGTTTCCTTTTAAGGTTAATTACAGAAGAATCAGTAAGATTCATTACACCGATTTTCTTTCCTTTAAGATCTGCTGCACTGCTGATTCCTGATTCCTGGCGCACAAAATATCTTGTACATCCTGTATGAACGCCTGAAGCAAATACAATCGGAAGCCCATTTTCCATTGCCTGAAGATTTGAAGAAATCAATTCAAATCCACCGTGAATTTTTCCGGCTCCCACAAGTTCTGCAGTAGTGCCGCTGAAACCTGCCTGATGCAGAGCTTCAACTTTCTGCCCGATAGCTTCAAATTCCTGATCAAAAAGTCCGTTAAGAACTGCAATATGAATTGGAATTGCACAAAGAGAACCTGTTCTGTAACCAATTACAGTTGTTTTTTCTTTCTGGCCACATGAAGCAAGACCAAAAACCAACCCTAAAGCTGCAATCAAAGCCGCTAATTTTTTCATTTTTTCCTCCATAACCTGCATCTGTTACAGGTTAAATTCAACTTCTTTTACCTGACCTGCATAGTTCAGGATTTCAAGAATCTGTGTCCTGTAATTAAGGAACACATCCTGTTTTCTTGCCCTTGGCTGACCAAGTTCAATTTTTATGATTTTCTCAACCTTTGCAGGCCGGGGAGTCATAACCACAACATAATCACTAAGATAAACGGCTTCATCAACATCATGTGTAACCATTATCATTGTCATGTCATGCTCTTTTTTAATGCGGAGAATTTCATCCTGCATTGTCATTCTTGTAAAAGCATCCAGGGCACCAAGAGGTTCATCAAGAAGAAGAATCTTTGGATGTCCCACAAGAGCCCTCGCAAGGCTGGCCCTCTGATTCATACCGCCGGATACCTCATGGGGAAAAGCATTTTCAAACCCCTTCAATCCCACCATTTCAATAAATTCATCAACTGAATTTTTATTTTCCTGATAAACATGGCGCGCTTTAAGGCCGAAAGCAACATTATCCCTGATATTGAGCCATGGAAAAAGATTTGCCTGCTGAAACGCAAACCCTCTGTCGCTGTCGGGTTTTGTAACTTTAACACCGTCAACTTCAATCTGCCCGCCGGTCGGTTTTTCAAGTCCGGCAATACAGCGCAAAAGTGTTGTCTTGCCACAACCGGAAGGTCCAATAAGGCTTACAAAACTTCCTGCAGGAATCGTAAAATCAACTCCATTAAGGGCTGTTACTGTCTCTTCCCTGCTTTCAAAAACTTTAGAAACATTGTTTATTCTTACTTCACCTTCCATAAAAAGCCTCCTACCATTTTACAAGACCTTTCTGCCAGCGCAGGACTCTTCCCCTAATAACAAAAACGATGTTAAGGATAACAGTACAGAAAATTGCAGTAAGAATTAGTGCAGAATAAACTTCTGTATAGTCTACGTTTTCCTTACCGTGATTGATCAGGTAACCGATTCCGCCTTTTGCTCCATACATTTCTGCAGGCATCAGCGCAATAAATGATGAACATACACCAAAGAAAATTCCCTGAATGATGTTTGGCATTGCAGCAGGAATTCCAATCTTAAAGATCTGATAAAATTTTCCTGCTCCCAGTGTTTTACCGACTTCAAAATAAGCATTCGGAATATTTGCAATTCCTGAGCTTGTAAGCAGAACAACAGGGAACCATACTGAAAGCGCTACAACAAACACACTCGCCCCGTAAGCAGGCAGAAGCTGCAGCATCAACGGAATCCATGCAGTTGCAGGAATTGGTCCGATAATTTTAATCAGTGGATTAGCCCAATACCCGAACTTCCTTGAAAATCCGATTCCAACTCCTGTGGAAAATCCAAATGCGATTCCGAACAGAAGTCCAAGTCCCAGCAACTTGAATGAAGCCGCCGCACATCCGAGAAGAAACCAGGTTTTTTCAAAGAAAACTGAAAACACCCTGTCAAAACTCGGAAACAAAAACGGCGGAAATACCGCACACTTGCTCACAAGTACATTCAGCACAGTTACCAGCACAAAGGCACCTAGATAGAACGAACCGCTTTTTTCCAGATAAGCACGAGCCTTTTCTGAAACAAATGTCAGAGCAAAAAATCCCGAAAAAAAGACAGTCAATGTAATCAAAACCCAGGTAAAATACGGATGTTCCGGAACAACATGCCTTTTGTGATTTTCAACAAAAATCTGTACGGCCAGTGCCACAAGTCCTCCCAGCACCGGCAACAGTTTACGGATTAAACCTTTCATAAACTCCCTTATTTGTACATATTTGTAGAAAGATACTTAAAGGCGTTGTCTGCCAGTATTACTACAATATTCTTTCCTTTTGCTTCAGGTCGTTTTGCGATCTGAGTTGCAACCCACAAAGCAGCTCCTGCGGACTGTCCGACAAAGAAACCTTCCTTTGCAACAAGCTTGCGGCCTGTTTCATAAGCATCTTCTGCTACAACATCAAAACATTCGTCGTAAACAGTATTCAGCGCTGTAAAAAGCGGCGGATAATTTGCTTCTGGAACACCGTCAAAGTTCAATACACCGTCAATTGTGTTTCTGTCAGGGAAAGCCGGATTCTTCTTAGACTGTTCTGCAGGCTGTGCACCAATAATCTTTACATCCGGATTTTTCTCACGGAAGTATTTTGCAAGACCAGAAAGAGTTCCACCAGTTCCAACAAGCTGAACAACATAATCAACTTTACCGCCTGTTGCTTCCCAGATTTCAGGGCCGGTTGATTTTACGTGAGCCAGGGAGTTGTTGATATCCGAACACTGATCCAGATAATACCATCCGTTTGCCTTTGCAAAATCAGTAAAAACCTTTTTAAGACCAGTCATTGTAAGACCGTTTTTCAAAAGTTCAGGAAAACCCGGAACATCTGTAACCTGCAGAAGAGTTGCTCCCAGCGCTTTGAGAATCTGAGAACGTTCAACACTAACACCAGGCTGAATTACAGCAACAAATTTATAACCCTTTGCATTTGCAAAAGTAGCCTCTCCGATGCCAGTGTTGCCGCTTGTGTAATCAACAAGAGTCATTCCAGGTTTAATGTCGCCGCGTTTTTCTGCTTCTTCAATAATGTTGAGGGCAGCACGGTCTTTAACTGAACCGCTTGGATTAAAATATTCAAATTTTCCAAGAATGCTTCCCCCAACTCCCTCTGATTCGCCGTATCTGTTAAGTTTTACAAGTGGAGTTTCTCCAACAAGTTCTGTGATTGAATTATAAAGTTTTGCCATTTTCAATTTCTCCATATTCTGATTACGGTGGTTTCGACAGGCTCAACCACCGTTTGCCATTTTCAGTTATTCCTTAAAAAAATCGTAATCGATTGTATTTACAAGGTTTATGCCTTTTTCTGCAGCATAAAGCGAAAGCAGTGTCCAGGCATTGCCTGAAGTTCCAATGTAAAGACCTGTATATGAATGAACATCTGTCGGAATTGTTCTCCACCATGCGCCGCTCCACTTGCGAAGGTTTGTCTGATGATAGATATCAGAGTTTGATTCTTCAACAAATGAAAGCCCGATGATTGTCTTTGCAGTGCGGTTAGCGTATTCAAGGAATTCTTTTTCACCAGTCAGTTTGTAGATCGAAACAAAGTGTTCAAGAATACCTGGAGTACCACAGCACAAAGCGTGACTCTGCCAGTAACCGCGGCTGAATGTTTCAGGAGCACCGGCCCTGATGATTCCGCGGCTGAGTTTAAGTGTCCAGTCGTAATATTCCTGTTCACCTGTAATATCATAGAGTGCATGGAACAGAAGTGAAGTTCCCGCAGGACCATGACACTGACTCAAATAGTAGAATTCAGTAGAAGGACCGTCTTCAATGCTGTCCAGGTAAGGAATAAGAACAGCGTCATCATCACCAACTGCAAGTCCCTGAATGTATTTTGCAGCTTCTTTTGCAGCATTAAGGAACTTTTCTTCTCTTGTAAGGTTGTAGATAAATGTAAAGATAAATCCAACCCCGGAAGTTCCGTGTGCAAGGTTTACCCAGAACACACCATTTGGAAAGTCAATTACAGTAAGGTCAACAACGTTCCAGTAAGTTCCGCCGCGAGGTGCAGGCTTTCCTTTTGTAAGGAGGTAATTACCAAACCTGCGGGCTGCATCTGTATATTTTTCATCTTTTGTAATTCTGTAAACTTCTGCAAAATATGGAATATAAGAACCGTCACCACAGTAATCAAGCTGTTCAGACCAGTAAAGATAATCGCCTTCAGATTTTCCTGCTGCAATTACATCATCGGCAACCTTAACTGCAAATTTAAGATACTGTTCCTCTTTTGTAACTTCATAAAGTTTAAGTACAAAGTAAGCCTGACCTGTAGGACCGTTGTTAAATCCTGCAATCCAGCCCGGCATATTCTTAACATGAACAAGTTTGTCATCTGTAACGCCAAGATTCAAAGTGCGTTTGTAAAAATCAAGACCTTCATCAGTTTCAATAAGTTCCTTTGCAGCAGCCTTTGCTTCTTCAAGATATTCTTCCTTTTTTGTTACCTGATACAAACGGAGGTAATAAAGACCAACACCGGCAGAACCACCGTAAAGTGATTTAGGTGTAAGCATTGGATAATCACTGTAGTCTTCTGTAGAATCCGGAGCCTGAGTCCAGAGCTTACCGAATTTTCCAGCCTTTTCTGTTGTCTTGATCCAGTTTGCAGTCTGTTCTGCAACCTTTACATAATCTTCTGAAGTGTATTTTTTAAATAGAATGTTTCCTGCCATTTTTTATCTCCTCTGCCAGAATACTGGGTTTTGTTTTTAGTTTTTATTCCCTACCACATCAGTAGGAATAACCAAACTATACAGGATTCCACTCCTCTTGCATAATACTAAAATTTAATAACCCGTTATAAGAATTTTATATTACAAATCCATCTTCAATAGTTGTATTCTATTACCATGATAATTTCCTACCTAACCGATAGGAATAATAAGGAGACAATTATGATTTCTTCATGTATTCTGGAAGCTTCTATAAAAGAAAGCCACGCAGCATCCCCTGATCCTGCAACACCCTGTAGTAATTCAGCAGAAACATTCTGTGTACGCGGTTACACACCAGTAGAAAAAACAACCGGGGCCGTTGCCACACCAGTTTTTTTAAGTTCAACTTTTGCACATCCTGAATTAGGCAAATCAACAGGCTTTGATTACGGCCGCTGCCTCAACCCGACCAGACTTGAACTGGAACAGACAGTAGCCGTTCTTGAACACTGTTCTTATTCCCTTGCCTTTTCCAGCGGCATGACAGCACTTTCCGCAATAATCAAATATTTCAAACCGGGTGACCAGATTATTGTAAGCGAAGACCTTTACGGCGGCACCTACAGACTTTTTGAAATCTACTTTAAATACGGCATCGAAGCACTCTACGCAGATACAACAGACTTGGGCACAGTAGCAAAACTCATCAACAGCCACACAAAAGCCATTTTCATCGAAACTCCTACAAATCCGACAATGAAAGTTACCTCCATTAAAGGCTGTGCAGACCTTATCCACAAAAACGGCGGTGTCCTCATCGTTGACAATACGTTCTTCTCGCCATATTTGCAGACACCAAAGGATTTCGGCGCTGACCTTATCATCCACTCCGGCACAAAATTCCTGAGCGGCCATCACGACACACTTTCAGGCTTTCTAGTATATGATTCAAAAGAGTTTGACGAATTCTTCCGCTTCATTCAGATTTCAGAAGGCGGCGTTCTGTCACCCTTTGATGCTTTTCTCGTTCTCCGCGGCATCAAGACACTGGCAATCCGTATAGAAAAAGCCCAGGAGAATGCGCATAAAATTGTAGATTTCCTTCAGAACCATCCAGCAGTATCAAAAGTTTACTACCCTTCACTTCTGACAGGTAATCAAGGCAAAATCCATAAAGAACAGACTCACGGTGATGGAGCAATGATCAGTTTTGAAGTGAATTCTCCGCAAAAAGTTGAGACAGTCCTTAAAAAACTCAATACAATTCTATTTGCAGAAAGTCTTGGCGGCGTTCAGTCCCTCATCACTTATCCTGCAGCCCAGACCCACAATTTTATTCCAAAAGAGCAGCGACTCAAAGCTGGTGTTACCGACAGTCTTCTGCGCCTCAGCGTTGGAATCGAAAATGCCGGTGAGCTTATTGCTGACCTTAAGCAGGCTTTGGACGATTAATTTTTTAGAGGGGAAAGCCTTCCCCCTGGCCTGCACTTACGTTGCAGCCCACCCCCTTCACCTGGGGGTAAACCCCCAAACCCCCGACAGGAGATTTATATGTACGATTTTTCATCACAGAACAGATACAACACAGACTGCCTCAAATTTGACTTTACCCTTGAACGTGGCCACAAAAGCAACTGCCTTTCATATTGGGTTGCCGACATGGACTTTAAAACTGCTCCTGAAATTCTTGATGCAATTCATCTACGTACAGACCATGGCATTTTCGGCTACACAAACATCAAACCCCATTATTTTGAGGCAGTAGCCGGATGGATTAAAACTGCCCATAATTACAATGTAAAAAGGGAATGGCTTGTTGAAACCCCGGGTGTAGTCTATGCCCTTGCAACAGCCATCAAAGCATTAACAGAACCGAAAGACGGCGTAATTTTTTTAAGCCCGGTCTACTATCCTTTTTCAATGGCAGTTAAAAATGCAGGCCGACGGCTTGTTTCTTCAAGTCTCAAATGGCAGAAAAATTCCGGCGGCGACGGTCGTTTCCACATCGACTTTGAAGATTTTGAACATCAGGTCAAAACACAAAAAGTAAAACTCTTTCTCTTCTGTAACCCTCACAATCCTGGAGGAGTCTGCTGGTCAAAAGACGAACTTTCACGCCTTGCAGAAATCTGCCTCAAATACAAGGTTATAGTTTTCAGCGATGAAATCCACAGCGATTTTATCTGGAGCGGCAATAAACATACAGTATTTGCCTCCCTTTCACCAGAAATCGAAGACATTACTGTAACAGCAACCGCACCAAGCAAAACCTTCAACCTTGCAGGCTTACAGGTTTCAAACATTTTCATTTCAAACAAAAAACTGCGCGAAAAATTCAAGAAAGAAAAATATAACACCGGCTACGATGAACCAAACGTCCTCGGCCTCACAGCCTGTGAAGCAGCATACACAAAAGGCAAACCTTGGCTTAATGAATGCAAAGCCTTCCTGGAATCAAACCTGGAATTTGCTGCAGATTTCATTAATCAGAACGGCAAAGGACTTATCCATGCAGCTAAACCACAGGCTACATACCTGCTCTGGGTTGACTGTTCAGGACTTCCATTCGATGATCAGGAACAAAACCGCCGCATAACACAGGCAAACCTCTGGCTCGATCCGGGGAACATTTTCGGCCACGAAGGCGAAAACTTTCAGCGCATCAACGTCGCTACCAGCCGCGAATACCTCGAAAAAGGCCTCAAAGCCTTCATCCACGCCCTGATCGGCTAATCCCGCGGTGGTTGAGCCAAAACCTCGCGGTGGTTAAGCCCGTCGAAACCACCTTTAACAAATCTCCAAAAAGAATTATTCTAACTGTATGACACTTCAGCAGCTAAAATACATTATCGGTGTTTCCGAAATCGGATCTTTCAACAAAGCAGCAGAACAGCTTTACGTCTCTCAGCCATCTCTTACCGCTGCCATCAAAGACGTAGAAAACGAATTCAACATCATTCTCTTTAACCGCTCAAGCAAGGGAATCAGTCTTACTGCTGAAGGTAAAGAATTCATTCAGTACGCACGCCAGATTTACGCTCAGTACGATAACCTTCTTGAACGTTTTGACACATCAAAAACACGCAAAAAAAAGTTTGCCGTAAGCTGCCAGCACTATTCCTTCTGTGTCAAATCCTTCATTGAAATGGTAAAAAAATATCAGGATGATAATTCCTATGAGTTTGCCATCAACGAAACACGCACCCTCACAGTAATTGAAGACGTTGCTAACCTCCGCAGCGAAATCGGTATTCTATATTTAAGCGATTTCAACCGCACAGCCCTAACTAAAGTTTTTAAGGCCAGCGACCTTGTTTTTGAACCTCTTGTAAGCTGCCGGGCATTCGTTTATCTCTACAAAAAACATCCTCTCGCCAAAAATGAATTCATCACTTTTGACCAGTTATGTGATTACCCTTGTCTTATGTTCGACCAGAATGCTTCCAGCTCTTTCTACTATGCAGAAGAAATTCTTGCCGAAAAAGATTACCCTAAAATCATCCGCACAACTGACCGTGCCACTAATCTTAATCTTATGAAAGGTCTCAATGCCTACTGTCTCTGTTCTGGAATCATCAGTAACGAGCTTAACGGTAATGAATATGTTGCCGTTCCATTCCAGGACACCGAAAACAGTGACAGTGCCATGGAAATCGGCTATATCACAAAAAAGAACGTTGTGCTTTCCCAGGCCGGTACAGACTACCTTAAAATTCTCAAGGACCATTTGACAAATTAACACTGGTTTTACCACTATAAAAATTACTTATAACTCTTCATAACAATAAAATATTGTACAACTTCCTGATTGTGCATTATATTTATAAAATAATCCTACCTGCTGAGTAGGTAATAATAGAGAGGTAAATGTATGGCAGATATTAAAAACAGCGCACTGGAACTTATTGGAAACACTCCGATATTAAAACTCAATAATTACGCAAAAGATTCAAAAGCAACTATCCTTGCTAAACTTGAACTTTTTAACCCTGCAGGTTCCGTAAAAGACCGCGTTGCATACAGAATGATTATTGATGCAGAAAAAGCCGGGATTCTTAAACCGGGGGCTACAATCATTGAACCTACATCAGGCAACACGGGAATTGGTCTGGCCGCAGTTGCAGCGGCCAGAGGTTACAAAGCAGTTCTTATTCTTCCAGATACAATGAGCGTTGAACGACAGACAATGCTTAAGGCATACGGAGCCACAGTAATCCTTACACCAGGCTCCCTCGGCATGAAAGGAACACTGGACAAAGCAGAAGAACTCAAAGCTGCAACACCTGGTTCATTCATCCTCGGCCAGTTTGAAAATCCATCAAATCCTGCAGCACATCTTGAAACAACGGGACCTGAAATCTGGAATCAGACAGACGGAAAAGTGGATATTTTTGTTGCAGGAGTTGGAACAGGCGGAACAGTAAGCGGTGTCGGAAAATACCTTAAAAGCAAAAATCCAGCCGTAAAAATCATTGCAGTTGAACCTGCATCAAGCCCGCTTTTAAGCAAAGGAACAGCAGGCCCACACAAAATCCAGGGAATTGGTGCAAACTTTGTTCCTGAAAACTATGACTCATCTGTAGTAGATGAAATTATCCCTATCGAAAATGATGATGCATTTGCAGAAGGCAGAAGTTTTGCCCACAGTGAAGGCATTCTTGTAGGAATCTCAAGCGGAGCCGCCCTCAAAGCAGCCAGAATCCTTGCAGAACGTCCGGAAAACGCTGGTAAAACAATTGTAGCCCTTCTTCCAGACAGCGGCAACCGTTACCTGAGCACAAAACTGTTTGTTGATTAGAAACAATTTATCCACAACAAAAAACCCCGTCACTTTAATAAGTAACGGGGTTTTTTTTAGAGCATTAAAATTATTATTTAATAACCTTAAGAGCTCTCAAAAGCAGCAACAGGATACATGCGCCGGCAATGTCGATTACAAGATTAATAACCAGTCCGCCGCCAATACCAACTAAATTGAAAATAGCAGTTCCGATTGCTGAACCTACGATACCGATAAGACAGTTCCACCAGAAACCACCTTTACTCTTCATAAGAATACCAGCAAGCCAGCCTACAAGAGCACCAATAAGAATTGTAAGAATAATTGACAAAATCATGTTTTGCCTCCTTTAGATTTTGTATTCTTAATTTTAACACATATTTTTTTTAATACACGAATAATATTTCTTTTCCGCTGATAATATCCCATTCACTGTTTCTGTAATTTATACGAACTCCTGTTTTTTCCTCATGAGCAATCATTGCAGCAAGATGTTTTTCCTTATCATAATGCCTGTCAAACCACGCAGGAAAATTACTTGTTTTTCCCAGCTTCATAAAATCATATTTGAGGTTTTCAATAATTTCACTCCGTACAAGACCAGAACCGGTTTTTCCACAATTTTCAGCAAGCCAGTCAAACCAGAACAAAGGTTTTCTGGCACTGTCCAAAGTTCCATCAGCCCTGGCAATCCGTGCACAACCACTTATAAAATTCCACATTTTACCGCCGCAGGCTTCAAAAACATATTCCATTGTCCTTTCAAAAATCCCGCTGTTCCAGTACGCATCAGTCAAAACTTCCACATCCTTCAAAAACAGCATTTCTTCCCAGCTCAAATAAGGCGTACTGAAAGTTTCATAAGGCGGATTATCCATCCAAAGCCACCCGCCATCTTTTGCATATTCAAACATTTTTGTACCAGCCAGCACCTTTAAAAAACCAAGCTGCAATGCATCCGGTTTTAATCCCATAACATAATCATAAGAATTCCCAAAACTTTCCAAATTTTCCAGTGGCAGACCGGCAATCAGATCCAGATGTTTATGAATTGTATCTGGAATACGCAGAATATTTTCAGCCAGTTTTTTGGTTTCAGGAGAACGTCCTGCAGCCTTAAGGACAACGGGATTAGAAGACTGTACTCCAATTTCAAACTGCATTACCCCGGCAGGAACTTTCTGCAAAAATTCTAAGGCGACAACGGACAGATATTCAGCTTCAATCTCAAAATGAAACATTGTCTTTCCATTATGATTATCAAGAATAAACTGCCATATTGCCAGATAGCGGTCTTCCTGCAGATTATATGTCCTGTCCACAAATTTTACCAGCTTAACTCCGGCATCGAGAAAAAGTTTTAATTCTTCCTTAACCTTTTCCAGTGACTTGAACCGCACCCGTTTATCAAGAGAACTCATGCAGTAAGCACAGCTGAAAGGACAGCCACGGCTTGATTCGTAATAAAAAATTTTTGTATCTTTTTCACTCAAATCATCATAACAAAAAGGAAGCACATCAAGATTACAGATTAAATCCCTTTCCCCAGTAAAAATGCATTCTCCTTTTTCATCCCTTACAAAAAGACCCTTCACCTGTTTCAAATTCTTTACACTTACACCATTTTCAAGGACAGCGACAATTTCTGCAGTTGTTTCTTCACCTTCGCCATGACATACAAAATCCACTGCTTCAAATTTTTTCATGTATTCCAGACTGTTGTAAGTTGCTTCAGGTCCGCCAAGCCCAAGAATCACGTCCGGCAAAATTTTTTTTACATCAACAAGAAGCTTCTGCACAATAGCCGCATTCCAGATATAAGTACTGAAAATCACCACATCTGGTTTGTGCGTTCCAATACCGCGGAGAATATCGTTTTCACTCTGATTTATTGTCCACTCGTCAAAATCCACATTTTCGCGATTTATGTAACGGGCAATTCCCCTGACGGCAATATTTGTATGATTAAACCTTGAATTAATGGCAGCCAATAAAAATTTCATATTATTATTATAACGCAGCAGGGGGACTTTTTGCTCTGCAAAAAACGGGCTTTTCAGGGTTACGCTTACGCTCCATTATTTTATTTCATAAAATAACGCTCCGCGCCCTTACAATCCCTGTCCCGTTCTGGTATTACGTACTTAATCATTTTCCTTCAATATGATAATATCAATTATGATTACCGTGGATTTTTCAAATAGAGGATCTTTATCCCTCACAGAACACATTTACCGCACAATAAAAGAACAGATATTAAATTCAACTCTCACTGCTAATTCCAGATTACCTTCCAAACGGTCGTTAGCTGACCATCTTGGTGTAAGCATAATTACAATTCAGAATGCTTACGGTCTTTTAATCAGCGAGGGTTACATTTATTCCATAGAAAAAAAAGGTTTTTTCATCACAGATATTTCCGATTTTACTACTAAAACTAACGAACGGTCATTAGTTTCTGAAAGTGAACAACCGGTCGTTTCTTCTTTTTCATCAAAACAAACAGTTGATAGTAAACTTTTATATGATTTTTCAAGCAATACAACGTCTTCACAAAATTTTCCCTTTGCATTGTGGAGCCATACAATGCGCCAGATTCTCAACAGTGGAGACGAGAAACTTCTGACACGTACCGGAATCAAAGGTGCCTTGGAATTGCGCAGGGCAATTTCTGTCTGGCTCAAAGAATTCCGCAATATGTCAGTTGATCCGGAACAGATTGTAATAGGAGCCGGCGCCGAATCTCTTTATTCAATCCTTGTACAGTTTTTAGGACAGGACAAATTATATGCAGTCGAAAATCCGGGATTCAACAAAACCAGGGCCATTTTCCAGTTAAACGGCGGTCAGTGTATTCCTGTAAATATAGACAGTCAGGGCATTTCACCCCAGCTTCTTGCAGATTCTAAAGCAACTGTCGTTCATCTTTCTCCAAACCATCACTTTCCCACGGGAATCGTAATGCCAGTCCGCCGCCGTATGGAGCTTTTAAACTGGGTAAATTCAAATCCCGACAACTACATCATTGAAGACGACTACGACTCAGAATTCCGCTTTAACGGTAAACCTCTGCCAACCCTTCAATCCCTTTCTCCGGCAAGCTCAATCATTTACATGAATACTTTTTCTAAAACCCTTTCCCCTTCATTCCGAATCGGTTTTATGGTTCTGCCGGCAAAAATTGTCAGTGATTTTGAGCAGAAACTTTCTTCCTATTCCTGTTCAGTTTCTGCTTTTGAACAGTTTACCCTGGCCCGTTTTATCTCCGAAAATAATTTTGAAAAACACATAAACCGCATGAAAAATCATTACCGGACTTTAAGAAACAATCTCATCAGCGAATTTAAAAAATCCGGTCTTCTGGAACATGCCACTATCCAGGAACAGGAATCAGGACTTCATTTCCTTTTGAGCGTGGATACAAAAACAGATCCAAAAGCTCTGCAGGCTCAGCTTTTAAAAGAAGGCATCAAAATTCCCCTTCTTCAGGATTTTTTCTATGATGAACCGGAAGATTCTAAATGTGATTTTCTGATCAATTATTCATCCCTGCCAAAAGAATCAATCTGTTCAATAGCGCAAAAAATGGCTAAAATCATAAATGGTGCAGATAATAATTAAACTATATCCGTAAGAAGTGTTGCTAGTTACTAATGACCTGCGGAATAAATAAATTATCAGACCAGATTTTATTTTAAGGACAAATTTCCAAAATGAAGAAACTTTTAATTGCTTTTCTGACTTGTTTTGTTTTAACACAGAGTTTTGCTGAAAGTCTTTTTGAAAAAATTAATACCGGCTCAGTTTTCCGTCTTGAACCTGTTAAGGATGAAATTCTTCTTGGATCCGGACTCGGTCTTTCCGGCGGGGATTTATTACTGGATAATATTCTTGAAATCAACCGCTGCAAATACAATGGTGACCTTTACGAAAAACACAATGTCAACTGGCTTGATAAAAAATTCATGCACCCATACAAAGAAAATCTGGACAAATTAAGTGATCTTTTTGTTGCTGCAACAATGGCAACTCCAGGAGTTTTAATTTTTACCGACAAAAAAGAATGGGCTACAGAAGTTGTAATGTATGCAGAAACTCTCCTCATTGCCAACGGGACAAAAGAAATGATTAAACTCTGTGTAAACAGAGCACGTCCATACATGTTTTACGATCCTGAAAATTATCCGAAAGAAGACATCAAGGACGGTGACTGGGCAAATTCATTTTTATCAGGACACACAACAATGGCTTTTGCCAGTGCAACTTTCACAACATATACATTCAGCAAATATTTTCCTGAATCCGGCTGGAAATATCCTGTTGCTGCAGCCAGCTACGGACTTGCCTGTGCAACAAGCTGGCTCAGAATGCGTGCCGGCTGTCATTTTGCAACCGACGTCATCTGTGGAACAGTTTTAGGTACAGCTACTGGATTTCTCGTTCCATGGCTCCACACCCAAACCCAGGATTCAAACATTAACATAGCTCTCCTCCCTGCTGGCTTTATCTGCAAAATCAACCTGTAATCTTCAACTGTTACGCCAGATTAAGCTCTCAAACTCCAGTTCCCCACAAATGTAAACTTTTCACATACATTTACAAAATCTATGTTATAATAAAAAACTATTACAATTTTATGGAGAAGTATTATGAACGAAACTCTCAAAGTCTTAGAAAACCGCCGTGCCTGCCGCAAGTTCAAGGCTGACATGATTAAAGAAGAAGAGCTCAACGCAGTAATCAAAGCCGGAACATTTGCACCAACAGGAATGGGCAAACAGTCACCAATGATTATTGCAGTTACAAATAAAGAGCTTCGTGACAAAATTGTTGCAGAAAATGCCAGAATCATGGGCCGCGAAGGAGATCCATTTTACGGTGCCCCTGTAATTCTTATTGTCCTTGCAAATACAGATGTTCCGACTTACAAATACGACGGAAGCCTTGTAATGGGCAACCTGATGAATGCAGCAGAAAGTCTTGATCTTGGTTCAATCTGGATTCACCGTTCAAAAGAAGAATTTGAATCAGATTTTGGCAAAAAAATCCTTGCAGACTTGGGTATCACAGGCAACTGGGAAGGTATCGGCCACGTAGCACTTGGTTACAAAGAAGAAGGCGGCACAGGAAAAGCACACCCCCGCAAAGAAAATTATGTTTATTACATAAAATAGTATCTGTTTCTTAAAATTGCGTTGCTGTGCTGATTATGGTTGTCTAAATCACTGCAGCAACACTTTTGACAGACCTTCTTTTCCAGACACAAATTCTTTACAAATTACCTGAAAAAATTCTATAATATTTTTTAGAGCAAAGGCGTTCATTTAATTTTCTGATATTATTGTCGGCAAATAAAATGAATGCCTTTTTTTTACAGGAGTAAAAAATGTACACAGAAAGCGAAGTTTTGGATTACGTTGAACAGGAAGACGTTAAATTTATCCGCCTTGCCTACTTTGACATCAACGGTAAACAGAAAAACGTTTCAATTATGGCTGGTGAATTAAGCCGCGCATTTTCTGAAGGAATCAGCTTCGATGCTTCTTCCATTGACGGTTTTGAACAGGCCAACAGTTCTGACCTTTATCTTCATCCTGATCCATCAACTCTTTCTGTTTTGCCATGGCGCCCAAGTTCAGGCAAAGTTGTGCGCATGTTCTGTGACATCAAATATCCTGACGGAACTCCATACGAAAAAGACAGCCGCTACATTTTAAAAACAGCACTCAAAAAAGCAAAAGAAGAATTCAACCTTGAATTTACTTTTGGTACAGAATTTGAATTCTACCTTTTCAAACTGGACGAAAAAGGCGATCCTACAACAATTCCTTTTGACAATGCCGGTTATATGGATATTGCTCCTGAAGACAAAGGAGAAAACATCCGCCGCGAAATCGACTTTACCCTCGAACAGATGGGCATTCAGCCTGAATACTCTCACCACGAAGAAGGTCCAGGCCAGAACGAAATTGATTTCCGTGCTTCTGAAGGTCTTTCTGCTGCAGATAATGCCCAGACTTTCAAATGGATTGTACGTACAAAGGCAGCTTCCAATGGACTTCATGCTGATTTTAATCCAAAACCAAGAGCAGACCTTCCTGGCAACGGACTTCACATTGATATCAGCTGCAATGACAAATCAAAATTGCCAAACATTCTCGCAGGTATTTTGAGCCATATGGAAGAACTTACATACTATTTGAACCCTTCAAAAAATTCCTACGACCGTCTTGGAGAACACAAAGCCCCAAAATACATTGCTTGGGGAACTAGCAACCGCTCAACAATCATCCGCACTTCTTCGAGAACACCAATCGACAAAGTTCAGATTCGTTCCAGCGATTCCAACTGTAACATCTACATTGCATTTGCACTTTTAATCTACGCCGCTCTTGAAGGCATCAAACTTGGGCTTACACCTCCACCAGAAGCAAAAGAAAACCTCTTTGATCAGACTGAAGCTAAAAATGCCGGCTATGCATCAATTCCTGACAACCTGAACACAGCCCGAAAAATTGCAGAAGAAAGTCCATTTATCAGGGAATACATAAAATTCTAAGGATACAGCCTTAAATGATGTCAGAAACCCACAGCGTTCTCGTTGTGACTAAAGACAATAAAAATTCGACTCTTATGCAGGCAATGCTTATTCCGCCACTTTTTGAAGTAACTGTTACTTCAGATTTTAACGAAGGACGAAGACTTTGCAGCGAACGGAATTTCAACATCATTATTGTAGATTTTGCTGACGGAGAAGGAACAGACTTTGCCGTAGATATTTCTCAGGGATTGAGTACAATTCTTCTGCTCGTTCCGACCCAGCATTTTGATCAGATAAGTTACAAAGTTGAATCTTACGGAATTCTTACAATTACAAGTCCTTTTGACCAGTTCTACTTTTACAACATGATAAAGATTGCCATTGCCGTTCAATACAAGGTTCAGGTAATTTCCAGTCAGACAACTAAGCTTAAAGAAAAAATGGAAGAGATTCGTGTTGTAAACAGAGCCAAAATGCTTTTGATGCAGAACGAATCCATGACCGAACAGGAAGCACACCGTTACCTTGAAAAACAGGCCATGGACACCGGTGCCAAAAGAATCATTGTCGCCGATGAAATAGTAAAAAAATATACCTGATTTTTACTGATTATAAACTTTCCTGAACAGATCAAACTGGGCTTCACCCTGATATTTGAGCATATTGTAACCGTTGCATACTTTACAGCCGCAGGCATCAGCTCTTGCCATGATAGGTGTCACTTCAGGAGCGTAAATAATATCGTAAACAAATTCTGTTCCGTTAAAATCATAGAAATACAAAGGATCGTTTTCCATATTAGGAGCTTCTGTCGAACCCATTCCTTTTGAAGTTGTCTGAACAATTACGTCACTGAATTTGTGCAGTTTTTCAAGCGATTCAGGTCCAAGACTTGCATATTCAAATCCAAACCGTTCAGCAATTACTTTAGCCTTGCTTATTGTTCTGTTAAATACACAGGCTTTGGCGCCAAGTTCCTTAACGGCATAAGCAATGGCACGGCTTGCACCACCTGCACCAATGATTGCAACTTTTTTGCCTTTCAGATTTTTAAATCCCGTAAATTCCAGTAACGAACGGCTAAACCCTACACAGTCGGTGTTATATCCTGTCCAAACACCATTGTCATTAATTACAGTGTTACATGCACCGATTTCTTCCACCTGAGGATCAACTTTATCAAGACGAGGAATAATTTCTTCTTTATGCGGAATAGTTACGCTGAAACCGCGGATTCCGACCATTTTTGCAAAATCAAAGGCGTCTTCTGCAGTTTCTGACTTAAATGGAATATAGCAGGCATTCATGGAATTTTCACCAAAGAACCCGTTCTGCAGTTTTGGACTTGAAGTAATCTTTAATGGAAAACCGGTAATTCCATAAAGCTTTGTATTATTATCAATAGCCCTGAAATGGTACATTTCATTAAGAGTCTGTGGATCAACGTGGCCGATGGACTGGAGATTTCCAAGCAATTCAGCAGGCGAAGTATAGCTCAAATAAGAATGAAATCTTTCTGCAAGAATGCGGCTTGGAAGACCAATGTCACTCATAGCACAGAGAATCTGCTCAGTATTGCCAAGATGAGAAGTTTCTTCAAAAGCATCTGTAACATCTTTAATTGTATGAGGCATGAATGCAATTTTTGGAATCTCGTATCCGGTTGTGCGCATTTTTTCCAGACGGGCTGCAAGATTTTTGACAGGATTTTTCATGTCGTGGAAAGAACGGATAATTTTTGTTCCGAATGCAAGGGCAGCATCTTCCAGACTTGAAACATTAAAATCGTCTTCAAAATCTACATAAGCAAAATTTTTACGGCTGTCCTGTTCAGCAAATGCAAGTCCACGTGCAAAAAGCTGTGTTCGGCTTGCTTCACCTTCTTTAAACTGACCGCCATCAATTCCACGACGAATAGTCAGAATGACAGGAAAATTAACCATACCTGGAAAATTACGGATATTCAATCTTTCATCTTCTTCAAGAAAATCAACTCTAAGTTCAACAAGATCAATATATTCACTGTAGCGTTCAGTAATTGCCACATCTTCCGCCAGCGTTTTTCCTGTAAGACACAAACAAACCAAAGGACGAGCCATTTATTTCTCCTGGTGACTTCTTTTCAAAAATCACCTGTATTTTTCTAATTTACCTTAAATCGTGCAGCTTCTTTTCCGGCTACAGTCAGATACAATGTAACTTCATCTTCAAGCATATAAGGAACTGTCACAGATCCACCAGTATGCTTAAATGAAACAAGTGTTTCACGGCTGCCATCATTTCCAGCAGCAATAAGTTCCATATCAACAGCAAACGGATATTCATGAAGCTGCGCTTCAAAAATTCCATATTTATATTCTGTTTTATTGATTGTTGCACGGCCATTTTTTGGAAGAGCCATTGTTACGCCGATTCTTGTATAGTTGGCAACATATTCCTCTGTAATTTCATCCTGAGCAACAATTTTTCCGTATTCATTGTCACCGCTGGCAGCAACCGAAGAATAATCAAAAATTACCTTTGATGTACTCATCATGCGGTACATATCTTCAATTGATTTATTAACAACTCTTGGAACTTTTGTGTTGTCATAAGTCGGACCACGGCTGACAATAAGGTTAAGCTTTGTAGGACCACTGATTTGAGTTCCTTCAGGAGGATCCTGTTCAAGAATTGTTCCCAGTTCAGCATTATCAGCCTTATAAATCGGTTCTCCGATTTCAATAAGAGGACGGGCACTTCCGGCAAACATACTTACAATATCAGCACGAACATCATCAAAATTTTTACCAATGTAATTTTCAATAGCCTGAATTGCAGTTCCCCGGCTGATAGTCAGAGTGACTCTTGTACCTGCTTTAACAATGGCACCACCCTTTGGACTCTGGGCAATAACTTTTCCTTCATCATTAGGGTCATCTGTATATCGCATCTGGATTTTGGCATATAATTCCTTCTGCTGCATTTCAATTTCTGCAGTAGACCATTCTTTATGAAGAACATTTGGAACAAGAACCTGTTCAGCACCTTTTACAGTCAAAAAGAAAACAGCAAGACATGACAAGAGCATTACACAACAGGCTGCCACAACTGTAAGACCAAGTCTGCGGCCTCCGTTGGAATCAAGCTCTTCCATTTTTTCATTAAAATTCACACGGAAGTCTTCAACAAAAAATTTTTTGACTGCTCCCCAAATTTTACCAAAAAATCCATTATTATCCATTTTTATTTCCTTTTTCCTACTTTAGCACAGCACCCGCAAAGTTTCGAGCACCATTCAAGAAGGATTTATAATCCATGGTTTTTTTTCCCTGCAGCTGAAGCTCTGTTGCAATAAGCACAGATCCTTCTCCACAGGCAATTTCAATACCAATATTTTTTCTGTATGGAAGAACGGTACCTGCAGCCTGATCAGTTTTTTCAGAACTTACAGCCGTCTTTAAAATAGTCAGTTTTGTCCCGTTAAAATCACAGGAGCAAAGAGGCCACGGTGTAAAAGCCCTGACTTTTCTGTCGATTATCTGAGCACTTTCTGCAAAATTAATTATGCCGTCTTCTTTTGACAGAAATGGTGTGTAAGAACTGTCCCCTTTCTGGGGAACAGCAAAATCAATTTCCCTGGAACCCTCTTTACAGATTTGTGCCAGTTTTGCCAGAACTTCCACAAGGAGCTGACCGCCCTTTTCAGTAACAACACTTTTTGTACCATCGCCATCCATCAGGCTCAAAGTAGTTTCAGTTCCATCCAGATCAGCAAAAACCTGACCAAGAATATCCCCTTCATCGGTTTTGAGGGCAAGCTTTTGAACGGTAATTCCAAGGCGGCTGTCACCATTTAAGATACATGCAGGAACGGGAGTACATCCGCGATATAACGGCAATGCAGAAGGATGAAGATTGATTCCTCCCATTGCAAAAAGTGCCAGGAATTTTGGACCAAAAATACGGCCATAATCAAAACTTACAAGAAGATCACAGCCAAGGGTTTCAACAGCCTCACGGGCATCAGCCAGCAGATGATCAAATTCAAAAACCTTAATACCGTTTTCAGATGCAACCCGGCTTACATCTGTAGGAATCAGATCATGATGACGGCCTCTTGCACTTGGCGGATTAGTAAGTACGCCGGCAATTTCAAAACCACATTTTGCAGCGTTATCAATGAGAGTTTTTAAAACAATTGCTGAAGCAAGAGGTGAACCGGCGTACAATATTTTCAAATTATTTGCCCTCTTTTTTAGCAGCTTTTGCAGCAAGTTTTGCAGCGATGCTTGCAGCCTTTCGGGCTTTTTCAGCTTCCTTCTTCTGCGCACGTTCAAGACGCTTAAGCATTTTCGCAGTTACTTCAGCAGCAAATTCAGGATTACCACGGTCAATGTAAACAGTACCGTCGAGATGGTCATTTTCGTGCTGAATAATACGGGCCAGAAGACCATCAGCCTCAAGAGTAAAAGATTTACCAAATTCATTGAGAGCCTGAACTGTAACTTTTTCAGGGCGCTTAATAACTTCATTAAAGCCAGGAAGACTCAGACAGCCTTCTTCATAATCAACAAGATTCTGACTTGTAGAAACAATCTGAGGATTAATAAACACGCGCTTAACATCATCATCAGAGCACAATACAAAAAAACGCTTTGAAATTCCAACCTGAGGAGCAGCCAGACCAACGCCGTTTGCTTCGTACATTGTATCAAACATTTCTTCAAAAAGGGCGCGCATTTCATCATTGATTTCTTCAGCCTCTACAGGCACACACTTCTGACGGATAATTTCTTCACCAAGTTTATAGATTTTCATATTCCTCAATTCCTTTTTTTAACTTATTCCCGTTGTCTATTTTTCCAGACGGATTCTTGCTGCCCGGGCATGGCCTGCCAGACCTTCCGCATCACCTAAATGACCTGCAGCTTCGGCACTGGCAACAGCCCCTTTACTGCCCTCAACAGTCCTCAAAGTTGTAACAGTTTTCAGGAATACCCTCACGCTCAGACCGCCTGTAAAACGGGCACTTCCGCTTGTTGGAAGAGTATGATTCAATCCTGCAGCATAATCGCCGAATACTTCAGCAGCACCATGGCCGATAAACAGTGATCCATAATTGTGGCACAATTCAGCAATACTGTCGCGGATTTTGCCATCTTCCATCGCAAGTTCAAGATGTTCAGGAGCCTTTCGGTTGGCAGCATCGGCAGCCTGTTCAAGATTATCACAAAGAATAATCAGGCCGTAATTTGCGATAGACTGCTCGGCCGTTGCTTTTGTAGGAAGAACTGCCAGCTGTTTTTCAATTTCTTCAGCAACGGCATTAGCAACTTCAACAGAATCCGTAGCCATAACAGGCTGTGCAACAATGTCGTGTTCAGCCTGTGCAAGCAGGTCAGCAGCAACCCACGCAGGGTTTGCACTTTTATCAGCAATAATGAAAACTTCTGTAGGGCCTGCAACCATATCAATTCCACAGGTACCGTAAACAAGTTTTTTAGCTTCGGCAACAAATTTATTACCTGGACCAACAATAACATCTGTCCGTGGAACTGACTGAGTACCAAAAGCCATAGCCCCGACAGCCTGAGCACCACCACAGGCAAATGCTTTAGTCACGCCACAGATATAAGCCGCAGCCATAATATTTTCATCGGCATAAGGTTTTCCGCCGACAAATGGTTTTCCAGGAATTCCAGTACCCTCAGCTTCAGCCGCAGCCTTATCCTCAGGATGAACTCTTGGTGGAGTACAGAGAATTATTTCTTTAACACCGGCAGCAACGGCAGGAGTTACAGTCATTACAACAGTTGAAACAAGAGGAAATCGCCCTGCAGGAACATAAACACCAGCTCTGTCCACAGGAATATTTTTCTGCCCTGTAAAAAGTCCGCTTTCAAGTTCAATTTCAAAATCATCAAAACTTTCACGCTGTTTTTTTGCAAACCGCAAAGCCAGGTCAGCACTATATTTAAGGGAATTGTAAAGATCAGGATTTTCTTTCTGCATTTTTTCAGCAGCAGCTTTAAGTTCAGCCTGTGGAATTTCAAGGGAATCTGGAGCACTTACATCAAATTTTGCCCCATATTCAGCCAGAGCTTCATCCCCGCGTTTTTTTACGTCAACAAGAACATCTTTAACAATATCAATGGATCCGCCAAAATCACGGCCATCAAAAAAAGAATTGTCAATTTCCGAGTACTTTTGAATTTTAATCATAACAGTTCATTTTATTAAATTTGAACGTTTTTTACAATTAAAGGTTTCTTCTTCCTTAAAAGGACGGCCCTACGGGCAACCTGCTTTCCGTGGTTCCGGCTTTCGCCTTCAACCCTGCTCCGTCCTGAATGACGGCGCAGGGTCAGGCCACTCCAATCAGGCGTAAAGGTTTAAAACATCATCCACAAAAGGGCACCGCCTTCCGATCTGTTTGCAGCTGCAATAGAACCTCCGGAAGCTTCAACAATCGTCTTTGCAATAGAAAGCCCCAGACCGCTTCCTCCGGCAGTTCTTGTATGAGCTTCGTCGCCTCTGAAAAATCTTTCAAAAACATGCGGAAGCGTTTTTTCATCAAATCCAGGCCCGTTGTCTTCAACACTGACTTTTATTCTGCCATTTTCTTCCACAGCCTTTAATATAATGATACATCCTTCTCCGCTGAATTTTACGCTGTTCTGCATCATGACAGTCATCACCTGATGAAACAGTTCTTCATCAGTTTTCAATATAAGACCATTACTGCAGTATTCAATTTTTACTCCAGGTGAAAAAGCTTCAATTTCGCATTTAAGGCGGTCAAACATTTTTTCAAGTTCAACATCTTCCTGCTTTGGCTGGATGCGGCCATTTTCAATCCTGCTTATCTGCAGAAGATTTTCAATAATTGCCTGCATGGATTTTGCTTCATTTTTAATGGTTACAAGAGATTTTTCCAGCTGCCCAGGATCCTCTTTTCCCCAACGCAAAAGCATGTTTGCCTGACCGCTGATAACTGCAACAGGAGTTTTTAATTCGTGACTTACATCACTTGTAAACTGTCGCTCCCGGTCAAAATCATTTTTAAGTCTCTTAAACAGGGAATTAAAAGTTTCTGCAAGTTCAGAAATTTCATCTTTATGACTATCGGTCGGTAGTAATGTATCAAGATTTGAACTACCGATCGTTCGTGCTCTTTTAGTAATTTTTACAACAGGATTAATCGTATTCTTCGTAATCAGCAGGGAAACAAAAAAACTAATTGCCAGAATCGGAACAATAGCCAGGGCAATAGCTTTTGGTAATGTAAGGAAACCCCTTCTGTTTGCATCATTTTCAATATTTATTGAAGTCTGAACAACTAACTTACGACCATTAGCTAGTTGTTCTTCTGTTGAATAAAGGATATTAAGATCACCATCAAGAAAGTAATTGCGCTTATAATAATATCGCGAACGACCGTTAGTTAGTTTTAAAAGGGGAATATAAGGATCATTTGTAACAATAACATCCTGTGTTTCTGAGTCATAAATTGCAAAACTGATGTAGTAAGGAAATTTCACAGTTTCTTCTTCAATGTTTTTTCCTTCTTTAACCATCGTAATCAAAGCTTTGCTGTTCACTTCAAGTTCTTTAGACTGTTCATCCTTAATGAACTTCTGGATGGTTCCAATAAAAGCAATGCTTAATGTAAGGACAGCAACGGCAAGAATTACCATGAATCTGAGAGAAAGCCTGACACTAAAGGAACTGAATTTTTTGTTCTCTGCCATTTTCAGTTTACAAATTTATAGCCTGCACCACGGACTGTTTTAATATATTCTTCACCAAGAACCTGATCAATCTTTGAACGCAGATAGCCTACATAAACATCGATTGTATTTGCATCAATAAAATGGCCTTTTCCCCAGATGGCATCTATAATGTCATCACGGTTCATTACAACTTCAGGATTTTCCATAAAATTCTTCAGCATCATGAATTCAGTTTTTGAGAACACAACATTTTCACCTTTTATGGTTACGCTCATGCTGGCAATATTAAGTTCCACATCCCTGCATTTAATTGAATTCTGATTTGGACAGCTTGCTTCAACACGGCGCAAAACTGCATTGATTCTTGCCAGAAGTTCTTCAATATCAAAGGGTTTTGCAATGTAATCATCAGCACCAGAATTAAGACCATTAATTTTATCCAGAGTTTCACCGCGGGCAGTTTCAAGAATTACAGGAACATTAGAATCCTTTCTGATTCTGCGGAGAACTTCAAGACCATTCATTTCCGGAAGCATAACATCCAGAAGAATCATGTCAGGATTTTCGCTTTCAAATTTTTCAAGACCTTCACGGCCTGTTTTTGCCACTACAGTCTCAAAGCCTTCGTGCTTTAATTCAAGTTCAACAAAATCAACGATTCCAGGATCATCTTCTACAATCAAAATCTTTGCCATTGTAATTTCCTATTCCTTTTTATTATGCCGTTTAAAATCTTCACACAGACCGTTAAGTGTTATCTGCTTGATTTTTAATCCCCGTGTAGATTCAAGACCGGCAATCCTTAATGAAAACTTTTCTGCAGGAGCATCAATAGTAATTCTGATCCAGGCTCCGTTTCTGCTGAAAGCAATCTGAGTTGAAGCATCAGCCGGCTGTTCATTTATCCACAATTTTTCCACAGATACGGAACCAGGATTAAGACTCTGGCTGAAACCTAAATCTACGCTGATTTTACCGTCTGTGATTTTTCCTACTTTAATAAAACGAATATCAAAAACATCCTCAAAATGGAATTCGCGTTTACCCCTTAACTTTTTGCCTTCATCCTGCGAAACCTGTGGTTTAGCTGGAGCAGAAGGGGCGCGAACCTGTGAGAATATATTCGCTGTAAATAATAGTATCATAAACACTAAAAGATATTTCTTCATCATTATAATTTTACTCGAAATCCGCTCAAAAAGACATAAAACAAAGTGATAAAAAATATAAGAATTCACTTAGAATTGTCTTAAGGCAGATTAATGCTGCATTTTTATTGTATAGTTATATTAAACATACGATAACAATAAAAAAATTGAGACAATGCGTTTCAGAAAGGAGATTAAAATGAAAAAAATTACATCACTTATTCTTGTATCTGTTCTTGCCGCAGGTTCGGTTTTTGCCCAGATAAAATCCCCTGTAAAAAATCCGGTCAGTGCACCTCCGGCTGTTGAACAGAATCAGCCCTCATCAGGCAGAAAAACTGCACCAATGATGAATTTTAAAAATCATAGCGGAGATCCTATCAATGACACAGTCATCATCGGAACTGTAAAATCCGTAAATACAAAGGCAGGGGTTGTAAAAGTATTTAATGCTGACAACAGGGAAATTGAAGTTACCGTAACTCCATTTACAAAAATTGCCGTTCGTAAATCTAGTCCTCATAATCAGGGAAACAAACATGACAAAAAAGATTTTACACCAGACACAATCAATGACATCCGTGCAGGTGCCTGGGTAAAAATCACAACTTACAGAACTGATACAAAAGTTTTGTCTGCCGCAAAAATCGCAGTAATAAATCAATAGTCGTAAAATAAATATTCTGCTGTACAAAAAAAAGCTGACCAATCTGCTGGTCAGCTTTTTTTGTCTATTTTTCTTTGTGACGTTTATCCAATTCGTTGTAAACGTCCTGCCAAGTTACGCCTTCCTTGTAGAGAAGGACACTGATAAAGTACATCAGGTCAGCAGCTTCCCAGATTACATCTTCTTTTGTTTCAGCTTCATCTGTAAGTTCTTCTGCTTCTTCCATTACTTTTTCACGGACACGTTTTCCGTCCAGGGTTGCTGTGTAGCTGCCCGGCTTAGGATTTGCAAAACGTTCGGCGATTGTGCTGTAAAGACGTTCAAGATTTGATTTTGCATCCGGTTCTGCACCAAAACATGTAAATGAGCCTGTGTGGCACACTCCGCCGTTTGGATAAACAGTTGCAAGAACAGTATCTCTGTCGCAGTCAACGCGCATCTTGATCAGGTCGAGACAATGACCGCTTGTTTCACCTTTTGTCCACAGCTTGTTACGTGTTCGGCTGAAGAATGTAAGTTTTCCAGTTTCAAAAGATTTTTCAAAAGCTTCTTTGTTTGAATACCCCATCATCAGAACTTCACCGGCTGGACTCTGGGCAATGACAGGAATCATTCCGCCAACTTTTTCAAAATTAAGACAGCCGATGAATGCGTCCTTAAGGTTTACGACACCTGTATACAAAGCCATACCCAGCTGAACGTCACAGCCAAGTTTTTCAAGTTCAACAATCTGTTCAAGGGAATTTACTCCGCCGGCAGCTACAACTCGGCAGCTGACAGCTTCACGGAGAGCTTTGACTGCTTCCATGTCAGTTCCCTGCATGCAGCCTTCTTTTTCAACACATGTGAACAGAAGTTCAGAGGCATATTTTTCAGCTTCCTTTGCCCCTTCAACAAGAGGAATGTCTACAGTTTCAGTCCAGCCTTTGACGGCAATTTTACCGTGAATGGCATCAACAGAAATGATTACACGCTGTTTACCGATTGCCTTTACAAGTTCTTCAAGGAACGGAACATTAAGGACAGATTCTCCGGCTTTTGGAGAAGGATTCCATGCAGCAGAACCTACGATAACTTTTTCAGCACCAAGGGAAATAAGTTCACGGGCCTTCTTGACATCACGAATGCCGCCGCCAACACGAACATTGCCTTTTCGAAGAAGATGCTTTAAAAGTTCAGTATTTTTAGTATTTCCTTTTTCGTCAGTGTTGCGCAAAGCCTGATCAAGGTCGATGATTGCAACTTCGCCGTATTTGTCAAAGTCACGGATCAGAGAATCAGCATCATCACGCTGAAGAACAAGATCCTTACCATTTTTCAACTGGACAACGTGTCCGTCTTTCATATCGATAGAAGCGATTACCATAATGGGGTTATTTTACTAAAAAAATAAGGTTGTTACAATTAAAGACCATCGGAACAGACACAGACCAAAAGTCACTTTCCCCTAGCCCCGATTGTAGTGGCGCGGAGCGTTGTTTGGGCCTGGCACAAACAATGGAGCGGCAGCGGAACCACGAAAAGCGGGAAAAAGCTCCAGATTCTTCTTTATAATTGTAAAATACCTCAATCTCCGTTAAAATCTACGGCAAGATGAACATTTTATTTGGTATTTCTGCATCAAGTGGAATTGGTATTGGACAGGCTTTTGTAATCCCTGATGCTGAAAAACGCATTATTCCACAGCACAAAATTTCTCAGGACCAGCACGAAGAACAGTGGGCCCGCCTTAATGCAGCCGTTGCACACACTTCAGAAAAAATCACTCTCAAAATGGACCAGGTTAAGGGTGATAAAGTGCAGTCACAGATTTTTGAAACTTATTTTCTGATGCTGATGGATCCGGAATTTCTTGGAGAAGTTAAAAAAGCCTTTTTTGCCGGAAACAACACCATTGAATATGTTCTTGACCAGATTACTAACGAATATGCAGACAAACTGCGTAATTCCGGTAACGAATATCTTGCTGAACGTGCCCAGGACATCTGCGACATTTACGGTCAGGTTCTCGATGATCTTCTGGACTATCATCCTTTCAATATCGAAACTGTTCCTGACGAATGTGTTATCGTTGCCACAACCCTTAATCCAAGTGACACAATCGTTCTTTCAAAACGCAAAATTCAGGGGCTTTGTCTTACTGAAGGCGGTGTTTCAAGCCATGTTGGTATTCTTGCCCGCAACTTTGGAATTCCTGCTGTTTTTGCCCTTGATAAAGTAACTAAAGAAATTAAAACAGGTGAAACTGTTGTTGTAGACGGAAATTCCGGCGAAGTTACAATTAATCCTGACGAATATTCCATCAACGATTTTCTTGCAAAAATTGACAAGGAAAACGAAAGAAAAGAAAAACTCAAGGCTTTCCGCTCAATTCCTGCTCAGACAAAAGACGGTGAAAAATTCCTTCTTATGGCAAATATCGGTACTGTTGAAGAAGCTAAAATTGCCATGGAAGAAGGTGCTGACGGTATCGGGCTTTTCCGAACTGAATTTCTGTTTATGAGTGAAGGTGATACCATCCACGAAGAAAATCAGTTTCGGGCCTACAAACAGGTTCTGGAAACAATGAAAGGCAAACCTGTTACAATCCGCACCCTTGATGCCGGCGGTGACAAAATCATCAACACAAACGATGCTCCTGATGAAAAAAATCCTCTCATGGGTTTGCGTGCCATCCGGTTGAGTCTTGAAAATCCTACTCAGCTTAAGGTTCAGTTCCGGGCTCTTTTCCGCGCTGCCCTTTTCGGCAACCTTAAAATCATGCTTCCCCTTATTACAAGCAATGAGCAGGTTGAAGAGGCCCTTAAAATTGCTCAGAAAGCAAAAGACGAACTAAAAGTTGAGAACGTGCCTTTTAAGGATGATGTTCCAATCGGAATCATGGTTGAAACTGCTGCGGCTGCAATGACTGCTGACTGTCTTTCAAAAGTTTCGGCTTTTTTCTCAATTGGTACAAACGACCTTACTCAGTACACTATCGGTGTTGACCGTGAAAATGCTTCTGTTTCGCATCTGTACAACGAATTTCACCTGGCTGTCCTTCGTCTTATCCATCACACTATTAAAGAGGCAGAAAAAGCCGGAATTGACCTTTCTGTCTGTGGTGAAATGGCAAGCCGTACTGACAGTGTCCTTGTTTTAAGCGGTATGGGTGTTCGTACCCTCAGTATGAGCCCAAAACAGATTACTGTTGTCAAAGAACTCCTGAGTCGGTTCACAGTTCAGGAACTTAAGGCAATCTCGTCAAAATCATTAAATTTATTGTAAACTTATAACTATGGCTAAAGCAAAAAAGAAGAAACCAGATTTTTCAAAACCTAAACCTCAAAAGGAACTTGAATACGATTATATCATCGCTCAGGGTGAAGCGGAATTTACAAATGACTCACAGGTAATTGATGCAACAAGCGGAGAAACTGAATCCTACGAAACCACTCCTGACTCAGCAAGCGATGAATTCGGTCAGAAAGACTCAAATGAAGAGGGAGAACTTAAATTCTTCCGTGATAAAACATATATCAATCTTCCTCTGGTTGTTATTGCCGGACGTCCGAATGTCGGTAAATCTACTCTTTTCAACCGCTTTATGCGCCGCCGTCTTGCAATCGTTGACCCGACTCCTGGTGTTACACGCGATCCTGTAGAAGCTACGGCATTTATCAATGATAAGCCTGTTCACCTTATGGATACAGGTGGTTTTAAGCTTGACCGTGATATCGGCACAATGGAAGCCGTTATGGATGAACTTGTTGTTGAAAAAACACTTTCAATGCTTAAAAAAGCCGATGTCATCCTTCTTCTCATGGAAGCAGGCAAAATCACCGGCGAAGATGAAGAATTCATTCAGATCCTGCGCCCTTACTGGGATAAAGTTATTGTTGCCATCAACAAGTGCGAAGGCGGCAAAGGTGAAGATATTGCATGGAACTATCTCCAGTACGGCTTTAAGGAACTTCTGTTTATTTCTGCAGACCACGGAGATCATATTTCTGAACTGGCAGAAAAACTTACTTCCCGCCTGGATTTCAGTCAGGTTCAGGAAGGAACTGAAGAAGATATTCCTATAAAAATTGCCATCATGGGTAAACCAAATACAGGAAAATCAACTCTTTCAAACCGCCTGACTCACACTGAAAACTCAATTGTTTCAGATTATGCCGGAACTACCCGCGATGTTGTTGAAGGTGAATTTACTTATGCAGGGCGCAAATTTGAAGTACTTGATACAGCAGGTATCCGACGACGCGCAAAGGTTAAGGAAAATGTTGAATACTATTCTGTAAACCGTGCCATCAAAACCCTTGATGAATGTGACATTGTTTTCCTTATGATTGATTCCCAGTATGGACTTGCCGAGCAGGATAAAAAAATATGTTCCCTTGCTTATGAACGTGGCCGCGGAATTATTTTTGTCCTCAACAAATGGGATACTCAGGATCAGAGCCGCAAAACTCTCCGTGCAACTATTGATTACATCAATACAATGTTCGGTCAGATGAACTGGGCACCGATTCTTCCATTGTCTGCACTCAACGGAACTGGAATCAAAGACCTTCTTAACAAAACAATCGAAATCTACAAACAGCTTACAAAAAAAGTTGAAACTTCAGCCATTAACCGTGCTCTGGATGACTGGCTCTTTAAATATCCGCCTCCAGCAACAAAGGCAATTCACTTTAAAATCCGCTACATGACTCAGACAAGCGCAAATCCTGTTTCTTTCAGGCTCTTTGCAACCAGTCCGGACAATGTTCCTGAAAGTTATGTAACCTACCTCAAAAACCGGATCCGTGAAGATCTAGGATTTGACCAGATTCCTGTTCAGCTTGAAATGAAAGCGAGCCGAAAACGCTGGGAAAATCGCTTTGATGACAACAAATAATTAAGGCAGGGCAATGACTTATTCCATTGGTGAAGCAGAAGAAATAACAGGTGTAAAAGCTCATATCCTCCGTTACTGGGAAGAAGTCATTCCAGGCTTTGCTCCAAAAAAGGATTTAGGCGGACGTCGCGTCTATACAGACCGGGAAATTGACAAAATCAACCGTCTCAAATTTCTTATTTACGAGAAAAAGTTTACGATTGAAGGCGCCCGGGATGAAATTCTTCGTGATTCTGCATATTACGAAGACAATGCCACAACAATGGATGCCATCCGCCAGATTCGTCATGAACTTAATCAGCTGTACTTAACAGTCCGCAAATACAGATAATTCAGGAGTCGCCATGAAACACGACTTTTTATTCAACACAGAATCCCTCACAAAAGAATCCATTGATATACTTACTCATTTTGACCAGATTGTTGCAGATGTGCGCCATCTTTCCGGCAAACAGCGTATCCAGCTTTCTTCCACAATCAAAAAATTAAGCCATGAACTTACAGATAACCGTTCAAGCCGGCGCATGGGTTATATGAACGATCACGGTTCCATAAGTGCCTACATTATTTATTTTATGTGGTGGAATCTTGTCCGTTTAACTAGACTTTTTTCAAATCTTCCTGCAGCTGCTTTTGAAAAACTTGTAGATGATTCCTATGCTGTGGACATTGGCTCCGGACCTTTGACAGTTCCAGTTGCCTTGTGGCTTGCCCGTCCGGAACTGCGCAGCAAAAAAATTACCTGGTATTGTATGGACATAAGTCAGACAGTTCTTGCTGCCGGCGAAGAAATATTCCTTTCGGTTGCTGCAAAAACTATTGCCGCATGCAAAGCGGATTTTGAACCATGGAAAATTATCCGTGTAAAAGGCCCCCTTGGAACTTCCATCAAAAATAAAGCCTCTTTCGTTTCTTGCGCCAACGTTTTCAATGAAATCATCCAGTCACAGGAAATGCCTACAGATTTTCTTGCAAAAAAATATTCAGGTGACCTGGTAAAATATGCGCAGGATTCTGCTGAAAGCGGTTCTTCCATTCTCATGATTGAACCTGGTGATCCTCATTCTGCAAGATTTGTCAGCCTTATGAGGGATGCTCTCCAGCGCCGTGGTTACAATCCCCTTTCTCCATGCCCGCACTGCTCAAGCTGTGCAATGCCTGGAAGAACCTTTAACAATAAAAACGCAAAATGGTGCAATTTTGCCTTTAACACAGAAGATGCGCCTAAAGATCTCATGAAACTGAGTGCAAAATCAGGCCTCAACAAAGAAAGAGCTTCTTTAAGCTATGTCCTCTGCAAAAAATCTGAACCAAAAACTTTAAATCCCGATTTCCTTCACCTCAGAATTGCAAGTGATTACATCCGCCTGCCAGAATTAAAAAAATCCGGCTATTACGCCTGCAGCCAGCTGGGGCTTGTTCTGGCAGTAGACACAACAAACAAACATCCGGTCAACAGCGAATTAATAACAATAAAAATGCCAAAAAATCCAGAAAATTTGCCAATCGACCAGAAGTCAAAGGCAATAATCATTAATATTTAAAATTATAAAGGCCCGTTTATGAAAACGAGCCTTTATACAATTCATTCAGGTTTTTTGATAAGGCCATGTCCGTGAAAAGTATTGTTACATAACATGCGGTGGTTGAGGTTCTCGAAACCACCACATATTCAGTGTTTACTGCTTGATTTCGAGAGCCTCAATCGGCGCAGCAATACAATTTACGGACATAGCCTTTGATAAAACGCAGGGTTTTGGGGAGCGCACAGCTCCCCAAAATATTATTTAAACAACTTCTTAATTTCCGAAGAATAAAGATCATTAATCTTAAAGCGGGCAATTTCCTGTTTTGCAGAAAGTTCTTTTCCTACTTCAAATTCTTTTTCAAGAAGTGCAATTTTATTAATTCTTTCATAAGATTTAAAACCGTTCTTCGCATTAATTCTTGTTGCTACTTCAGTTTCAATCATATGAAGAACTTCCGGACTTTCGATCATATCGTGATATGTTTTATAATCCAGTTTTGCTTCGCTACAGAATGCTTCAACTTCAACTTTTTCCGGAACAACAAGAGCTGCAAGATATCGCTGATCCTGACCAACAACAACAGCAGTTTTAATAAAGCGTGATTCCTGCATTTTCATTTCAATTGGAAGCGGTTCTACATTTTCACCACCAGTCTGAACGATTGTATCTTTGATTCGTCCTTTAAGAACAATTTCGTTATTGGCAGTAAGAATTGCAATATCACCAGTATTGAACCAGCCGTCTTTATTAATGACTTTTGCAGTAAGTTCAGGCTGTTTATAATAACCTTTCATTACACAGCCACCCTTAACTTCAAGAACACCTTTTTTACAGCGTCCAAGATCTTTTCCAGTTTCAGGGTCTACAACACGAACAGCCATTCCACGCAAAGCAGAACCAACATTTCCAAAAATTGGCCGGCGCATTGGACGAACAGAAATTACAGGCGCAGTTTCAGTCAAACCATAACCTTCAACAAGATTGATTCCAACTGCCCAGAAGAATTTATCAACTGCAGGAGGAAGAGCACCACCACCGGCAACTCCACCAAAGAAGCTGGTTCCAAGCATTTTACGGATCTTTCGGAATACAAGAGCTCCACCAAGAAGTTTAATTGGCCAGCAGACAAGCCATGGAATTACATAAGCAGGCCACTGGAGAAGACGCAGGTCCATCTTGAATCTTGAAGTCCTTCCAAAAAGAACACGGTCAAGTTTTGACCAGAACAAAGAAATATTTGTAAAGAATTTGAAAAGGAAATTTACAATTCCACCTGTTTTTCGCATATTACGGTAAATACCATCATAAACAGCTTCAAATACACGTGGGACTGCAGGAAGAATCTGTGGATTCAGAGTTTTAAGATCTGCAAGAAGAACTGGACCTACAGGTTTTGAAAAACAAAGAGTTGCCGACTGACTGATACAAACATATTCAACGGCTCGTTCAAAAGCATGCCAGATAGGAAGAACCATAATTCCACGATCACCAGGTTTAAGTGGAACACGTTCTTTAAGTTCATCTAGCTGTGTAATAAAGTTTCCATGGCTGAGCATTACACCTTTTGGAGTTCCTGTTGTTCCTGAAGTAAAAATAATTGTAGCCAGATCATCCCAGTCACCCTTATCAATTTCTTCTTCAACTTTTCCAGGATTTTCAGCATTAAATGCTTTTCCCTTTTCAAGAACCTGTTCAAAAGACAAAAGTTCAATTCCTGCTTCTTTTGCAGTTGCCAGATCTTTGTCTGAAGGTTCATCAAATTCAATGAATGTAGATACTAGAGGAAGTTTATCTTTAAGGGCAGCAATTTTTGCAACCTGTGCTGAATTTTCAACTACAACAATTCTACATTCAGCAAAAGAAAGAATATATTCAAGGTCACCGCTTGTTGCATCACATCCGCGTGGAACGTCAATGGCACCAATTCCCATAATTCCCATATCAGCCTGCTGCCATTCCTTGCGGTTGTCAGAAATAAGACCGATATGATCTTCACGTTTTACGCCAAGAGAAAGAAGTCCACCTCCAAACGCTACACTGATTTCATAAGATTCCTTATATGTTGTTGGTTCAAAATGGCCGTCATTAAAGCGGCTCATTGAAGCTGCAACATCAGGATACTTCTGAGCTGTTTCCCGATAAATACGTGGAAGTGTTTTTTCCATAAAATCTCCATCTTTGAATTTTAAAATGACAAAAATTCAAAATTTGTAAAAATCATTTTATTATATTACATTTTCTGTTCGTTGACAAATAAAGATAGCAGAATTAAACTAATTGAACTAATGAGTGTTAGTTTTGGAGGAAAAAATGCCGGCAGAAAAAATTACAAAGGAAAAAATCATCAATGCTTTACTGAACTGCGCTTTTGAAAAAAGTACAGGAGCAACTTCCCTTGCTGATATTTCTGACAAACTTGGCATTAAAAAGGCTTCCCTTTACAATCATTTTGAAAACCGTGAAGACATCATCGAAGGCACAATCCGTTATTGTGCAGACACACTTTCAAAAACTTCACTGATTCCTCCAGAAATGGATTCAGCTGCCCAAAAATATTCAGCAGAAACAATCCTTAAGGGAATCGTAAACCGCTGGTTCAAACTCAACACAAAAGAACCTCTTTTCCACATTTACACATTCCTTCAGGGTGAAAAATATTTTTCTTCTTCTGCTTCAATGGCTTTCATCAACTTCCGCAACAGACTTACTGAACAATCCTGCCAGGCATTAAAAGCTCTTTCAAAAGCACAGAAAATTAAACCTTTTACTGACGAACAGCTTAAATCATATTCTGAAATTTTTGTTTCTTTGTTGAACGACATTCTGGATACAAAACTCATAGTCCTCAAATCAGAGCTCCGTTTTAATCCGGAATACACAGAAGAAGATTTTTCCGAAATTGACCAGCACATTGCAAACTTCTGCGAACTGTTAAAATAATTCCTTCTTTTCACTTGCCGATTGCACAATTCTCTCTTATACTAATAGCGTGTCTACTTTATATATAGTCGGAACACCTATCGGAAATTTAGGTGACATTACCTTTCGCGCCATTGAAACATTCAAATCTGTTGATGTAATTGCTGCGGAAGATACCCGGCATACGCTGCAGCTTTTAAGTCATTTTGAGATTCGTAAACCTTTGGTTTCATGCAGATCCCAGAATGAAAAAACTGCAGGTGAAAAAATTATAAAAATGCTGGACGAGGGACAGACCATTGCTTATGCAAGTGATGCAGGAACTCCCGGAATCAGCGATCCTGGTGCTGTTCTTGCAGGAATGGCTCGTCAGGCAGGACATACAGTTGTTCCAATTCCTGGTCCGAGTGCATTTGCCTCTCTGGTAAGTGTTGCTGGAACCGGTGGAAAAACTTTGATTTTTGAAGGCTTCCTTTCGCCAAAACCTGGCAGAAGGCGTTCAAGGCTTAGAGAACTTCTGGCAACTGGAGATGCAATCGTTTTATACGAATCTCCATTCAGAATTGTTAAGCTTTTGACTGATATTGCCGATATTAACAGTAGTCGACGTGTAGTTGTCGGTCGCGAATTGACCAAACTTCACGAGGAGATAATTGAGGGGACGGCGGCAGAAATGCGGGATGAATTCGCATCAAGATCAAAAGTTCTTGGTGAGTTTGCAATTTTCATTTCTGGTGATAAAAATGCTCAACTTTCTGAAGAAGTTGACGATAATTAAAGTGTAGAGGCAGGTTTAATTATGATGATAGACAAACTTGGAGGAGTAAATCCTCTTAACAATGTACAGACAACACGCCGCGCAAACAGTACAAGCAGTGTAAAACCAACTTCTGACTCAGTTGAACTTTCAAGTGAAGCTCAGGAGGCTGCAAAATCGTACTTTTTGAATCAGGTTGCCGAAGAAACTCCTGATGTTCGTGCTGATCTCGTAGCAGCAATTAAAGAAAAGATTAAGGATCCTAACTACCTCAGCACAGCTGTAATCAATGCAACAGCTGAACGCATTATGGCTAGTTACGGATTGTAATTACAATAACTGCGTTGCAAGAAAGGCGGAACTTGGTGTTCCGTCTTTTTTTTGTTTTAATGAATTTTCAGATGTTAAGAATTTATTTTTCATCTGAACGACACTTATCGTGAGGTTGTATAAAATGGCTGACTTTTCATTCAGGATTTCACCAAACATCATTGTTGGAACATATTCCACAAGCAGAACCGGAGAATTTGCCCTTAATTATGGCAGCAAATACATGCTTCTTCTTGATCCGGTTTTAAGAGAAGTTGGTCTTTCTGAAAAAATTACAGAATCTCTTTCCAGCCGCAAAATTGACTTTATTATTTTCGATGAAATCCCGGAAGCAGCAAATTCACAGATTCTGGAAAATGCCCTTAAACTGGCAAGAGAAGCTCATGTTCACGGTATCATAGCCTGTGGCGGTGGAAAAGTTATCAATCTCGGGCGGGCAATTTCCGCATTATATAACGAAATTCACGATCTTTATTCTTTCCTTGATGGTGCTGTTCCTTCAACTTCACCACTTTCCATGATTTGTATTCCAACTACAATCCGCGAACCTTTTGTATTTTCTGACAAAGTTCCTGTCATCGACGGAAGAAGCCAGCAGACAAAAATTCTTAAAGTACAGAATTCACTTTGCAAACTTACCATTTTTGATCCAAACCTTGTTTCAACCCTCACAGAAAACCAGACAAACTCCATGGCCATCGAAGTTCTTGCACTTACGATCGAAGCTTATGTTTCACAAAAATCAAACTTCTTTACGGATATGCTATGTGAAAAGGCAATCGAACTTTTAGGTTACGCAATCAATGGTACAGAAAGCCTTAACATAACAACTCCAAAAGAAGAACTTTTATGTCAGGCCGGCTGTATGTCTTCTCTTGCAAGTGCCACGAGTTCTCTTGGAACAGCAGGTTTGCTTGCCCTTTGTATTAATTCAAGATTTAAAATCAGCAGATCTCTTGTAAATGCGATTCTTCTTCCTTACGTCATTGAAGATTATGCGAAATTTAAAACAGATAAAATTTCAAAACTTGCAAAAATTTTCAATACAGAAGAATCTGAAGATGTTTGTGCTGCTTTTGCCGAAAATATGCGTCAGCGTCTTGCTGCTGCCAACCTTCCAAGCCGTCTCAAGGAATTAAACATTTCCATTGAACAGCTTTCTCTGGCCGCAGAAGATGCAGGGAAACTGGAACTCATTAATTCTCTTCCACGTTCAATGACAAGTGATGACCTTTTTGAACTTATTAAGCTGGCATACTAACCATGATTGAACCAGGCAAACTCAACACCCTTGAACCAGGTCAAAAACGCCGGAAACTTGCTCTGACTTTTGGCGCCCTTGAACGGGATATTGACGGTATTCCAGAAAAAGGCAACGAATATAACTTCAAGAATCTTCCAAGAGAAGACTATACAAAACGCCTCATTAATATTGTCCTTCAGGACCCTGAAATTTCAAAAGAAGCTCAATCACAGCTAACCCAGGTCCTTAATGCTGTACCTTTTGATGAAAAAACTGCCTGCAATATTGCCAGAAACATTCTTCTTTCCATAATCGGGACTTTTCCTGCCGAATGGGACTTAATCATTGCTCCACACGCTTCTCCCACTGATGAAAATGGCATTGTTAAGCAGAGAGAATTTTTTCCGGATACTTATGTATATGCAGAGGATATCCGTTCTCCTTTCAACCTTGGCTCAATTTTCAGAAGTGCAGAAGCTTTAGGAGCGCAGGGTGCCATTGTTTCTCCATTATGCGTTCCTCCTGATCATCCAAAAGCAGTCAGAAGCGGTATGGGTTGCATTGAAACACTTGGGTTTATGACTAAATCTCTTGATGAACTGGAACAATTTTCTAAAGAAAAAAATATACCTGTATTTGTTCTCGAAACAGGCGGTACACCAGTTGAAGAGTTCAAGTTTCCCGAAAAAGGGATCTGCATCATTGGAAGTGAAGAATTGGGTGTAAGTCCTAAAGCACTCGAGAAAGCTACTTATGGACGTGTTACAATTCCAATGAAAGGGTTAAAAGCAAGCTTAAATGTTGGCGTAGCCTTTGGAATTTTAATGCAAAAATGGGTAGAATATCTGAATGGAAAATAAGTTTCTTGAATATACAACAACTTTTAAAGTTGACTTTAATGATTGTGATCCGATGAAAATTGTCTGGCACGGAAATTATATTAACTATTTTGAACGTGCCCGATGTGCCCTTCTGGATAAAATCGGTTACAATTACGTTGAAATGGAACGTACAGGTTATCTTTTTCCTGTTACTGAAGTAAAATCAAAATATATCCGCTCACTCAAATTTGGAGATGTTTGCCGTGCCAGGGCAATTCTTGTTGAATGGGAAAATATGATTAAAATTAACTTTGAACTTTTTAATGATTCAACAGGAGAACTTACAACAAAAGGAACTGTAAGCCAGATGTGTGTAAAAGCGGAAAATGGCGAAACTCAATTTGTCTGCCCTAAATGTTTTACAGAAAAAGTTGAGAAATTCCTCGCTCAGGGTGGAATCAGGAATTAATATGAAAATTTTTCTTTCAAACCCGGGTCTTATTTGTGGTGCCGGAAATAATGGTCAGGATTTTTTCAGTAACCTCACAAACGCAAATCAAACAGGAATAAAAAAAATTGGCTGTGGCCTTACTGGAGAAAGCGGCGTTAAATCATTTTATGCCGGACATATTGAAGACAAATACCTTAAAGCTACCGGCGATAAATTTGATATGCGTTTTCTTCAGGTGATGGATGCTGCCCTTAATCAGATCACTGAAACTGTTTCCAAAGCCGTTACAAAATTTGGTCCTGAAAAAGTTGCCGTTTGCATCGGCCAATGTGATAATGGTTCTTATCTTTCTCTTGAAGCTCACAAAAAATTTTTTGGTGATCAGGCTTCTTTTGATACTGATTACGATATCAAAGCTCAGGGTGCCGATTATCCTGCGACTTTTATTTCCAGCAAATTCGGCATTAAAGGTCCTTCCCTTTCTTTTGCAACTGCCTGCTCTTCCAGCGCAACTGCAATCATCAAGGCAAAAGAACTTATTTTAAGTGGTCTGGCAGATGCCGTTATTGCCGGCGGCTGTGACATAACAAGTGACACTGTTCTTCTTGGATTTAACGCCCTCGAAGCCATTGATGTTGACCATATTTCAAATCCTTTTTCTGTAAACCGCAATGGAATTACATTGGGAGAAGGAGCCGCTTTTTTTGTTATAAGCAGAGAAGATCTTGATTCTACCGGCATTATTCTGGCAGGTACTGGAGAAAGTTCTGATGCAAACCACATGACTGCCCCTCTTGCGGACGGAAGTGGTGCTCAGGCAGCTATGGAACAGGCTTTGCTTTCTGCAGGACTTAAACCTTCTCAAATTGATTATATCAACCTTCATGGAACTGGTACTCATTTAAACGACAGTATGGAAGGAAAAGGCATTAATCTGGTATTTGGTGATTATAAAGTTCCCGTAAGCACAACAAAACCAATGACTGGACACACTTTAGGCGCCGCCGGCTCCCTTGAACTCAGTGCCTGTTTTTATGCAATTCAGAACCAGAAATTACCAGTCATGATCTGGGATAAAAATCAGGATCCTGAAATTCCTCAACTTAATTTTGTATCAGACCCTTCACCTGCAAAAACGATTAACTGCTGTATGAGTAACTCTTTTGCTTTTGGCGGTTGCAATGCCAGTCTGATTATTAAAAAGGATATTTAGATGTTTATTGAACACGAAGAACTTTCAACTTTAGTTCCACATAAAGGAAAAATGTTCATCATTGATAAAATTACAGATGCCAGTTCTTCCCAATGGACTATTGAATCTGAAACTAAAATCGATGAAAATTTTATGTTTTACGAAAAATCCATTGGTGCAGTTCCTAATTACGCCTGTTTTGAAATTATCGCACAGACAATTTCTGCCCTTACTGGTTTATATGCCAGAGATTTTAATCTTCCTCCAAACATGGGCTTTATTTTGAGTGTTTCAAACCTTAATTTTAATTTTGACTATATAAAATCTGGTCAGACAGTTAAAGTCAAAGCACAAAGAGAAGCAGCTGTAGACAATGTCTATTCATTTTCTGCAGAATTATTCCTTGATGAAATACCTGCAGGAAATGGTAAACTAACTGTTATGGAAGTTGTAAATTAATATATTCCCGTGAAAAGTATAATTTATGAAAAGAGGAAAAATATGAACGAAAATTTACAGAAAAAAGTACTTGTTACAGGTGCTTCCGGTGGAATCGGTAAAGCCATCGCCATTGCCTGTGCAAAAGAAGGATATGAAATTGTAGCTCATTACAATAATGGTCTTTCCAAAGCTGAAGAACTAAAAAATGAAATTGAATCTTCTGGTGGCAAATGTTCACTTCTACAGTTTAATATTTCTGACCGCCAGGATTGTACTTCTAAACTTGAAAAATGGTCTGAAGAAAACGGTGCTTTCTGGGGAATTATTCTCAATGCAGGAATTTGCCGTGATAATGCTTTTCCCGCACTCACCGATGAAAACTGGGACGATGTCATTCACACAAACCTCGATGGCTTTTACAACATCCTTAAACCTCTTGTAATGCCTTTATGCCGTAAAAAACAAGGACGTATCATTACTATTTCTTCTGTTTCAGGAGTTACAGGAAATCGTGGTCAGGTAAATTATTCTGCATCAAAAGCTGGTATTATCGGAGCAACAAAAGCACTGGCTGTAGAACTTGCTTCACGAAAAATTACCGTTAACTGTATTGCTCCAGGCGTAATTGAAACTGAAATGATCAAGGATGCACCTATGGATCATATTCTTCCAACTATTCCAATGCAGCGTGCAGGAAAACCTGAAGAAGTAGCTTCATGTGCAGTGTATCTTTTAAGTGAAGGTGCAAGTTACATTACACGTCAGGTAATCAATATTAACGGTGGAATCTGCTGATTTTGACAGGGAGCTGTATTAAATACAACTCTTTTTTTTTCACATTTAAAAATTTCATGTTAAAATAAATATATGATTCAGAATTATTTAACTTTTACTTTAGAAAAAACACATTTTGCCGTTGAAATTTCTTCTGTTCTTGAAGTTTTAAATTTTACAACTCCAACTTCCATTCCATGTTCAGATTCATATATTGAGGGTTTAATTTATTCAAGAGAACAGGGAATCAATGTTGTAAATTTACGCAAACGATTCGATCTTGCACCGCGTCCAATTGATAAAAAGACTAAAGTAATCGTTGTAGAAGTAGTAAATCCAAAAATTGACAATGACAGGAACATTACTCTATACGGACTTGTAGCTGATTCCGTTCAGGATGTAATTCAAATTGACGCTGAAACAATTACTTCTGCAGGTCCTGCAAATATACCTCAGGAATTTATTACTGCCGAATTTATAAATGACGGACACACATTCTTTATATTGAATTTCTACAAACTTTTTGAAAAACAGATTAAAGAATCAATGATGCGTCAGGGTATGCTTAATGAAGATGGAACACCTGTTCAGAAAACTGAATCCCTGGAAGAAACAAAGGAAGCCGTTGGATCTGAACACGATTCCACAGCACAATAATTAATCCCCTAAAAACCCGTTTAATTCTTTCTCAAAACATAGATTATTATTATTTTATATAATATAATTTTGTATATATTTTTTTGGAGGCTAACTCACAATGGCAAAAGCATTTGAAATGAAAGACTTTGACCTTACTGGCAAAGTAGCCTGGGTAACAGGTGCATCATACGGAATCGGTTTCGCTATCGCTAAAGCTTTGGCTGCAGCTGGTGCTAAAATCGTATTCAATGACCGTGGACAGGAACAACTGGACAATGGTCTCAAAAACTATGCAGAAGCAGGAATCAAAGATGTTCACGGATATATCTGTGACGTTACTGACGAAGATGCTGTAAATGCAACAGTTAAAAAGATTGAAGCTGAAGTTGGAACTGTTGATATCCTCGTAAACAATGCCGGTATCATCAAACGTATCCCAATGCACGAAATGAAAGCAGAAGAATTCCGTCAGGTTATCGATGTTGACTTGAACGCTCCATTCATCGTATCAAAAGCAGTTCTTCCTGGTATGATGGCTAAAAAAGCTGGTAAAATCATCAACATCTGTTCTATGATGTCTGAACTTGGTCGTGAAACAGTATCTGCTTACGCTGCTGCTAAGGGTGGTCTCAAAATGCTCACTCGCAACATCTGTTCAGAATATGGTGAATACAACATTCAGTGTAACGGTATTGGACCTGGTTACATTGCTACACCACAGACAGCACCTTTGCGCGAAACTCAGCCTGATGGTTCTATGCACCCATTTGATTCATTCATTCGTGCTAAAACTCCAGCTGGACGCTGGCTCGATCCTGAAGAACTTGCTGGTCCTGCAGTATTCCTTGCATCATCTGCATCAGACGCTGTAAACGGACACATCCTTTATGTAGACGGTGGTATCCTCGCTTACATCGGTAAACAGCCTAAATAATTTTTGATCTTTTATTTGATCAATATATTTTTTAAGCCCGGTTATTCGCCGGGCTTTTTTTTTCAATCTGTATGTCAATTTTACGCTTATATAGAAAATAATTTGTTTATTAAATTTCTGTGTTATAATTTAAATGTTAATTACATTATAAGGAGAGTTATATAATGTCTAAAAGAAAGTCTGTTGCACGTTTAATTATATATTCATTAATAACTGCAAACATTCTTCTGGCTGTAATGATTTATGCAATCATTAAAATTAATGTACAAAAAGGGATTGTAACTAATTATGAAAATGAAATTCGGTTACAATCATCAGTTCTTACCGAAGAAATCGATAATGTAACAAAGCAAGTCGAAACCACCGGTAAATGGCTTATTCACACTTATGAATATAACAAAAACGAAAATATTCTTCCTGATGATTTTTACGATGAATACTGTAAACAGGCTATCGAATTATTTTCAATTGATGATGTAGCTTTCTTTGATCAGAATGGTGTTCAGCTTTCAAATAAAGAATATGGTAAATTTTCAGGAACTTCCTATATTCAGAAAGCTATTGACGGCTATGAATGCTTTGAATTTGAAAAAGAAGAAGCTGATATTTATGCCTCATGCTACCTTCCACTTATCTATAATGGTGAACAGCATGGTATAATTGCCCTCAAAAAATTAACTACCACAACAGACCTGATTGATACTGTAGTTTCATACACAGCTTGTGCCGTAACAATTTTTGACGGTTATGAACGCTCACATACTTCAATGTGGGATGAAGAAGGTAATTCTTTGCAGGGGACAAAAATTGCAGATACTTCAATCATTGACCGCACAATGGAAGGTGATGAAATCACTACTGTAACAAATATCTGCGGAACCAATTACATTTGTTATTACTTCCCATTCTTCAATACTCATGAAGATTACATTACGACCTTCTTCATGGGTAAAAAGCTTGATGCTGTTAATGATGTAGAAAATACAATTATTCCATCATTCCTTACACTGTTCCTCATTGCAATTACAATTCTCGTAAGTGGTTTAACAATTCTGATATATTTCAAAATGATTAAACCTATTAAAAGAGTTAATGAAGCTGTAGAAAATCTTTCTTCAGGTGAAGCAGATCTTACAATGCGTCTTAATGTAGAAGGCAACAATGAATTCTCTCAGCTTGCTGAAGGAGTCAACAACTTTATCATCAAACTTCAGGGTATTGTTTCTGAACTGAATAATTCTCAGACTTCTCTCAACAATGCCGCCCTTGATCTTGGTGCAAATGCAATGCAGTCAGCTTCAGCTACATCACAGATTCTTGCAAATATTGAATCCGTTCGTAAACAGTCGCAACAGCAGTCAAATGCAGTAATTAACACTTCATCTGTTCTTAAACAGTCTTCAGTTGTTGTTAATAACCTCACAGACCTTATTGAAAATCAAACTGCTAATATTACTGAATCTTCAGCTGCAATTGAAGAAATGCTTTCGAACATTACAGCAGTTACAAATTCAGTTAAACGTATGTCTTCAAGTTATAAGGAACTTGGTTCTTCAGTTACAGAAGGTCAGACAAAACTTGGAAATGTAAACATTAAAGTTCAGGAAATTTCAGAACAGTCTAACATGCTTGTTCAGGCTAACCAGATTATCGCTCAAATTGCATCTGAAACTAACCTTCTTGCTATGAATGCTGCTATTGAAGCATCTCATGCGGGTGAAGCCGGTAGAGGATTTTCAGTTGTAGCAGATGAAATCCGTAAACTTGCTGAAAATTCTTCAGCACAGTCTAAGAACATCAGTTCCGAACTTAAGAAAATTACAAGTTCTATTTCTTCTGTTGTTAACCTTTCACAGGATTCAAATGCTGCATTTGAAACAATCGTAACTCAACTCGATGCCACAGACCGTATTATTCAGGAAATTACAAATGCCATGGAAGAACAGCAGTCGGCTTCTCAGCAGATTTTTGAGGCCCTCAGTGATATGAAAAACCAGTCTATGGAAGTAACTGAAAAAGCGCATGACATGAATCAGGGAATCAACAATGTAACTACAGATATGGAAACTGTAAGTCAAATTTCAACTACAATTCTTGGTTCTATGGATGAAATGGCCACAGGTATGCAGCAGATTGGAGACGCAACACAAAATGTTTCAAATCTTGCAAACAAAACTAAAGATAATATAACTGAAATCAATGGTCACCTCGGTCAGTTTCAGGTATAAAAATTTTTAACCTTCATGAGGGCTGCCCCATACTGTTGGGACAGCCCTTTTTTGTCTTTATTGTAAATAGGTTTCATTTTCATTAAAATATATATATGAAAACTTCTAAATTTTACATTTCGACACTTCGCGAAGCTCCATCTGAAGCTGTTATCGCAAGTCACAAATTAATGCTTCGTGCAGGTATTACACGTAAACTTGGAAACGGACTTTATTCTTATCTCCCTCTTGGAGTTCGTTCACTTTATAAACTCGAAAACATTATTCGTGAAGAACTTGATGAATCAGGCGCTCTTGAATTCAAATCAACTGTAATTGTCCCTGGTGACATCTGGAAAGAATCGGGTCGCTGGGAAACTATGGGTCCACAGATGCTTAAAGCTAAAAACCGCGGTGAACAGGATATGGTTGTTTCTCCTACTGCAGAAGAGGCTTACACAGCTATTGTACGTGATGGTCTTTCTTCATATAAACAGCTTCCAGTTAACCTTTATCAGATTAATACAAAATACCGTGATGAAATTCGTCCGCGCTATGGTGTTATGCGTGGCCGTGAATTTATTATGATGGATGCATATTCAATGCATGCCGATGATGCTTCACTTGATGAAACTTACAATACATATGAAGCTGCTTACAAAAAGATCTTTAAGCGTCTTGGTCTTAAAATTATTCCTGTAAAAGCAGATTCAGGCGCAATGGGTGGTTCTGGTTCAGAAGAATTCATGGTTGAATCTCCAATTGGTGATGACACACTCATTATTTGTCCAAAATGTGGATATGCCGCAAATGTTGAAAAAGCTGAATGCGCTGCTGATAATGATTCATCTCGAACTGCTGCAACAGTTCCATTTGAAGAAGTAGCAACTCCAAATGTTTTCTCAATTGAAGATATGGTAAAATTCTTTAATGAATCTTCAAAGACTTTCATCAAAGCTCTTATTTACCGCGTAATCAATTCTGGCCTTGACCTTTCAAAGGCTCCACATTGCGAAAATCTTAAACAGGTAAAAGATCCTGCAGGAGACTATTACCCTGTTTCTTATGCCTGTGTTCTTATTCGTGGTGATCTTGATGTTAACGAAGCAAAACTTGCAGGCCTTTTAAAAGCCTCAGAAGTTGTTCTTGCGGAAGCTGAAGAAATTCTTGAAATTGCCGGTGCTCCACATGGATTTGTCGGTCCAGTTTCAGTAAAATGCCCTATCATTTGTGATACTTCAGTTATTGCTGATGGAAAAGCTGTTATGCATGATGCTTATGCTGGAGCAGGAAAAGAAGGATTCCATATTAAGCATGTAGAACCACTCCGTGACTTTACACCATTTATTAATGCTGACGTTCGCCTTGTGAAAGAAGGTGATAAATGTGCCTGCTGTGGTGATACTTTCTACACAAAGAAAGGTAATGAACTTGGGCATATATTTAAGCTTGGTAAAAAGTATACAGAAAGCATGAAAGTAACATTCCTTGCTCAGGACGGTAAACCAACTGTTCCAACAATGGGATGTTATGGTATTGGTGTTGACCGAACTCTTGCTTCAATCATCGAAAACAATAATGACGAAAAAGGCATCATCTGGCCAATGACAGTTGCTCCTTTCCAGGTTTGTATTGTTCCAATTAACTACAAAGACAACATGAAAGAAGTTGCTGACAAAATTTATGAAAACCTTAAAAAAGCTGGAATTGAAGTTCTTCTTGATGACCGTAATGAACGTCCTGGTGTTAAATTTGCAGATATGGAACTTATGGGAATTCCTTTGAGAATTACTGTTGGTGATAAAAATCTTCCAAACGTTGAATTTAAACCACGCTCTGCTGCAGAAGCTGAACTTGTTCCTCAGGAAAAAGCTGCTGAAAAAGCAGTTGAATATGTTCTCTCTGAACTTGCTAAATTGAACGGCTAATATTAATTTTCATTTACTAAGTCCTGATGGCCGTAAAAACGTCTGTCAGGATTTTTTTTGGAGTCACAATGGTTAAAAAAATTTTTTCTTTTATATTAATTTCTCTTTTATCTGTTTCACTTTATGCCTTACCAGGAATTTCACAATTTATACAGGACCAGGACGGGCAATTTGTTTATTATCGTGATTTGTCATTTAACAGAGAATCTTATATCGGTATCTTAACTTATGATAATTCTACTTACGCAATCCGATATTATGCACCTGCTACTAAAAGTGATCAGGAAAAAGACCTGACAATATATTTTACAATGGATCCTCTCAAAAAATATGTTGAGATGACAGGCGAAAAAATTATTGGCAAAGATTATATGATGGAAGCCGATACAATCAACTATATGCACAACATCATTTATGAATTCACAAAACACAGACAGAATGCAATGATTGTAGATAAAAACTGCAGTATGTCAGCCAATTATATGGAATTTGGCGGGAATGTTACCATTTACTTTGATCCAATGATTCCTCTTTTTAACATTGATAATATTTCAAACCTCAAAGGAAAAAAAGAATTTTATCTTATCACTCTGGGACAACTTGTTTCTTCTGAGGATACTTCTTTTGTTGATTTTAAAGGCTTAAATTCAACTAGATATTCAAAGAAAGTTAAAATAAACAAAGGAAAAAAAATTGATTTTAATAATGGTATAAAAGGAGAAAGATCCCTTATTTTTGGTGTCACAATCGATGATAAATGGACAAAAATTTCTGATAATATTTATTTTCTTGATGACATGGCAAATGTATCAATAAACTTTATTTCACTTCCTGGTTCAGCTTTTTTTGATTCAACTTTAAGGCTCATTTTACTCGGAAAAGAACATTCTTATCCATTATCAGACAAAACAATGATTAAACAAAAAAAGTTAGAAAACTGGAGTGAATATAAAATATCACAGACTTTTCAAGGAACAAATAGAAATACAACTACTATTTATAACATTATAAGATATTCAGAGACTGAATTTGCAATTTTTACACTAAATGTTTTCAGCGATGTATATTATAAAAACGAAAAATATTTTAACAATATCGCTGATTCATTTGCCTGTATTTCCAAATAATTAAAAACTTGATCTGGACAGTGGAGAACCAATCCAGCAACCTTCGCTGCCCAGATAATCTTTTTTCTGCCCTTCAATTAAAAACTGAACACTATTAACCGTACTGAATTCAGTTGCTGTATAAACAATCTGCATTAAAGCACTTTGATAACCTTCCATTCCATAGGAATTGTATTCAAAATCTTCACTTAAATTAATTTTTGCAACACCATTTGATATGGTTATTCCTTTCAATTTAGTATTTGCCGGAATAAGGCTTCTAGCTGAATTTTTTTCAGAACCAACAGGACCTGCAAATAACAGATTAAGATTATTGGTCAAAGGTGAATCATTCTTAACAATAGACCGCTCAATATACTTTTTTGAAATCTTTCCTGAATCACTGACACTCACAAAATATAATTTTGCAACTGACTTTTCAACAGGTTTTACCGGCGGAACTACAGGTTTTGTTTCAACAACAGTCGGTTTTACTGCAGAAGGTTCATTCTTTTTTTCAGTCAATTTTGTTTCGTTTTTTTGTGCAACTTCAACCTTAATTTCTTCTTTTTTTGATTCAACTTTTTCGTTTTCCACTGGTTTCTTAATACTTACTTTTGTATCATCGGATTTTTGTGTTGAACTTTGTACATTTTCAAAAGGATTGTTTCCTCTTTTAGCATTAAGATCGATTACTATTTCTTCATTATTATTTTGAATCTTTTTATCTTCCTGATTTAATTTATTTTCAGTATTTGAAGATTCTTTTGAACCAGAAATTTTTTCAATAAATTGAGTTTCTTCCATTGTTTTTTTAACTTTCTGATAATTTGTAACACAAAGAATTAAAACAACCAGTGCTGCAAAAATCCACATTGAAAGAACAATACCAGAATCTTTTGATTTCTTAGCTTTTTTCTGCCTTTTTTTCTCTTCTTTTTCTTCAGCTTCTACTTCTTCAATTTCTTCTTCTTTACTCATAAAATAAGTATAAACACTTAACCTTTAAAAGTCTATTATTCTTATTTTCAAGACCTTTGAATATCTATATAATTATATTTTGTAGGAGATTACAAATGGAAAATAAAGCATTTGATTTGATTACTTTTGGCGAAACTATGCTTCGCCTTTCACCATCTGTAAACGAATTGATTAGCAAAAGCGACTCATTCAAAAAACATGCCGGCGGTGCTGAACTTAATGTTGCTTCCGGTGTTTCACTTTTAGGTTTAAGAACAGGTATTGTTACAAGACTTCCACAGAATCAGCTTGGTACATTTATTAAAAACCGGATCCGTGCATCATCTGTATCAGATGACTACGTTATTTATGATAATTCTCAAGAAGCTCGTGTTGGTGTTTATTACTATGAAAATGGTGCTTATCCTCGTAAACCAACTGTAGTTTATGATAGAAAAAACTCATCAATTACAAAGATTAAGTCAGAAGAAGTACCAGAATCAATTTACTCAAGAGCAAAAATGTTCTTTACTTCTGGAATTACACTTGCTCTTTCCGAAAACACAAGAAAAATGGCAATTGAAATGATCCAGAAATTTAAAGCTTCAGGAACAACAATTGCTTTTGATGTTAACTATCGCGCAAATCTCTGGGACGAAGAAACTGCCCGTACAACAATTAAATCAATTCTCCCATTTGTTGACGTCCTTTTCATTTCAGAAGAATCATGCAGACGAATGTTCCAGAAAACAGGAACTTTACAGGAAATGCACAAAGAATTCTGTAAAGATTATCCTAACCTTCAATATATTGCCTCTTCAGAACGTGAAGTAATTAGTCCTAAAGTTCACTCCTTTACTTCAATTATTTATTCAAAAAAGGCAGACAAATTCTATACAGAAGATCCATATAAAGACATTGATGTTGTTGACCGTATCGGTTCAGGTGATGCATTCTGTGCAGGCGTTCTCTTTGGTCTTCTTAAATATGATGATCCTCAGAAAGCCATGGAATTTGGTAATGCTACTTGTGCAACTAAAAATACAATTTTTGGCGACCTCCCACTTTCAGACTTTGCTGAAATCAGTGCTATTATTAAAGCACATCAGTCAACTGGTCCACAAAGTGAAATGAATCGCTAAAAATTACTGAACACATTCATAAAGAACAATAGAAGCGGCCTGAGCAACATTCAAAGATTCAATGCGACGGTCGCTTTTTTTATCTCCAAAAGGAATTATTATCAGTTCATCACAACTATCTTTAACACCCTGACTTATTCCATGCTCTTCATTACCAAGAACGATTAGTGCTCCTTTATTTCCTTTAATTTTTTTAATATCCCGAACACTGGTTTTTGCTGTAACATCAGTACCAAAACGAACCATTTTTCCTTCCATTGCCAAAAGTAATTTAACGATAGATTTAACTGAATATACATTTACATATTCCATTCCGCCCTGCGCCACACGGTATGAACTTGTTGTAACGGAACTCTGAGCTTCAACAAGAGGAATTACAACATTTTTAAATCCAAAAAATGCTGCACTTCTGTCAATAGCGCCCAGATTGTTTGCGTTACCAACTCTGTCTAAAACCAATGCAGATTCTTTGTTATGAAGCCATTCATCTGTTATATCACTATCCAGCGGCTGAATTTCAGGCTGCTGAATCATTGCAACAACTCCCTGATGATGGGGAGATCCACAAAGTTTCTGTAATTCACCTTCTGATACATTGTTGTATGGGACTTTATTATCCGCAAGATATTTGAATAAATCCTTAAATGCCATCATTCTGTCCCGAGTATAATAAAATCGACGAATTTTCTGTTTATTCTCTTTTACAAGTGCCATTACTGCTTCAAAGCCACAAACGGCCAGTTCATTTTTTGTTGCATTTTTCATATCTATATTTTATGTTAAAAAAAGTTTTTATGCAAAAAAAAACGGCACTTCATTTGAAGTGCCGTTAAAGTAGTTCAGATTAGACTACTGAAGGAGACGCATAGCCTTAGCTTTTGCGATACCTGCAGCTTCCCATTCTTTACCACCGATAGCATCAAAGTCGTTCAACCATTTTGCCCATTCTTCTTTTGTGAGTTTTCTTTCACCTGTCATGAATTCAACAACACCCTGTTCAAGGAAGCGAGTGAGGTCGGCATTTGGAAGTGGAAGAAGATCTACACCGTTACAAGCTGTCCAAGCTTTAGACTGCATTGTGCGGAGTGTTTTCAAAGAAGACATTTCTTTGTTTGAGTATTTAGCAATGTAAGTTGGGTAACGTGATACCAATTCTTCATCAGAGTTGTAGTATACCATGTTACGAAGCTGTGTATATGGCTGCTGTGCAGCTTTCTGCCAAGAATCTTTAGGGTTAGGGATACCATTTCCTGTTGGAGCACCAGTCTGTGGGTCACGGATCCAGTGTTTACCCTCATAACCCCAACCGAGGAGGTAGTAACCTTCATCTGAAGACATCCATTCAAGGAGTTCAGCAATCTTCTGTTTCTTTGTTACAGTTTTACCATTGATTTTCAATGACTGTTTTTCAGCAGATTTTGGTACAGCATACATACGATAAGCCTGTGAATATGTACCACAAGCAGATTTACCTTTTGGTCCTACTGGTGGATCGATTACTACGAGTTCACCCTGTGGGAAGTTCTTATCGAATGGAATGTAGTTTGATTCTGAGTGGAGGGCAGCATTCTGTTCACGGAAGATACCGAATTTACCCTGTTTCCAGTTCAAACGATAGTCATCTTTTTTGTATGCAAGCCAGTTAGGATCAATAACTTTAGCATCGATGATCTTTTTTACATACTGAAGAGCTTCGAAATATTCTGGTTTGTGAATGTTAAGACCAGCAGCTGCTTTTGTCATGTTCCATGTACCTGCAACACCGAAAGCACCCATGATTGGGTCAAAGCGTTTTCCGAGACCTTCGTTAGCTGGTGTAAGTTCAAGGTAGAGACCGAGACCATAAGTATCAGCTTTACCAGATTTGTTAGGGTCTTTCTTTGTGAAAGCTTCCATTGTTTCAAAGAATTCATCAGTTGTTTTTGGTGTTTTCATACCAACATTTTTCAACCAGTCAGCACGAATGATTACACCTTCGTTTTTGATGATTGAACCTGGCTGAGCCAAAGCGTATGATTTTCCGTCTGGACCTGAAGAGAAAACTCTTGAGTTTTTGTCATAGAGTTTAGCTGTACGGTTAGGCATCATAGCATACATATCATCAACACAAGAGAGAAGGTTCTTGTCTACGAGTGTCTGGAATGTTTTTGAAGATACCATGAACAAGTCTGGAAGTTCCTGTGAAGCAGCAGCAGTGTTGATTTTTGTATCCTGGTCTGTTTCACTTGATGGGAGAGCAGTGAGTTTAAGGTTAATACCAAGCTTTTCTTTAATAATAGAGAAAGCTTTCCAGTCTGAAGGTGGTGGACCTGCTTCAGTTACAGCAGCACCGTACCAGAGTTCGATATCAACAGTCTTTGATTTCTTGTCATACACCCACTTTTTAGCAGAGAATGCTGGACAAGCAACTGCAAGAACCAAAGCTACGAGTGCAAGATTCTTAAAAAAGTTTTTCATTTCTTTCCTCCTTTTTGAAAAATTAATGAAAAATTATTTATAATTTTACTCTTATTTTTTAAATAAGCGTAATAATTACCATAATAAATTGACCAGACAATACATAAATATCGCCTGGTCATAAAAGTTACAAAATAATAAGCATTAACCCTTAACAGATCCGAGCATTGTACCTTTTGTAAAGTACTTCTGGATGAATGGGTAAGCCATCATCATTGGAATAGCTGACATAAATACAGAAGCAGCTTTAATTGCCTGTACAGGAGCATCGAATGCCTGTGATTCTACATATTCAGACATACCTGAAGCCATCAAGATATCACGAAGAAGGATAGGAAGTGGTTTCAAAGTCTTCAAGTAAAGCATTGGATGCATATAGTCGTTCCAGAAGTTTACAGCATAGTACAAACCGATTGTCATGATAATTGGTTTTGACAATGGAAGAATGATAGATGTAAGAACATACCATTCAGCAGCACCGTCAATACGAGCTGATTCTTTAAGTGATTCAGGAATACCTTCAAAGAATCCGCGCATAATCAAACAGTTATATGTACCGATAGCACCTGGAATAAATACAGCTGCAAGGTGGTCAACAAGACCAAGGTTCTTGATTACAAGGTAAGTTGGTACCAGACCGATGTTGAAAAGGTATGGAATCAATACGAAGTAGTTCAAGATTTTACGTCCTGGCAAATCTTTTACGGCCATACAATAAGCCATTGGTACTGTAAGGAAGAGAGCTGTTGCTGTTCCGAAAAGCATGATTTTAATTGAGTTCCAAAACGCATTGATAAATCCGTTGTTTCCAAGCAAAGCACCGTATGCATCTGCCTTCCATCTCCAAGGAGCAAGGAACATTGATTCAAGGTTTGTACCTACGAAATCATTTGGACGGAATGACTGTGTAATTGTAGACCACATTGGAATGGCAATTGCCAGTCCGATAAAAATCAGGAATGCATTTACAATAATAAAGAATGTCTGGTCACCAGCTGATAATTTGACTGTCTTTGGTTTTTCCATTTGTTTACCTCTATTACTACTACAGGAGTGAAGATTCTGTAAGTTTCTTAACAACCTTGTTAGAAATCATAACAAGGAGCATACCGATAATACCTTTGAAGATACCTACGGCTGTAGCCAAAGCAAACTTCATATCAAGAAGACCCTGGCGGTAAACCCATGTATCAATAATATCACCAACTGAGAATACAGATACGTTATACAACATGTACATCTGGTTAAATCCGGCATCAAGAACTGTACCGAGTTTAAGAAGAACTACAGTTACGATTACTGGTTTGATTGATGGAATAGTAATATACCATACACGCTGAACAGCAGAAGCACCTTCTACCATTGCTGCTTCAAACAATGAAGGGTCGATACCCATCAAAGCTGCGATAAAGATAATTGCAGCCCAACCCATTTCCTTCCATGCATCGGACAAAAGAACGATATATGGGAAGTAATGTGTACTTGTAAGGAAGTCTTTTGGTTCATTTCCAAGGAATACGATCAAATCGTTTACAATACCATCACCTGGAGCGAGAAGTACGAGAAGGATACCATACATAATAACCCATGAAAGGAAGTGTGGGAGATATGCAAGTGTCTGTACAACTCTACGAAGAATGTTATGTGTACATTCGTAAAGACATACTGAAAGAAGAATTGAAAGTGGTACTGAAATCAACAACTTTGCAAAGCTGTAAAGAACAGTATTACGAATCAATTCAAAGAAGTAGATAGAGTGAAGGAAGTTTGAGAAGTTCTTAAGACCAACCCATGGTGATCCTGATACACCTTCTCCAAATCCACCACCAATACCTGAGCCTGGATTGTATTCTCTGAAAGCAATCTGTCCATTAAAGATTGGGCCGTATTTCAAAATGAAATAATAAATAGCCGGAATAATGAGCAGTGCATAAACAGAAAAGTTTCTTTTGATGTCCTTCCAAAGATCTTTTTTTGGAGCAAGGACTGTAGATTCTTGTGCGTTCATAACAAACCTCTATTTTTATATTTAATATCTTAATGCATTTAAGATAAAAAATTACCTTGTTAATTTGGACAAAACCGACCTAAATGTAAAGAATTCCTTACACTATTTAGTTCTAATCTTTCCTGGAGGCATTCCGTATATTTTTTTGAATACACGGCAGAAATATGCCTGATCCTGGAACCCTGAATTCTCCGCAATTTCGTAAATTGTGTCGTTTGTTTCAAGGAGCATTTTTGTCGCAAGATATATTCTATACCTATTCAGATATTCCCACAAGGACAAACCTATCTCTTTATGGAAAATTCTTGTGAGATAATCTTCACTGACGTGAACCGTATCTGCAAGTTTCCAGCGAACAATCTGCTGCGAAGCATTTTTGTTGAGATAAAGAATTGCCTTTTTAACAAGAGCACCTGTGTGTGGCGGAAGAATTTCATCTCCATCCAGAATTTCATGGATACGGCCATTAAACTGTTCAGATTCAGCAGCCCCGCGGTTACACAGAATGATTCTCGGGTGAGAACACAAAAGTTCTACTTCATTATCGTCAAGAATCGAGTCTGGCAACACTACAATCGGTGTTAAAACTGTTTTTTGATTCTGACGGATACGTTTAATTGTATTTTCATCAATGGATTCAAAAACCACAAGACTTGGAGTAACTTCCGTAAGAATTCGGTCAAAATCCGACATTGTGGAAATTGAAATAGTATTTGCTTCAGTAGCCCATGTTCCATATTTTGTATGCTTGCAGTTTACAAATAAAACAGGAGCTTCTTTCTGAGCTGAAATTTTCTGTTCAAAAAGCTCAACAAAACTGTGACCGATCAATTCATGACTGAAACAGAGAACAGGTGCGCGGAATAATTTGTCATGATGACGCAATCCGTAAACCTTTACCCATTCGTCAATTGGTGAATGATCAGGAACCCAATAGAGAATATTTGAGCTTGTATCAGTTTCAAGATTGTCAATGATTGAACCTTCAAACGGAGTAACTGAAAGCCCGAACATTGAAAAACCACTTTCTTTACCAGAAAGACCAATAAGCCTATCTGGAATTTTATCATTTTTAAGCGGCGGCATACCCGCAAGATTTGGCCACGGAAGGTTAATGGTTGCACTGAATCCTTTCTTTTCAATATCACCGTACTGAAGGAGAATGATTTTTTCAGCAAGAAGGAATTCAGGAAGCTGCCAGTTGAGTTTTGCAGATTCCATGAAAATCTGAACACCATTTTCATTATGGTTTACTTTCATTGTGGCATTACTCAAATCATAAATCGACTGAAGTGCTTTTTTAAGACGTTCAGGATCGCCGTAAAGCAATGGAAGTTCACTGATGTCTGAAGAAAGAGCTGTACCTGGCAAAATCTGCCGGATATCAAAAAGTTTTTTATCCATTGGAAGATCATTTACCTGAGAACGTGTCAAATCAACAAGTGTAGAAGTTTTCTCAAGCTGTGATTCAATCTGCGAACGGAGGAACAAAAGCTGATCACTTAAAATGTCCTGATCGAGGATACCGTTGTTAATGTTTTCTTCCATCTGAATAAGTTTTGAAGAAAGATCCTTAAGTGGATCACACAAATCACTTCCCACATTTGCAAAAAATTCTGTCTTCGCAAATTCTGCCTGTTCAGCAATCTGCTTGGCCTTATTGATTTCTTCAAAAAGGAAAACACTCTGCAAAGTATTGGAAATTGACTGTCGGAGATCTTCAAAAATCTGGGAATCAATGTTTGAATAGCCGATGATAAGATAACCAAGAGGGTTTTTCTCCATAAATAAAGGCTGAACAACAAAAACTCCCCGTGTAAATTCTACAGAATTTTTTGACGGCACAAGAAGTTTAACTGGGAATACGATTTCTTCTGTATTAATTTCACCGGCACTGTTAAATCCACCAACATAGCGGCTTAATTCATCATTTTCATTAAGAACTACAGAACACGAACGAATGCCAATCTGAGGAAGAAATTCTGCGAGAATGTTGATAAGTGTTTTTCTGTCATGAACGGAAAGCAGTTTTGTTTTTAAGCTGTTAACAATAGCTGTAATTCTGTTCTGTTCATAAAGTCTGCGTGCTGAATTTCGGCCCTGAACCTGTGCAATGAGAATATTAATGGTACGGATAACTTTCTGCATGTATTCTTCATGAAAACAGTTTGACTGGCGGAAAATACTCAGAGCTGTAAAAATAAGTGAAAGTTCGCCTTCACGCTCAAAATAACCTGAAAGAACTTTTGTAAGCTCACGGAAGAAATCATTCTGACTGTTTTCAAAAAGAAGTTTTGCAAGCTTATCGATTTTTGCTTCTGAATATTCATCACACTTTTTAAAAACTTCTTTAATTTCAGCAACAAACTGATTCTGTGTTTTAGCCTTTACCTTTGCATCTGAAGAACTGATCCACGATTTTATGGAATTACAGCCACAGCTTTCACGAATTACAGGATATGCGCTGAGACTCTGACTCTGAACATTTTTTGAACCATCAAGAAGTTCTCTGACCATATTATAGGCAACGATTCCAAGCTTTTCGGAAGGCATATGAACTGTTGAAAATGGAGTTGAAGCAAGGTGACTTTCAACAGAATCATTAAAACCACCAATCATGTAGTCTTTTGGAACTTTATACCCGCGGTTTGAAAAATATTCATAAGCATTAAATGCAAGAAGGTCAGAAGGAGCCATAAGAGTGTCAAAATCCTTGCCAGGCATAAGTTTGCGTTCTTCGTAGAGCTGTTTTGCAGCAGAAGCACCTAAAGCCCACTGAAAATGATCACTGACAAGTTCTTCCCTGTATTCTATATTGCATTCTTTAAGGGCATCTTTATAACCATTAAAACGGTCTTCAGCAGAAACATGATTTTCCGGTCCGCGAATAAATGCAATTTTACGGGCATTATGTTCCTGAATAAAATGCTTAACAAGTTCTTTCATACCTGTATATGCATCAAATTCGGCAAGAGGGTTATCAAAAATTTTCTGTCCGATTGTTACTGTTGGAATTCCATAAAACTGCTTATGAAAAATTTCAGCTTCCTGCTGGGAAATATTGTCGCAGATTGTTGAAGACCAGCTGATAAGTCCATCAATATTATTGTCGTTTGCAAGTTTATAAATTCTATTTTTAAGAAGGTTGGATTCATTTTTTGTATCAAGACGTCCGCCTGAAAAAATAAAAAAAGCACCACCCTGTTCCTGACAATGGCTGGCAAGAGTCCGCCACAATTTCAATGACGAACCATAGTGTAAAGCACTGAGAATAAAGCCTATTTTTCTACCTGAAGACAACTCTTTCATAATACTTACCTTAATTTATCATATTATGATGTCGTTATTTTTACAAGTCCGTTTGCTTTTATACAAAGATTTTTTTCAAATTTATATACGGTTTTGTTCAAATTCACAGGAAAATGTAACGATTTTAATGTCTTTTCCTATATTACATTGATAATCACTATCAAAAGTGCTAAACTAATTTAAATTTTTATTAATGAACTCCTGGAGGTTCTTATTATGGCTCTTAAGTCAATTAAAGACGCTGTTAAAACAGTTCAGCGTCCAGAAAAAATTCTTCAGTTTGGTGAAGGCGGATTCCTTCGTGCTTTCGTTGACTGGCAGATTGATATCGTAAACGAAAAAACAGACTTCAACGGTAACATCGTAATCGTTCAGCCACTTGAAAAAGGTATGATCGATGCAATGAACGCTCAGAACAACCTTTACAACACTGTTCTCCGTGGTATGAAAGACGGAAAACCAACAGTTGAAACACGCTGCATTAACTCTGTAAGCCGCTCAATCAACCCATACACAAACTATGATGACTACATCGCTCTTGCTTCAAGCCCGGATCTCCGCTTCATCGTTTCTAACACAACAGAAGCTGGTATCCGCTTTGATGAAGAAATCAACGGTGTTCCAGTTACTCTCGACCAGAAACCACAGCAGAACTTCCCTGCAAAAGTAACTGCATTCCTTTACAAACGTTTCCAGGCTTTCAAGGGTGATGTTTCTAAAGGTATGATTCTTATTCCTTGTGAACTTTCTGATCAGGCAGGTCTCAACCTCCGCATCAACATCCTCCGCTATGCTGAAAAATGGCAGCTGGGTCCAGACTTCATCAACTGGTTTGACGAAGCTTGTGACGTTTGTTCATGTCTCGTTGACCGCATCGTTCCAGGATACTTCCCACTTCTTACAAAAAATGAAGCTACTGGTAAAACACAGGCTGAAGAAATCTGTGAACAGCTCGGTTACGAAGATAAACTCCTTGACTCAGCTGAACTCTTCCACTTCTGGGTTATTGAATCTAAAAAATCACACGAAGACGAACTTCCACTCCAGAAGGCTGGCCTCTCTGTTATCTGGACACAGAACATGGACTACTACCACACACGTAAAGTACGCATTCTGAACGGTGCTCACACATCTTCAGTTCTCGCTGCTTTCCTTGCTGGATGTAACTACGTACAGGACATTGTATGTACTGAAAAAGTTGGAACAGGCTTCAACACTCCAAATGCTGATGCTCAGAAATTCATGCACGACATCATCTTCAATGAAATCGTTCCATCAATCGACGGTGACCAGGAAGACCTCAAGAAATACGCTAACGACGTATGGACTCGCTTCCAGAACCCATTCAACCCACACCGCTTAATTGAAATTTCTTTGAACTCAGTTGCTAAATACTGGACACGCTGTCTCCCATCTGTAACTCAGTCTGTAGCAAAAAACGGCTCAGTTCCAAAGCTCCTTGGCTTCTCAATTGCAGCCCTCATCGCTTTCTACAACGGTACAGAAATCAAGACAGACGACAAAGGCAAGCAGTATCTCGAATCTAAGAGAGACGAAGGAACTTATGCAAACCTCGACACAATGCCAGTTCTTGAATTCTTTGCTGCTCTCAACAAAGAAACAAAAGATGCAAAAGTTATTGCTAACAAAGTTCTTTCAAATGTTGACTTCTGGAAAGAAGACCTTACAAAGGTTAACGGACTTGAAGCTGCAGTTGCAGGACACCTTGCTGACATCCAGTCTAAGGGAATGAAAGCTGCTTTAGCTGATATCGTAAAATAAGCTGAATGGTGGTTTCGACAAGCTCAACCACCGCTGATTCAATCGCAACCAGCGCTTATAAAAAAACCGCATTACACTAAACGTGTTTTGCGGTTTTTTTTGTCCAAATTAATCTTGCAGCATTTTTTCTGTAAAAGAAATTGCTTCATTAATTTCTGCCTGATCCGGATGACCTTTTTTTAACGGAAACAACATTCTGAAAGGCCCATACGTATCGAGTCCGTAAGCGCTGAATTTTCCTTCTACAGTTCCGTTTTTTGATTCAATCATCTTTGTAATTTTCTTAAAATAACGGTCACTTTTTGCACCACAGGTACACATCAAAAATGTTTTTTTGTTCTGAGGAAGATTTGCTTCTACAAATCGAAGAAGCTTTTTATGAAAATCATAAAAATAAATTCCTGAAGCAAAACCAATTACATCGTATTCCGACAAATCTATTTTCTCTTCTTTTAAGGAATTAATTAATGTAATATCCGGCAATTTTTCCTGAATAGCCTTTACAAGAGCTTCAGTATTGTTATGGTGATATGAAGCATAAACTATGGCACATTTTTTCATTATTTAACCTTCTCCTGTTATTCCATTACAGCGATCGCCAGCTGATCTGCACATGATGTCTGTTTCATTCCGCAGATATTTCCTTTTAGTTTCTTTGCAATTTCTTCTGCCTTCATTCCTTCAACAAGTCTTGAAATTGCTTTAAGATTACCGTTACAGCCGCCTGTAAACTGAACATTTGTAATTGTCCCGTCTTCACTTTTATCAAAAGTTATAAGCTGTGAACAGGTTCCATGTGTTTTATATGTGTGATGTTCCATTTTTTCCTCACAATTAATTTTTTTTATGGAAGCATTGCCCTATGTAACAAAACTTTTTAAGCCTTTCCAGAGCATCTTCTACAATCCTGCGGCTGGTTGCCAGATTCATGCGCACAAATCCTTCCCCACCCTTTCCATACTGATTTCCTTCACTTAAAATCAATCCTGTTTCGCTGCGAAGTTTTTCTGCAAAAGTTTTTCCATCCATTCCACTTTTTGAAACATCAATCCAGATCAGATATGTAGCGTCTGAACTGACTGTTTTAAGCTGAGGAATATTCTGACAGATGAATTTTTCCACAAGTTTTCGATTTTCCCAGATATACGTTCTTAGTTCTTCCAGCCAGGCTTCACCTTTTGTAAAGGCACTTACTGCACCCTGAACGGCAAAAGCATTTGGTTCCCCGCATTCATCTGTATTTAAACCCCGCCATACTTTATGACGAAGATTTTCATCAGGAACAATAACTGCTGCAGTTCCAAGTCCGGCAAGGTTAAAAGTTTTTGTAGGAGCAACTGCCATTATACAGTTATTGCGGCAGACATCATTTACACTGGCAAATGGAACATAAGACTTTCCTGGTTCAGTAATATCACAATGAATCTCATCACTAAGAACAACTACATTATATTTTTCACAAAGGCTGCCGATTTTTGCCAGTTGATTTTTTGTCCAGATTTTTCCGACAGGATTATGAGGATTACATAAAATCATCAAAGAAGTCTGTTTATCAGAAAGTTTTGTTTCAAGGTCTTCAAAATCAATTTCGTAAGATTTTCCGTCATATTTTAACTGACACTCAACAGGATTTCGGCCGTTATTTACAATTGAGTTAAAAAAAATATTGTAACCAGGTGTCAAAAGAAGAACATTTTCGCCGGGAGTTGTAATTTTTCTGACTGTGCTTGAAATTGCAGGAACAACTCCTGTAGAAAAAATCAGCCATTCCTTTTGAATTTCAAAATTATAACGTTTTTTCCACCAGAGACAGTAGGCATTTTCCCAATCCTGGTTTGTTTCTGCATAACCATAAGCTCCTGCCTGAGCCCTCTGAAGAATTACTTCTTTTATTTCCGGAGCTGTATCAAAATCCATGTCAGCAACCCAAAGAGGAATCTCATCCGGACCGATATTCCATTTCATGGAATTGATATTTCTTCTGTCTGCAATTGTATCAAAATTATATTTCATCTGGTTTCCTGATTACTTTACTGGAAAATATTTTTATCTGTGATTTCTTTTGTAATTTTACCAATTTTGTCACAAATAATCTGAGTTTTTGAAGAATCAATTTTTGTTTCATCAAGAAATACTTCTTCAATTTCATCAGCCCTGATTATTCCAGAAACAGGATTTTTTACACTGATAATTTTTCCATGAGTTTCAGCATTAATATTTGAACAGTATTCAAAAGCCAGATCTGTATTTTTAAAAGTACAGTTTTCAAGTTTTAAGCCGTCGATATAGCATAACCCCTGATTACTTTCGATTGTACAATTTACAAACCTTAAATTTTTTGAATTCCAGCCCAAATATTCTCCAATAATCACTGAATCATACACAGTTACATTTTCACAGTTCCAGAATGCATCTTTACTGATTAATTTTGAATTGCGAACTTCAATATTTTTCCCGCCATCAAAAAAATAATTACCGTCGAGAGTAAAATTTTCACACTTCATGTTGCAGGAATTCATGGCAAAATAATCGCCTTTAGCCTCAACATTTTTAAGTTCAATACCATCACAATTCCAGAAAGTTTCAGCTGCATCCGTAAAAACAACATTTTCAAGAAAAACATTCCTGCATCTTCTGAATTCTTTTGGAGCAATGATTTTTACATCCTTAAACGAAACATTGTCTGTATACCAGATACCAGATTTTCCAAGCTCAAAAAAAGTCGAATTTTCAACCTTTACATTACTGGAATACCACAGAGGATATTTATACTTAAATTCAGATAAATTAACTTTAACAGACTCAGAATGTTTAAGGGGAGATTCCCCGTCATCAAAAACGCACTTTTCAACTTCAGTGTCTTTTACACCAAATAATGCTCTCTCTCCTGTAAGTAATTTATCTGAAACCTTCTGCATTAATTTTTCTCCTGAAAATCTTTACTTTTAGTTTAAATGGAAAGAATGTCTTCTGCAATCAGTTCCGGCAAAAGTCTGTTTTCTTTGAGAATTTCAGCAGCATCGTAGCGGTCAATAAATTCTTTTTTAAAACCACGACATAAAACTTTAACATCACTGTTTCCAAAGAAAGCAGCAATCTTCTGACCAAAACCACCATCAAGAATACCATCTTCCATCGTAACCACAGTTGTATGATCTTTTTTAAGACTTTCAAGCAAATCTTCATCAATTCCTGTAATGTAACGTGGATTTATGAGTGTCGGCTTTTTACCTGTTTTTGCCTCAATCAACTCACAGGCCTTTTCTCCAAGCTGATAAAAATCCCCAAGAGCAACAACTGCTACTCCGCTGCCTTTCTGAGTAACCTGATATCTATTAATATCGCTCCAGTCTTTCTGCACGGCCGCAGCATCTTTTGCATGATAAACTCCATTACATGGCTGACGAATGGCAACTGGATATTCAGTCTGTTCAATACTCCAGTCCAGCATTGAAAGATATTCTTCTGCATTTGTCGGAGCAAGATAAACCAGGTTTGGAATATTTGACATCATTGCCATATCAAAAATACCAAGATGAGTAACATCATTCATGCCAAAAACACTGGCAGTTGTTACAAGAAGAGTTGCAGGGTTTTTATTAATACAAAGATCCTGCGAAATCTGATCATAAGTTCTCTGAATAAAGCTTGAATGAGTAGTAAATACCGGTTTACCGCCATTTTTTGCAACCCCGCTGGCCATGGCAATTCCAAGTTCTTCAGCAATGCCGATATCTGCAAACTGTTTACCTGCTTCATCACGTTTTGATTTTGTAAAACCAACATTAACTGCTACAGCCGGATTAATTACACAAACCTTAGGATCAGCCTTCATTTTTTCCATAAAGTAATCAATGGAAATTTTTGTATAATTTTCTCCACCACCTGAACCGCGATTTGATTCACCAGTAACAGGATCAAAAGGTCCGTGCCAGTGCCAGTTTTCCTTTTTTTCTTCTGCTGGTTTATAGCCTTTTCCTTTTACAGTATTCAAATGAACACAAATCGGATGATCACAATCCTTTACTTGATTAAAAGCTGCAATAAGAACTGAAATGTCATTTCCTTCATCAACATAAACATAATCAAGTCCCATTGCCTTAAAAAAATTATTCTGACAGGTACCTTTAGATTCACGAAGAGCCGCAAGATTTTTATAAACACCGCCATGATTTTCTTCAATGGACATCTGATTGTCATTAAAAACAAGAATAAAGTTTGTATTCTGTTCACCAATCCAGTCAATTGCTTCCAAAGCTTCGCCACCGCTTAAAGAACCATCACCCAGGATTGCAACAATATTTTCATTTTCTCCCTTAAGATCACGTGCTTTTGCCAGACCCGATGCAAGAGCAACAGAGGTTGAAGTATGCCCTACATTAAAAAAGTCATGAGCACTTTCTTCCGGATTTGTATAACCCGAAACATCTTCAAAATGATCATCGTAAAGATATGCATCTTTTCGGCCAGTAAGCATTTTATGAACATAAGACTGATGAGAAACGTCAAAGACAAATTTATCCTTTGGCGAATCAAAAACATAATGAAGTGCTATTGTAGCTTCAACAAAACCAAAATTCGGTCCAAAATGTCCGCCTTTTTTGCTGAGACGGTTCATAAGTGCTTTTCTACATTCTTCAGCAAGAATTACAAGCTCTTCAGAATTAAGCTTTTTAAGGTCAGCTGGTGAATTAATTTTTTCAAGAATCATAATTTTCTCCATTCATTTATAATTTTTTTATTTACAGCCCTGCCAGTCCAGTACACCGGTTTTGCAGGCTTCTTCGTATCTGTTTATTTTCCAGGTTATTTTTTCCAGAGCTTCGTCATATTTCTTTTTTGTTTCTTCAATATCCTGACGAACCTGTTTAAGAAGATTACAGCGCTGTTCCAAAGTGGAATCCCCAAGCTGATAAAGCCTGACATATTCTATTAACCGTTCAACGCTCATTCCGGCATTTCTAAAACAAATGGCATTCTGTACCCATTCCAGATCACTTTCAGTGTAATCCCTTATTCCGCCGGCAGTCCTGTGAACTTCAGGAATTACTCCGACTTTTTCATAATAGCGCAAGGTGTCGGCAGTAATGTCGTATCTGTCACAAACTTCTTTAATAGTCATAATATAAATATACTTAATGGAGTTGACTCTAAGTCAATGGTTATTAATAAAAAATTTGGGGCCACGGCAGCAAAGCTGCCGTCGGGCTATCCGCAGTTCCGCTGCCGCTCCATCCTTTCAGGACGCCTATGGCGCTGCTCTTATCCCTGGCCCGCCGGTGATTTTTGAACTTTTATTGTAGCCGCAAAAGCACTGTTGCAAAGTCCCAGTACTGCAGAAACTATAAACAAAGTTTCAATTCCCAGTTTTTGCCAGATCCATCCGCCAAAAAGTGCAATAAGAATTGTAATGAAATGATTAACACTGATACCGGTTGAAATCGTCAGTTTCATTTCTTCCTTGTTATCTGAAATATCCTGCACATATACGTTGCTGGCCATACTTGCCAGCGAAATAATTGAATCAAGAATGTAATTTACACAGCAGACAATAAAAGCAATCTTTTCTGGAAAAATATGATGAGCAAAACCATAAAAGAAACATACAATCACCAGAATAAGAGTATCGCTTACCATTACGATTTTATAACCGATTTTATCGATAAGTCGTCCAATTACAGGGCTTAAGAAAAAACACAGAACTGCTGAAACTGCAAAAAGAATACTGATTGTTGCAGTACTTGCACCATAAAACAAAATCAATACGTAAGGTCCAAAAGTAAAGAAAACCTGCTTTCTGGCACCATAAAAAATTTCAAGAAAATAAAATTTTGTAAACTTTTTCTTAAAATACAGTCTGTTTTTAGTTTTATCCGTACTGGAAGAACCTTTAATTTTAAATGCAAAAATTGTGCTTAGTACAAAAATTGCTGTCGAAACAATAAAAAAAGGTTTAAATGGCTTTGCTTCTCCCCAGAGAATAAAAACAAAAATTATTACAGCAAAACCGACAAGAGTTCCAACCTGATAAAAAGCATTCTGGTATCCTAAAGCAACTCCACCTTTGCCATCTTTTGAATATTCAAGGGAAAGGGTATTTTTCATTCCCAGCTGAATATGTTCCCCCAATGAATAAAGACATATTGTAATTGTTACAAGCACACGGTCAGGAGGAATAATACAAAGCATTCCCATTCCGGCAATCATAATAAGTGCGCCCAATTTAAACATTTTTTCTGCAGAAAATGTATAAAAAAGCAAAAGAATGAATACCAGCATAAAACCAGGCAGTTCACGGAAAAATTCAGCAACGCCTTTATCAAACTCTTTCATTTCAACAATTTCAGCAAGATAATTGTCGATCATTCCTTTGTAAATTCCGTATCCAAGACCAGAACACAAAATTGCCGTAAAAAAAGTTTTCCAGCTGGTATTTTCTTTAAATATTTCCTTTAACTTAGCAAACATCATTGATTCTCCATAATAATCCGCTGAATTATAACACAGAATCAAATTCTTTTTGTAAAGTTTTTCTTTATAGACTATGCTATCTTTTCAAGAACAAGAACTTCATCTTCTTCTGCATAAAAAAACTGAATACCTGACTTTTGTATCAAACCGTTTACAAAAGCTGCTAAACAAGGCCAGTAATATGGTTCTTTTGCCGACGATGTCTTCCAGGCAATATGAGTTTCTGATTTTTCAATGATTTCCCGCTGAATTTTTGATTCCATTCCATCAAGAACACAAGTCTGTATCATATTAAAAGCATCATCCAAAGACTCTGGAGACGGCATTCCAAGATTTTTACCTTCATTATAAAAATAATCATCAAGAACCTTGTCATAACCTTCTCCCAGTTCAAGTATTTTTGAACAGCAAAGGTTTATTCTTTTTGTTGCAATGGTTGTATATAATTCCAGGAACTGTTCAGGACTTGCAGAATCAATGACTGTATTATAATCTCCTTCTGGAATTGCACCACAATTCATATCTACAAAATCAATAAATTCCTGACCATATTTACCGGCAGCAAAATTTACAAGATCCCCTGTCATAAAATTCATCAGCTGAATACGCTGAAACTGTTCTTCAAATTCCATTTTCTACTCCTTAAGCATGGGATGCCTGAAAAATACAAACGCCAGTTGTGCAAACATTATACACCAGATTAAAGGTTCACAAAGTATGACTCCCCACTCACCCATTTTTGGGATAATAAACATCGTAAACCCAATTTTACCAAAAAATTCTATAATGCTTGAAATCAAAGGCAAAATTTTACTGCCCAGCCCCTGCAGCGAATTTCTTATTATTATAAGTCCACCAAGGATCAGATAGAATGGAACAGTAAACTTAATGTAATTTGAAGCATAATTTATCAAAACTGAGCTTTGTGAACTGGAAATAAACTCAACCAGTTTTTCTACGCCAAACCAGACAGGAATAAAAAGAATTACCGTCCACAGCAAAGTAATATAAATTGAATATTTAACACCTTTTTTTATTCTGTCGATTTTACCGGCACCAAGATTTTGACTGACAAAAGTAGAAGAAGCAAGTCCAAGAGTAATAATCGGAATGTTTGTCAGAGTAAAAATTTTTCTTGCACACAAATGACCGGCAACAATCAAAGAATCAAGAGAATTAATGGCCTTCTGCAGTATTACCGTTCCTGTATGAACTATGGCTCCCATAAATGCCATCGATAATCCCTGAGCGGCCAGTTCTTTGTAAATCCTGCTTTCAGGCTTAAAATGACGCCATGAAGGAATAAGTATTCTTGCTCCATAAAAAATATATGCAAGACATAAAAAAGCACTGATAAGCTGGGCCAGAACTGTAGCAAACGCAGCCCCTTTTATTCCAAGGGAATCAACAAACAGAATATCAAGAACAATATTTATTGCAGATGCCAGCACAAGGAACAAAAGAGGAACAACTGAATTTCCTACGGCCCGCAACATTCCTGAAAATAAATTATAGAAAAAAAGTACACCCGCAAAATTCGTAATAACAGAAATATATGAGTATGCTTCTTCCAGATATTCTGCAGGAGTATCAAGCAAAACCATAACAGGCTTTAACCACAACCAGGTTATAAGCATTATAAATAAAGTCACAATTACCGTAATCACAAGTGATGATGCGGTTATCTTTTTTAAAGTTTCGTCGTCACCGGCTCCAAAAGCACGGGCAGCAACAATACTCATACCATTTCCAAAACCAACTCCAAATCCTACCAAAAGCTCATAAAGTGCAGTACACGCTCCCATTGCAATAAGAGATTCATCACTGCGATATTTACCAATAATAAAAGTATCAGCAGCATTATAAAACTGCTGAAAAATGTATGAAATAAAAAGAGGAATCGTAAATAAAATAATCGACCTGATAATTGGTCCATTTATCAGGTCGATTTGAAAAGCAGATTTTTTCATTTGTTCTTATTTTATTGAATTTCACCCAAACATATCAATCTTCCAGACTTTTTATCAAAAAGCATAATCTGTTTGCCTTCAAAGCTGAAATTCTGTCTGGTTCCAATTTTATAAGTAACACCGCCAAAAACAACGCTTGTTAAAAGAAAATTATCACAGGCTAGTTTAATTGTTGATTCCATACCTGTAGGCATTGCACCACAAATTGAACCTTCAAACTGACCTTTTTCCCTTAAATATACAAATTCAGGACGAACACCAATTACAAACTCGCAATCAGCTCCCAGCAATTTTTTATCATCATCTTCTGTTTCTTTCACTAAAGGAATTGTATATTTAAATACTTCATCTTTGTTATGCTTTTCCACATAACCTTTTTTCAAAGATTCCTGTTTAAGCATTTCTTCTGCATCTGTTACCCGTTTTTCTTCATCAGCTTTCCATTGAGCAAGATTAACTGACTCACAGGGAATAAATTTCATTTTTTTTGAACCAAAAAGTTCAATATCAATTAATTCCCCATTCTGGCCGCCTTTACATTCAATAAAATTAATAGCCGGATTTCCGACAAAATCTGCAACAAACAGATTATTAGGCTTATTGTAAACATCAAGAGGAGCATCGTACTGCTGCAAAACTCCATTGTTCATCAGACAGATTTTTGTAGACAAAGTCATAGCTTCCATCTGATCATGAGTTACATAAACAAAAGTACTTCCTGTTTCAATATGCAGTCGCTGAAGTTCATAGCGCATTTCAAGACGGAGTTTAGCATCAAGATTTGAAAGAGGTTCATCCATAAATAAAACAGTCGGTTCCGGAGCAAGAGTTCTGGCAATAGCTACACGCTGCTGCTGCCCACCAGACAATTCTGCAGGATAACGGTCCATAAACTGCCCGATTTTAACAACACGACTTACTCTGCGGACGGCAAGATCAATTTCTTCTTCATTCAGTTTTCTAAGGTCAGTTACAACGGTGCCAGCATCAACATACTCACCTTTTTCATTAAGGATTATTTCTTTTCTGTTATATTTTTCTTTTATCTGAGCAAGTTCTTCTTCACTATTTTTAACTTCTTCAGAAATTACATCAAAACCTTTTTTCAGGATCAATTTCAAAACTTTTTTTGCAGTAAAAATGCTGACAATAAAACCATCAATCACTTTTAAAAGAAATCTTTCCTGATTCAATTTATCTTTTTCATTTTTACATTCATTAAAATAATTCAAAACCCTGTCTTTGGCAGAAAGAACACGGATATAATCCGCCAGCTGTTTGTATTTTACATCCATAACCGGAAGATCATCTTTTATGTTTGTAAGACCAAATGAAATATTTTCATAAACAGTCATATTCGGCCACAAAGCATAATTCTGGAACAAAAATCCAACCTTTCGCTTATTCGGAGGAACATTAATTCCCTCTTCACTATCGAACACTACTCTGTCACCAATTTCAATTCTTCCGCCTGTTGGAGTTTCAAGGCCTGCAATCATTCGTAAAGTTGTAGTTTTACCACAACCAGAAGGTCCAAGCAAAGTAACAAAAGAATTATCGTCAATTACAAGATTCAAATTATCTACGCCATAAAAGTTATCCCAGCGTTTTGTAACATTTGTAAGTTTTATCTGTGGCATAATTAAGCTCCTACACCTTTATCGATACTGGCACCAGTCAATTTGTTAACAAGTCCATTCAAAATCAAAATTGTAACAATAAGAATTAAATTCATTCCGCTTGAGAAAGCATATAATCCCATTTCATCAAAATAATCCATAGCAGTTGTCATAATCTTGAACTGATCACACAAAAGCATAAACAGAGTAAGTTCACGAATACATGTCATAAATGGAAGAAGGAATCCTGACAGAATCGAACTTTTTTGAATCGGAATAATAATTCCAATCATTCTTTTATACCATGGAATATCCTGAATTATTGCCGCTTCCTCTATTTCACCAGACAGCTGAAGCATACTGTTAAGACTGGCTCTGCTGGCAAAAGGAATATATTTAACAGTTCCCACCAGAATAAGAAGAAGGAAAGTGCCGCTGATACTCAGGCTTTTCCCAAAAATTAAATATGCAACACCAACGGAAAGTGACGGCATGAGATACGGCAGAAAAGCTATTGAATTTACATAACCGGCCCATTTGCTTCTTCTACATTTACTGACAGCATAACCGACCAGAGTTCCGATAGTTCCTGCTGCAAGAGAACACATAAGTGCAACGTATAATTGACCTAAAAATGATTTCCATATCTGAATGTTAAAAAAAATACCAAGCTGACCGAACATTCCGATTTCCTGCTGTGGATCATTATTCATCCACCATTTTGTTTCAAAAATACCGGTCTTTAACAAAGAATAATCACCAGGATTTGGAAGAAAAGTTTCAACCGCAAAGGAAATTATCGGATAAATACTTGTCAGTGCAGTAAGAACTATAAAAATACAGGCTATAAAATAACTTCCGAATGAACCAAGATTAAACTTAGAACTTTGTCCGCTTTTTCCTGTAACCGTTGTAAAATTCTGACGGCCACTTGTTGATTTCTGGTTCAAAAGGAGAATTGCAATACCAAAAATCATCATAATTACCGCAATTACACTGGTTTCTCCGACACGAGTACCATTTAATGCTACGTATTTTGTAGATAAAGTATCAAGTTTTAAATAATGAGGTACAGGATATGAACCCATGGCACTTCCAAATACAAGAAGAATTGTTGAAAGAATGGCCGGTTTCACCAGTGGAATCGTAACATTCAAAAATATTTTCCACTTAGGTGTATCAAGAATTGTTGCTGCCTCTTCAAGATTGGCATCCATATTTCTGAAAATTCCACCAATAAGAATATAGGCAAAAGCTGCATAATGGAGTCCTAAAACCAGAGCAGTAGGAAAAATTCCCTGACACCACCACAACGGCATATGTATATTAAAGAGACTGGCAAAAAGACCATCACTTCCACCAGTAATTAAATTCGAGTTAAAAGCATTTCTCCAAACCATTGCAAGAGTCCACTGCGGCATAATGTATGGAAAAATAAAAATTGCTGATAAATATTTCTTAAATTTTAAATTCGTTCTTGTTACAAGATAAGCAAAAAAACCGCCATACAGCAATGCAATTAAACATGCCAGAATAGAAACGGCCAGAGTATTAAAAAGAGGCTTCCAGAGATTTGCAATAGCAAGTTTTCCTGAAAAAAGGTTAACCCAGTTATGACCTGTAATACTTCCGATTGGCTGTCCGGTAATCTGTTTTTCAAGCCCGGCATGAACAATCATTGTATCCTGCACAAGATAAATAATCGGAAATATTGTTGTTATAGAAAGAACAATTCCACAAAGCAGAAGAATTACATTTTGTGGTTTTTGAAAAAAAGTTTTTATACTATTAATATTCAACTGGGGTCTAAGATTCACAGTTGTCATAAACACCCCCATATTTTGTAATAAAACCTGTAAAAAACAGGCATTGCCCTTAAAAACAGACAATGCCTGTTTAATTAAACCAATTATTTCTGTGAACGAACAAGATCAACCCAGTCTGAAAGATTAACTGATACTTTTGCACAGTAAACAGGATCCTCAACTACAAGTTCACCATTTCCTTCTGAAGTCCACCAGTCATAACCACGGTCATTTTTAGCTGGGAATTTATCTCCACCAGCTGTTGAGTGATGGAAAATTTCTTCATTTTCAGCAGCAAGCTTTGGATTGGCTGAATAACCACCCATATCTTTTCCCCATGCCTTAAAGCCATTAGCTTTATTAACCATGTATGAAATGAAAGCACAGGCTGTCCAAGGATATGGAGAAGAATCCATTACTTCAAGATAATGACAGTATCCATAACCACCAATACCTTCATAACCATCTTCATATGCAGCAACAGAAACATTGTTTACAGAAGATTCAGTTGTTTCTGCAACAGAGCGAAGTTTTGAATATACGATAAGAGCAAACTGACCGCCAGCTGATTTTTTTACGAGATCATTACAAATTGGACCATCATCAGTCTGAGCATTGTAATTTGTTACCCAGAGTTTAGCAAATGCAAGACCATATTTTGCATTTACACTTTCAAGTTCAAATTCTTTTGCCTTAGCTTCACATTCTTCTACAACTGGACCAAGAACTGCTTTTTTAGCATCATCAAGCTTATCATAAGCATTTTTGAGCCAAGTAGCATATTTGTCAGCTGTAAGCATGTAAAGGAAGTTTTTTCCAACTAGTTCTGAATTTACATCCATATACAAACCACTTGTACCAGGCATTACAAATTCCCAGCAGTTTGAATATTTATCACCTTTAACATTGTTGTACATAAATACTTTATTCAAAGTCTGAAGTGGAAGAAGTTCTGGTTTCGCACCGTTATTAGCTTCTGACCATTCTTTTGGAATAAATGTTTTAAGAACACCAGTATCCATCATTTTACTCTGAATCTGGTTACCATCCTGAATGAGTGTCATAAAATATTCAGGATTTGCCGATTTTGCATCAAGATTAAGTGTTGTAAAAATTGAATTGTTTTTTGGCTGAGACCATTCAATTTTACCCTCATAAGAAGGATCTATAGATTTAAGGTAATCAATAAACGAAGCTCCGGCTGTTTTACCACGGCTTGAATTTCCAATACCTTTAAGTGTAGCAGTTTTAGATTCTTCAATAGCTTTCTGACAGATTTCTTCAAAAGACATATTTTCTGCCTGAACAATTACTTCCTGAACAGCTGATTTTTTAGCTCCGCCACAAGAAGTAAAACCAAACATTGCAATAGCTGCTGCTGAAATCAGAAGCAACGATTTTTTCATAAACAACCTCCTTTTTACGAAAAAACATCTGTTTATTTTATTTTCACTCTGTTTTTGCCAACTGTCAAATTTTGATATAAAATAATTATCAGTATGTGTTATAAATGCAAAAAACCTATTAATGAAACTTCAATTTACAGAACTTCTACCTGTTCAACTTGCGGCGCCGACCTTCATTCCTGCATTAACTGCAAATTTTATTCTCCAGGAAGTCACTATGACTGCCATGAAACTGTTGAGGAAGAAGTAAAAGATAAAGAAAGAGGAAATTTCTGCGACAATTTTAAAGCAAGAAAAGATTTTGAAGAAACTGATACTGCAATTTCAGATTCAAAACAAAAAGCAAAAGACGCTTTTAATGCGCTTTTTTCATAACGGAAGGCATATCCCTAAATTTATGCTGTTTTGACAAAGGCAAAATCATATCAAGTGAAATAGACATATTGTCCATAAAATCAGGAACTTTACTTGCTCTTGGCAAATCGTAAGACAAACCATTTACAGTAACATCATTCCACAAAATTTTTCTAAGCTCCGAACCCGTTTTTTCAGCAATCATATCAATTTTATCCGGATCAAGGTTTTCTTCAAGAAAAAACATCATAGGAATCATTCTCCCACGATAATATACAGGCCGCATTAACCAGCTTCCAGCAAGATATATTTTTCCGTCAGGTCCAGTTGTAAGATTACAATCTTCTTCAAATTTGCTCAGATTCATCGCAAGGGCTTTTCTCAATAATAATTCTTTTGGAATTGGCGGCCCGTCATTGCCTTCAGATTCTTCTTCAATAGTACGTTTAATAGTTTCTGAAAGAATATCTGCAATTAACAACATAACATCTGTTGTATAATCGCACTGGAGAATTTTTTCATCTGTCAGAGACTTCTTTGCACTCACATAAATTATTTTAAGACAAAAATGTCTGTTTTTAAGGGAAAATTTTAAAACTTGCTATATATAAAAAGTAGATTCATAATAATTTATAGATATTAGAGGTTTTTTTGTGAAACATTGTATCATTGTAAAATTTATACCAGACATTACCGGCAAAGTTGAAGATTCTTTTATTGAAAACATCCAGCAACTCTTTAATAATTGTCTCGAAATAGAAGGCGTTCACAGCGTAAAAGTTCATAAATGTTGCATTGAAAGAGATAACAGAGCCGACATTATGATAGAAATGGACATGGAAACAACTGCTCTGGAAGAATACGACAAAAGTGACTGGCATTTTATGTGGAAACATGAATACAGCCGCTTTATCGACACCAAAACAATCTTTGATTATGAGTCTTAATTATTGGTATGTCCGTAAAATTCTTAATTCCAGGTCAAACAACAGCCATCCACAGATTGTGAAGATTGCAGTACGCATAAGCCGCCTTAACAGTTTCTCCCTGTGCAAGTTTAAATTGCGCTGCAGGTGCTGAACCGGGTTTCAGGTTTTTATAGAAGATACCCTGATTTGTTTCCAGAGCAATCCATTCAATGTAATGTTTATCTTCCATAGGATGAATTACCGAACCAACAGTAACTTTTACTGCGTCAACTGATAACTCAATTACAGGAATATGTTTTTCTTTTACTGCATCCGTTGTCCCTGCTTTTAACTCAATCATCTCCTTACCGCAGCAAATAGTTGGAATTCCTGTATCCTTAAGAAGATACATTACTTTTCCACATGAAGTACACTTAAAGAACTTTGCCATATTATGCCTCCATGGTTTTATAATCTTCTTCTTTAATTTTTTTGTAAAGTCTTAAATATGAGTTTTAGACAAAAAAAGCCCGGCTCACTTTTGTGAACCGGGCTTTTTTGTCTAACTTAAAACTTATTTGTAAAGTTCAATAAGTCTCTGGAGATGTTCAAAGCGTGCCTTAGCAGCCTGTTCGTTACGATCAAACAATACTTTTGCACGTTCTGGGAACTTGCGGGTAAGTGCTGAGTAACGAGTTTCGTTATTAAGGAATGCCTGGTAAGAACCGTCACCTTCTTTTGAAGTAAGAGTGAATGGATTCTTTCCTTCTGCTTTGAGAGCTGGGTTGAAGCTGAAGAGGTTCCAGTAACCTGCTTTTACAGCAGCTTTCATTTCATCCTGACAGTGGTTCATACCACCTTTAACACCATGAAGTTCACATGGAGCGTATCCGATGATCAATGAAGGACCGTTGTAAGCTTCTGCTTCTTTAATAGCTTTAAGAGCCTGAGCTGGATTTGCACCAAGAGCAATCTGTGCTACGTAAACGTAACCATAGCTCATAGCGATTTCAGAAAGTGATTTTTTACCCATTTCTTTACCAGCTGCTGCGAACTGACAAACTTCACCAATGTTAGAAGCTTTTGATGCCTGTCCACCAGTATTTGAGTACATTTCAGTATCAAATACCATTACGTTAACATTTTCGCCAGATGCGAGTACGTGATCGAGACCACCGAAACCGATGTCGTAAGCCCAACCGTCACCACCAAAGATCCAGCAAGATTTTTTGTTAAGGTAGTTTTTCTGTTCAAGAATTTCTTTAGCACAGTCACAACCACAAGCTTCAAGTTCTTTAATAAGAGCTTCTGCTGCAGGTGCGTTTTCAGATGTGCTGTCTTTTGTTTCCATGAATTTAGCGATTGCATCTTTTACTGAAGCTTTGTCTGTTTTTTCAGCAAGAGCTTCAAGTTTTGTAATCAGGTTGTCACGGATATATTTCTGTCCGGCATACATACCGAGACCATGTTCAGCATTGTCTTCAAAGAGTGAGTTAGCCCATGCCGGACCTTTCTTTGAATCCTTGTTGATTGTGTAAGGAGCTGTAGCTGCAGGTCCACCCCAGATTGAAGAACAACCTGTAGCATTTGAAATGTACATGTTTTCGCCAAAGAGCTGAGTAAGGAGACGAGCATATGATGTTTCTGCACAACCTGCACATGAACCTGAGAATTCAAGGAGTGGCTGGTTGAACTGTGAAGTCAATGGTGAAAGTGGCATTGTATCAACAACATCTTTCTTAGAAACATTTGCTACAAGGTAATCCCACTGTGGCTGGTTCTGAACCTGTGTTTCCTGTGGAACCATTGTAATAGAGTTTGTAGGACATACAGTTGTACATTCACCACAACCCATACAATCAAGTGGAGATACTGAAAGTGTGTATTTGTATTCAACAAATTTAGGAAGTTTTGCAGCAACAGTTTTTGCACCAAGACCTTCAACTTTTGAAGCTTCATCTGCTGTGAGAAGGTATGGACGGATTGTTGCGTGTGAACAAACAAATGCACAGTTGTTACACTGAGCACAAGTATCTGCGTTCCATGCAGGAATCATAACTGCTGTACCACGTTTTTCATATGCAGAAGCACCAAGTTCAAACTGACCGTCAACTACATCGTTGAATGCAGAAACAGGGAGGTTGTCACCGTCCATGAGAGAAATTGGGTTCATGAGTTTTTCAACCATTGCAACTGTTTTAGCTTCACCAGCAAGTTTAGCTTTTGGAGCATCTGCAGCAGGGTTTGCCCATGAAGCTGGAATTGCAACTTCGTGGAGAGCGTTAGCACCGAGGTCAATAGCCTTACAGTTAGAATCAACTACTTCCTGACCCTTCTTAGAGAATTTAGCTACAACTTTTTCTTTCATGTATTCGATAGCTTCTGAAGCTGGGAGTACATTTGCAAGTTTGAAGAATGCAGACTGGAGAACTGTAGATGTACGTTTTCCAAGACCTACTTCTGTAGCGAGTTTAACAGCATCTACTGTATATACTTTAATGTTGTTTTCAGCGATGTATTTCTTTGATTCTGCTGGAAGGTTTTTATCCAGTTCTTCATCAGACCATGAACAGTTGATGAGGAATGTACCGCCTTTCTTAACATCCTGAACCATCTTGTATCCTTTGATGATATAAGACTGGTTGTGACAAGCTACGAGGTCAGCCTGGTTGATGTAGTAAGGTGATTTAATTGGATTGTCACCAAAACGCAGGTGAGAAATTGTGATACCACCAGTTTTCTTTGAGTCGTACTGGAAGTATGCCTGAATGTATTTGTCTGTGTGGTCACCAATGATTTTTGTAGAATCTTTGTTTGCACCAACAGTACCGTCACCACCAATACCCCAGAATTTACATTCAACTGTACCTTCTGCAGCAGTGATTGGAGCTGGTTTAACTTCTGGAAGTGAGAGGTTTGTAACATCATCAACAATTCCGAGAGTGAAACGTGGTTTTGGAGAATCTTTTGCAAGTTCTGTGTAAACAGCAAATACTGAGCTTGGTGGAGTATCTTTTGAACCAAGACCGTAACGACCACCTGAGAGTTTAACATCATTCAGGCCGGCTTCACGGAGAGTTGTTGCAACATCGAGGAACAATGGTTCACCGAGAGAACCCGGTTCCTTTGTACGGTCGAGAACTGCAACTTTCTTTGCTGTTTTTGGAAGTTTTTCGAGGAACTTAGCAGAAACCCATGGACGATAAAGGTGTACTTTAACAAGACCAACTTTTTCGCCTTTCTTTGTAAGGTATGCAATTACTTCTTCTGCAACATCACAGATAGAACCCATTGCTACGATTACGCGGTCTGCATCTGGAGCACCGATATAGTCAAAGAGACCATAGTTTGTTCCAAGTTTTGCATTGATTTTGTTGATGTATTTTTCTACCACTGCTGGAAGTGCATCATATGTAGAGTTACAAGCTTCGCGATGCTGGAAGAAAACGTCACCATTTTCATGTGAACCGCGCATAGCAGGATTGTTTGGATTTAAAGCATGTTCACGGAATTCTTTGAGAGAATCCATTGGCATCATTTCTTTAAGATCAGCATAATCCCACATTTCGATTTTCTGAATTTCATGTGAAGTACGGAAACCGTCAAAGAAGTTGATGAATGCAACTTTACCTTCAAGAGCTGCAAGGTGAGCAACTGGTGCAAGGTCCATGATTTCCTGTGGATTACTTTCTGCGAGCATAGCAACACCAGTCTGACGACAAGCGTAAACGTCTGAATGATCGCCGAAAATGTTCAATGAGTGTGTAGCAACACAACGAGCTGCAACGTGGAATACACAAGGAAGCTGTTCAGCAGCAATCTTGTACATGTTAGGGATCATCAAAAGAAGACCCTGAGAAGCAGTGAATGTTGTAGTGAGAGCACCAGATGCAAGAGATCCGTGTACTGTACCAGCAGCACCAGCTTCAGATTCCATTTCAATAACCTTAACCTGGTTACCGAAAATGTTTTTGCGACCATCTGCAGACCAGTTGTCTACGTTATCGGCCATTGGGGAAGATGGAGTGATTGGATAGATACCAGCTACTTCAGTGAAAGCATAAGCAACGTGAGCTGCTGCTGTGTTTCCGTCCATTGACTGTTTCTTTCTGGACATTTTGTCCTCCTAAAAAATATTATGGTCGGTGGTTGAGCCTGTCGAAACCACCTTTTTTAAAGGTCATTTTGACAGGCTCAATGACCGTGATTAATTAGCAGAAAAGTTAATTCTGAATATATTATTTTAATTCTACTATCAAAGGTGAATTCTTTCAATAAAAATTCTTATTTAGAATGACAATTTTTAATCTTTTGTCAAAATAAAAGCCGTCTGTATTAAAACTAATACAAACGGCTTTATCGGGGCGTTGCGGGGTGTCCCCGCTGGAGGGGGTAGCGAAAAACAAAATGGTCGTTTAGCTTGTCTAAACTACCATTTTGTTTGCAGCGAGGGGCAGGCGCCCCTCCCCATCACACACTTTATTTCACCATTGCGTGATACTCTTGGAGAGACTTAACAGAACCTTCGTCTCCGTTCTTAACTGCTGCAATTCCCTGAACTGCGGCATAAGCTCCGGCAAGAGTTGTGATGTATGGAACCTTGTATTTAAGACAAGCCTTGCGGATTGTAATTCTGTCTTCTGTATGGCTTCTCTTAGCTTTTGGTGTGTTGAGGACGAGGCAAACTTCCTTGTTCATGATTGAATCAATTACATTTGGACGTCCGCCGCCAATCTTGTTTACAACTTCGCACTTGATACCATTTTCAGCAAAGAATTCTGCAGTTCCTTCTGTAGCAACCAGAGTAAATCCCAGTTCGCTCAAAGTTTTACCGATGTAGAGAACCTGATCTTTCTGAGTTTTCTTTTCGATGAGGGAAATAAGAATCTTCTTTGTTTCGCCTGCTTTTGGTGGAGTTGGGAGACGGTCACCTGCAGCTTCCTGAGCCTTGTAGAATGCAACAGGGAAGTTTTCTGCAAGACCAAGAACTTCACCAGTAGAGCGCATTTCTGGTCCAAGAATTGGATCTACGCCTGGGAAACGAGCCCATGGAAGAACAGCTTCTTTTGCTCCGTGGTAAGGAATTACCTTGTCTTTGAGACCCAGGGATTCCAGAGATTCTCCCAGCATCATTCTTGTTGCAAGACGAGCCATCTGAGTGTTTGCAACCTTTGAAACGAGAGGAACTGTACGGGAAGCACGTGGGTTTGCTTCAATTACATAAACCTTTCCGTTTTCAATTGCGTACTGCATGTTCATGAGACCGCAAACATGGAGGCTTTCTGCAATTTTCTTTGTGTATTCTTTAATTGTTGCAAGGTTTTCAGCAGGAATAGAAACAGGTGGAATTACACAGGCAGAATCCCCTGAGTGGATACCTGCAAGTTCAACGTGTTCCATTACAGCCGGAATATAAACGTGGTTAGAGTCAGCAAGAGCATCAGCTTCACATTCAAGAGCGCGTTTAAGGAAGCGGTCAATGAGAAGTGGACGGTCTGGAGTAACTCCTACGGCTTTTTCAACATATTCTTTGAGAGTTGGTTCATCGTAGATTACTTCCATACCACGACCGCCAAGTACGAATGAAGGACGGATCATGATTGGATAACCGATTTTGTCAGCTGCAGCCTTAGCTTCTTCAAAGTTTACGGCCATTGCACTTTCTGGCATTGGAATGCCAAGCTTGTCCATCATGTTGCGGAACAGGTCGCGGTCTTCTGCAATGTCGATTGAGTCGATTGAAGTACCCAGGATGTTTACGCCGTTTTCCTGAAGTTCGCGGGCAATGTTGAGAGGTGTCTGTCCACCAAACTGTACGATAACACCGAATGGCTTTTCTTTTTCGTAAATCTGGAGAACGTCTTCTGTTGTAACTGGTTCAAAGTAAAGTTTGTCAGAAGTGTCGTAATCTGTAGAAACAGTTTCAGGGTTACAGTTAACGATGATTGTTTCGTAGCCCATTTCTTTAAGCTGCATTGCAGCGTGACAACAACAGTAGTCAAATTCGATACCCTGACCAATTCTGTTTGGACCACCGCCCAAAATCATAATCTTTTTAGGATTTGTAGAAGCTACAGAAGTGTCTGGAGCATTGTATGTTGAGTAGTAGTAAGCAGCGTTTTCTACGCCGCTAACTGGAACTGCAAGCCATGCTTCTTTAATTCCAAGTTCATTGCGTTTAGCGCGGATATCTTTTTCTGGAACTGCAAGAATCTTAGAAAGATATTTATCACTAAAGCCGTCTTTCTTAGCCTGAATCAAAAGTTCATCACTAGGCATCTTACCTTTTGTTGCAAGCATCTTTTCTTCAAGCTCAACAAGTTCCTTCATCTGCTGGAGGAAGTATTCTTTTACGAATGTAATTTCGTGGAGCTTTTCAAGAGAAACACCCTTACGGATAGCTTCATAAAGCTGGAAGTAGCGTTCAGAAGAAGCAGTCTTGAGCATTTCGCAAAGTTCTTCAGCAGACTTTTTATTGAAGTCTTTTGCAAAACCAAGACCAGGACGACCGTTTTCAAGACCACGGATAGCCTTCTGGAAAGTTTCCTTGAATGTCTTACCGATAGACATAACTTCACCAACGGCCTTCATTGAAGTACCAAGAGAGTCTTCAGCACCACGGAACTTTTCAAAAGCCCAGCGTGCAAACTTAAGAACAACATAGTCACCGACTGGAGCACCGCCCGGAGTATATTTATCAAGAGTTCCGTCACGCCAGTAAGGAATTTCATCCAGTGTAAGACCAGAAGCAAGTTTTGCAGAAATGAGTGCGATTGGAAAACCTGTAGCCTTAGAAGCCAAAGCAGAAGAGCGTGAAGTACGTGGGTTGATTTCGA
>JAZLKD010000001.1:0-33129 GCA_045597415.1 Treponema sp. | reverse complement strand
ACTTATGTTGTTCAGGATGAAGAAACACTTGAAGTTTCTGAACCGGTTGAATTTACGGAAGAAGATGTTGCGTCTGCAAAGGAAATGGTTTCAAAGTACGGAGAAGAAGGCCCTGCTCCAGAAGATTTTGGTATCTGGGTGCCTGGAATTCCTGTAATTATTGAAAGCGGTCTTGATGCAGTTGAATGTGCAGACTGGCTCAAAGGTCTGATTCTTGACGGAATTGTTGCAGGCGTTGGTGCTGTTCTTGGCTTTGTTCCGCAGATGCTGGTTCTGTTCCTGCTGCTTGCATTCCTTGAAGCCTGCGGTTATATGGCACGAATTGCATTCATCATGGACCGTGTTTTCCGCCGCTTTGGGCTTTCCGGAAAATCTTTTATTCCAATGCTGGTAGGAACCGGTTGTGGAATTCCTGGAATCATGGCCAGCCGTACAATCGAAAGCGACCGTGACCGCAAAATGACAATCATGACCACGACCTTTATTCCTTGTGGGGCGAAAACCCCGTTCATCGCAATGGTTGCAGGAGCAATTTTCGGCGGTTCTGCCTGGGTTGCAACCAGCGCTTACTTTATCGGTATTGCCGCAGTTTTGTGCTCTGGAATCATGCTTAAAAAGACAAAAATTTTTGCAGGGGATGCTGCTCCTTTTGTAATGGAACTTCCTTCATACCACTGGCCGACTGTGGGAAACCTTTTGCGCTCAATGTGGGAGCGGGGCTGGTCGTTCATCAAAAAGGCAGGGACAATAATTCTTCTTTCTACGATTGTAATCTGGTTCCTTTCGTTCTTTGGCTGGGTTGAGGGTAGCTTTACAATGCTTGAAGAAGATCAGATGGACTGTTCAATTCTTGCATACCTTGGCCGTGGAATCTGCTGGATTTTCCAGCCTCTGGGTTGGGGTAACTGGCAGGCAACTGTAGCCGCAATCACAGGTCTTGTTGCAAAAGAAAACATCGTAGGAACAATGGGCATTCTTTACGGCGGAACAGAAGCCTATTCAAATATGGCATCAGTTTTTACAGGCGTTACAGGTATGTCTTTCCTGATTTTCAACCTGCTGTGTGCTCCATGTTTTGCTGCAATGGGAGCCATCAGGCGTGAAATGAACAACAAAAAATGGTTCGCCTTTGCAATCGCCTATGAATGTATTTTTGCATATATAATTGCATTTATCGTAAATCAAGCAGGTGCTTTGTATGCAGGTACGTTTACCGGCGCAAGTGGAATCATTGAAGTAATTCTTGGATTTGCAGCTCTTGCAGCATTGCTTTATATGATTTTCAGAAAAGATAAATACAAAAAATAATGAGGGAGAGGTCTCTCCCCCGGCCACACGTTGTTGTGGCCGCCCCTCTCAAGCGGGCCTCAGGCGCCGGCCCGCAACGCCCGCTCGTTCATGGGCGTTGCCTTCAACGCCCGCTTAATCTGACAGGAGGTAATTTATGGGAACAGCAGTTGTCTGCGCAATACTTATTACAGCAGTATTTTTTATAATCAGGTCAATTTACAAAAAACACATTAATGCAAAAAAAACAGGAGGCTGCTGCTGCGGATGTTCAGGCTGTACAAAATCATGTTGTAAAAAGTCTAAGTAGTTATATAATATCTTTATATAACAAACTTAAGGCAGTTTGCAATGAAAATTACTGAATCTGCAGAAATGTATCTGGAAACAATCTTAATTCTTTCAAAAAAAGGAGATGTCAGAGCCATCGACATCGTCAGGGAAATGAATTTTTCCAGACCGACTGTAAGCGTTGCCATTCACAACCTTGAAAAAGATAATTACATCAAAATAAATCCTGAAGGTAACATAACCCTGGAACCTTCAGGACTTGAAATTGCTGAAAGAATTTATGAACGCCACACAGTTCTTACAAAAATCCTGATTAATCTTGGTGTTTCAGAACAGACAGCCTCAGAAGATGCATGCAAAATGGAACACGACATAAGCGAAGAAACCTTTGACTGCATCAAAAAGTATATTTCCGGAAGCTGCAGATAAAGTTCTCCATTTGCTCCCCCAAAATTTTAGATTTTCACTTACTTTTCAATAAACTTTTTCTTTGCAAGTTCGTCTAAAATCAAGTCTACAATCTGTTCAGGATTATAATTGGCAGTATCGATGATAAGATCCGCAAAATCGTATTTATTGTTGTCGATACCGTAAAGTTTCATATAGCGGCCGCTATCCTGACTGTCCCGGAAAGCAGTAAACTTTTTGATTTCTTCCAGGTCTCCGCCTTCTCTGTTGAATACACGGCCTGCACGGGTTTCATCACTGGCAAAAAGGTATACTTTAAGGTCAGCTTCTTTCAACATCCAGATTGCAAGACGGCTTCCAAGAACACAGCTTTCTTTACGGGCAAGTTCAACCTGGTGGCTGTCTACATATTTATCATAACTGTCATCAGTTTTTGCATTTTCAATTACTTCTGCCAGTGTCATACCCTTTTCTGCAGCAAGCTGACGGAATGTGTAGTTAATAAGTGTTACACCAAGTTTTTCACTGAGAAGAGTTGATACAGTTGTGTTGCCACACCCTGATTTTCCGCTGATGGCGATTCGTACTTCTTTATTTAATTTCATCTAAAACCTTCTTATTTTTACCAAGAATTTCATAAAGGAACCGCTTGATTTTCTGACTTGCAGTCTTCTGAAATTCTTTAATCTGTTCAATTCTCGAAATTTTTGAACTTTTACTTGTTCTTGAATTTACATAATACTGAATTTCATTAATAATCGATTCCTTTGTATGCAATACATCCCGAATCAAACCTTCACTAAAATCTTTTGCCGCAAGTTTAAAATCACTTAATTCAGGCATTTTTTCCGGAAGTTTGATTTTAAGACGATTTTCAATTTCTTCGTAAAGTTTTGCCTCATCAAAAGTAATGATTGCCACAAGACCGTTATAATCTTCAACTACAACAGATTCCGAAACAACAGGATGACTGTTAATTACAAATTCAATGTCTTCAGGATAAATGTTTTCACCTGAAGGTCCGAGAATCATATTTTTTGAACGTCCCATTAAAAGGAGACGGTCCATACCCTTAATACGTCTGATAATTCCCAGGTCACCTGTTTTAAAATATCCTGGACCACAATCATCTTCTTCAGTTGTAAATGCTTCTCTGGTCAGTTCTTCATCTTTATAATATCCGACCATTACGTTTGGTCCTTTTGCGACAACTTCACCTACACCACGATTGTTTTTATTGATGATCTGCAGATCAACACCTGGAACTGCAATACCAATGGTTCCAGGAACAGTAATTTTAACTCCGCTTGCAGCAAGAAGCGGCGCAGTTTCTGTTAAACCGTATCCGATGGCATAAGGAATTTTTGCTTCCTTCATAAAACGTTCGACTTTTTTGTCGACTTTTGCACCACCGATTCCAAGAAAGCACAGATGTCCGCCAAAAACCTTCAGGAGGGACTTCCCGGCCTTTCTGTTGATTAATTTCCGGCAGAAATAAAATTTATACAGAAATTTTGTAATCCAGCGTTTATTGATTTCAGGAAGGATTTTATTTTTGTAGATCTTTTCAATAATCAAAGGTACAGAACATACAATTGTCGGCTGAATTTTTGCAAAAGCCGGTAAAAGAGCACTGACAACCGGAGGTTTACCAAGATAATAAACTGCAGCACCATTAAGCATCTGCATTGTAAAACCGATGGTAAATTCGTAAACATGACTTAAAGGCAGGAATGAAACACAACGGTCATATTTGTTGATTCGATGACAGTTCTGTCCCTGAATTGCACACCAGATAAGGTTTTTCTGTGAAAGAACTACACCTTTTGAGCGGCCTGTAGTTCCAGAAGTATAAATAATAGAAGCAATATCATCTTCATAAATGTCAACTTCAGGCGCTGTTGCATCAGGATCAGCTTCAAAGCCAGTTTCATTTTTAAGAACTTTAAGAGTATCCAGTTCAATGACAATTCCAGGAAATTTATCGTGAACTTTTTCCATTTTTTTGTAGAGACGGTTTTCAATAAGAATACCATCAAGTTCACAATGGTCAAAAATTGTCAGAACTTCGGTTTCTGAAAAATCAGGCAAAAGAGGAACTGCAATATATCCCTGATTTACAATTCCAAAATATGAAATTCCCCAGTTGGGACATCCAATTCCAAGAATACCAATTTTTGAACCGGTTTTTAATCCAAGAGAATTCAAAAGTCCTGAAAACTTTTTACTCTGGTCATAAACCTGCTGATAATTAATTTCACCAGTTCCATCACAGAAACCTAAAGCAGGTCTGTCGGCGAATTTCTTAACGCTATTTTCAAGGAGACTTTTAAATGTATAAGAGCCTAAATCTTCAATAGTTTCCATAAATTAAATTATACCACCCTATTATAAATTTAGACACTTTAATGTTTAAAAATTGCATTTTTGCAGAAGAAATCATTCAACATTTTTTGCCTGTTCGCGAATGTTTTCCAGGGCATCCTTTGCATTAATAACCATCTCTCCAACTTCTGAAAACTGATTTTTAGAACCGATTGTATTGATTTCGCGGTTTGTTTCCTGACAGATAAAATCTATTCTTTTACCTGGAACAGGATTATCATTAAACTCTTTACGAAGGGCTGCAAGATGACTGTGAAGACGAATAATTTCTTCATTAATTGTATATTTCACCATCATAGCTGCAACTTCTGTCATAATCCTGTTCTGATCAACATTATCACCTAAAAGCTCATTGAAACGACTTGAAATCTGTTCCTTGAATTTCACTTCCATTTTTGGCTGCCATTCCTTAAAGAACAAAGCACAATTATCAAGAACATCAAGTTTTGAAAGAAGATCAGCTTTTAAGTTATCTCCTTCCCGTTTTCTGTCGAGAATAAACTGATTAAGAACATCATTGAAAACACCTTCAATTTTTGTCCAGTAAGAATCAGCATCGTATTCGTGAGTTATGTTAAGAACACCATCCTGATTGATAATAAGACCGAGAGGCACATCATCAGCTTTACGGCCAAGACTTTCTGCTATTGCTACAATAGCATCACGATACATAATTGCAGCCTGAGGATCAGGATTTACCTTTGCCGTTGAATTTTTATCATGAACCCGGATTGTAACGTCAACTTTTCCACGTACAATCTGATCACTGATAATCTTCCGGATTTTTGATTCAAGAGGATTTAAGAATGAAGGAAGGTTTACGTTTAAATCAAGAAAACGGTTGTTAACCGACTTAATTTCTACGCTTATCTGAGTGTTATCGACAACAGTTTCTTTAAAACCATAACCTGTCATGCTGTTCATTTCATACTCCTTCTTAAAGTGTATAAAATTTTGCAACAACTTTAGTAAAAAGTGTATACATTTTTATACATCTCAAGACTTGTTTTTAATAAATTATCGTCCTCTGATCCATTTCAGGATTTTTTTATGCCAAAATGCCCTTAATTTCTCTACTATTTTGTATAGTAGGTATACATTTGACAACTTAATATCAAAGCTTCCAGGTCTGTGTACTTCAGGTCCGCCAAACATTGTCTTAAACAGATACAATCCATGCATAGGATGACCTTCATCTCCCGTCGGAGGAATCCCATAAAAGTCATAAATTTTACTTCCGAAATTTCTGGCATCCTGAATTGCAGTCCACTGAACAAGATATGCAGGCATGAGATTTCGTTTTATGTTACCTGAGCATCCGTAAAGATAAATTGCTTCATCCTGCTGAAAAAGCGTAATGATTGCAGCCAGATCATCCCCTTCATGACTTGCAATGTATAAAGTAATTTTTGTTTCTGAAGCTGAAGAACCTCTTTCAAGAAGGTCCTTGTAATAACTTTTAGGATGAATTCCAATACCGTCCCTTGAGGAAGTTGTTTTATAAAGTTCATAAAAACTGTCCAGATCTTTTTCAAAGTCCGGAGAATCTGCTGTTACAGACCTGACAGTTACACCGTGTTTAGCCGCATAACGGATATTGTACCTGCCTTTACTTTTCATTGCAGCAAGGATTTCATCAGTCGATTTTGTAATATCAATATATGTGCTGTCAGGAGGCTGAATGTCAACGGGTGCCTTCTGAAGTTTTACAAGAGCTTTTTTTGCAAATTGTTTTTCCCTCTTATTGTAATCATCCCTTAATTCTACAGTTTCAAAATCAAGAGGCAGATCAAATCTGATGCACATTGTATTTGATGGGAGAACTGAATTTGCTTTTTCCGCAAATTCACCGATTTTTTTAATGTAACTGATTTCCTGTAAATTATTTTCGTTACCTTCTGTCCCTTCATTTATAAATTCCGGAGCCATAGGAACATAAGCAAGAGAAAAATTTAACGGGCCTTTTTTAAATGATCGTACAAGAATATTAATATTTTCCAGTGAGAGCTTTTGCCAGCCATGGGCACACTTAAAATCACACCAGAAATCAGACTGTTGAAAACGTTTAGACATTATAAAATACCAGACTTTAATTTTAACAGAAATCGTACATTAACTCAACGCAGAAAAAAAAGGACAGATTTTTACTCATCAATTTAATAATAATTACTCTATGGTATTCCTGGTCTTTTACTTATGGTGAAAAAATTGAAACTATTGGACCCATAATCTCACGTGTAGAATTCTACAGAATTCTTTCAAGCAAAACTGATTACGGAAATGATTTTGTAAAATGGAGCAAGAACTGAAAAACAGTAAAAGAAGGTGTAATTACATCCAATACAACACCTGATGTTTCATCAGTTGCTGACAATGACTACTATGTTATTCAGGTATATTTTTCTGCCCCCAGAAAACAAAATGGATGAGCAGCGTAAAAAGAAAATAGCAGATTTACCCTACTTTCTTTTACTTACGGCAATTCCATCACCGACTTTAAAAAATTCTGTTTCAAATTCTTCATTGTTTTTAAGGAAGTCGATGTACTTGCGGATTTTTTTTACAAGTTTAATAGTTGAATAATTGTGAGTCAGGCTTAAATCTTCCACCATTCCGTGAAAGCTCAGATTGTCGCTGATAAAAACGCCGCCTGGAGTGAGGTTTGACTTGTATTTTTCAAAGAATTTAATGTACTGGGCTTTTGCCGCATCAATGAAAATCAGGTCAAATTTAGTGTCAATCCGGGCTTCAAGGGCGTCCCCAAAAAGACTAGTAATCCTGTCTTTACAACCGGATTCTTCAATATTTTTCTGGGCTGCATCAAATCGTTCCCTGTCGATTTCGATTGTTGTTACTTTAATGTCGCCGGCAAGTTTTGCAAATTTTACAGTTGAAAAACCAATGGCAGTTCCGATTTCAAAAATTGACTTGCAGTTGTGTTCTTTAATGTAATTGCAGATAAAATCACTGCCCTCGTCCATTACGATTGGCACTTCATGTTCCATGGCCATTTTCTGAATTGAAGCAGTTTCTTCTTCTGAAAGATTTTCTTTGGAAAGCACATCGATGAACTTTTCAATTTCACTTGCCACGCTGAAGCAAAAGTCTGCGTTCTGTTCAAGAAGCTTTTCACGGTTTCCCATTCCACCACGGCATGCAACAGTTTTACAGCCAAAAGCTTTTCCTGCGATTATATCCTGGGCACTGTCTCCCAGCATGATTACGTTTTTGTTTGTAAGGTTTGTGTTGAATTTTGCGTTAATCTGATCTGTAATGAAGGCAAGTCCGTCAGGTTCAGGCTTCATTTTAATAGGGTTTCCGTTCGGGTCTGTTGTTTCAGGAGTTACGATTAAGTCAAAAAAATCAGTAAGCTTAAAATGAGAAAGAATTGCATCAATCTGACAGCGTGGTTTGTTTGTAAGAATTGCAGTATTTTTGCCTTTAGCTTTAAGGACACGAAGAAGCTCTTTTATTCCGGCATAAACATAAGATTTATTTACAGGATTCTTTGAATAATAATCTTTATACCAGTCAAGCACCTGTTTCAGCTGTTTAGAATTATATGGAGTTGTTTCGTCAAACTTGTTTTTAGTTGAAGCTTTGAGAGAACGGAGAATAAGATTTCTAGCCCCATCCCCTACAAAAGAAACGATATCTTTAGAAGGAATTTCCCAGTAACCAAACTGCTTAAGTGCAAGATTAACACAGTAAGCAATATCGTCACCAGTATTTACAAGAGTCCCGTCAAAGTCAAAGATGTAAAGGTTTGTCATAGTTCAATTTGCAATGCTAAATGCACAATTCGCAATTTCTCAAAAAATAATGCACAATTAAATTTTATTAGAAAAAATCAAATTGTGCATTGCAAATTACGAATTGTGAATTGAATTTAGCCTATTTCAGAATTAAGCGCCTTAGTTGTCTTAATTTCCTTACCGTCAGCAAGGAGTTTCTTTCCTGCAATCTGAACTACACCGTCCACAGTGTTGATTGCAACAGAGAAGAATTCATCTCCGGTAATCTGTTCTTTTTTAGCTGCATTTACATCGGCTCCTTCAAGAACAACTTTTGTACCGGGTTTTGCCCAGCTTACGTCCAAAACTTCAACGCAGTCTTTTTCGCCTTCCTTGTAGTCACCGGCCAGAAGCATACCGCGGCTTTCTACGCCTTTCATTGTGCGTGGTGCAAGGTTTGAAGCGATTACAACGTGCTTTCCAAGAAGATCTTCTTCTTTAAGGTACATTCTAAGACCAGACTGGATTGTTCTAGGTGTTCCTGAACCGTCATCGAGAGTTTCAATGTAAAGTTTGTCGCCTTCTGGATTTGGCTTAACTTCTACAATTTTTGCGACTGTCAGCTCGATGTTTGCATTAAAGAAATCAGCCTGCTGTTCAACTGGAAGAACAACCGGTTCAGCATTCTTCTTTTTGTCAGCTTTCTTTTCCTTCTTTTCTTCTTTGCGGTCTGACTGTTTTCCTGCAAACTTCTTGCGGAATGCATCAACTGTTGGATTGTCGATTGGTGTAAAGTAAACGGAAGTTGGAGTAAGAGTTGAAAGGCCTTCCATCTTTCCAAGATCATCCCATGTGAGGGCGTCTTTATTTGCACAAGGTTCAGAGAATGTTGCCGAGTAAATTGATTTTCCAAGATAACCTGCAACCACCTGTGAATACTGTGGCAGATAAGGCTGAATCATGATCATCAAATCTTTGATCACATAAGCCAGGTTGTAGAGAACATTGTCTGCAATTTCCTTGTTTTCTTTTACAGCTTTCCATGGTTCTGCAGCCTGGAATGCCTTGTTACAGATGTCAGAAATTTCCATGATTCCGTGGAGAGCGTCCTTTAGGTTTGCCCATTCAAGATTCTGTGTAACTTCTTCTTCTTTTTTGAGGACTTCAGCCCAGAGAGCTTCGTCTTTTTTACCTGCCGGGATTTTTCCTTCGTAGTTTTTGTTGATGAACAGAAGTGTACGGTTTACAAGGTTACCAAGGTTTCCGATAAGTTCCTTGTTGTACTTTTCCTGAAAGTCCTTCCAAGTGAACTGATAGTCCTGGTTTTCAGGGCGGTTGTAGTAAATGTAGAATCTCCATGCATCAGCAGGAATTCCAGATTCCTTTGCATCAGAACCAAATACACCTACACCCTTTGATTTTGAGAATTTTCCGTCTTCGTAGTTCAAGAATTCTGTAGAAGACATGTGGTAAAGCTTTGTAAAGTCAGTTTTTGAACCAAGTTCAGAACAAGGGAAAACTACTGTGTGGAAAGGAATGTTGTCCTTACCTATGAACTGGAACAGCTTGACGTCAGAGTTTGAACCGTCTTCTTTCTGAACCCACCAGTCATCCCAGTTGAAGCTTGGTTTTCCTTCTGCATTGAGTTCGTCCTGAAGCTGTTTCGTAATTGACATGTAACCGATCGGTGCATTGAACCAGACATAGAATACTTTGTTTTCGTATCCTTCTTTTGGCACAGGAATACCCCATTTAAGGTCACGGGTAATTGCTCTTTCGTTAAGACCGTCACGAATCCACGCCTTTGTCATCTGAATTGCGTTAGGAGCCCATTTACCTTCTACGCTTGCCTTTTCCATCCAGCTTTCAAGTTTTGGAGCGATTGAAGGAAGGTCAATGTAAAGGTGTTTTGTTTCGCGGACTTCTGGTGTTGAACCGCAGGTGTGGCATTTTGGCTCAAGAAGCTGTGTCGGGTCAAGCAAAGTACCGCAGGAATCACACTGGTCACCACGGGCATCAGTTGCACCGCATTTTGGGCATGTTCCGTCTACATAGCGGTCAGCAAGGAACATGTTACATTTTGTACAGAAAAGCTGTTTTGAAGTGTGTTCCTTAATAAAGCCGTTTTCATCAAGTTCTTTAAAGATGCGCTGAGTGATTTCAGTACATTCTTCGTTAGAAGTGCGGCCGAATTTATCAAAAGCAATGTGGAACCATTCGTAAATGTCCTTGTGAATTGCATAGTAATAGTCGCAGAGCTCCCTGGGAGTTTTATTTTCCTGCAAGGCTTTTGTTTCTGTTGCAGTACCGTATTCGTCAGTACCACAAACATACATTGTGTCATAACCGCGGGCACGGCAGTAGCGTGCAAAAACGTCAGCTGAAAGCATCTGGATAAGGTTTCCAAGATGAGGAATATTGTTTACATAAGGCAAAGCCGAAGTGATTAAGCGTTTAGTTGTAATGTTCTTCATATCATTATATTATAATGAATTGCAAAAAGTTACACAAATAGGAGTTGTTAATGAAAGCTACTGATACTTTTAGAAATCCTCAGTATGGTCACAACTGCGCACAGGCAGTCGCCAACAAATACAAAGATCTTTATAATGATGAAAATATCGTAGAAACTTATGCTCCATATGTTGGCGGCAGGGCTCCGGGAGGTCTTTGCGGCGCTCTTTTTGCAGCAAAAATGGCAGTTCCCGAACATGCTGAAGAAATTGAAGAAGAATTCGTTAAAATTTGCGGGAATGCTGCCTGTCACCTGATAAAAACAGAACACAATACTCCCTGCCAGGTTTGTGTTGATACTGCTGACCAGCTGGTAGAAAAATACAGTAAAAAATAAGAATTTTGCAGACGCGTAAGGGATCGTTGCCGGTACACCGCAGGGCTTAAGAGCCCGAGGAGTTTAGGCAAGAGCCCGGCCTGCAGACATTTATGGCTGCAGGATACGCCCTACTTTTTACTCCGCCTTTTTTTGGGTGCAATGATTGTAAAGTTAATTGTCTTTTCAAGTTCCATGCCGGCAGCAAGATCAATATTCCATGCCATTGAACTTACAAGAGTGTTTCCGGCTGTATCGAGATTTTCACCACTGGAAGAACTTCGGTTAAAAATAAGCTTATGACAGATGTGCTCACAATCCTCATTTGGTTCAGAAACAAAACTTATGTCGTTGGCAATATCCGTAACCTGAACGTATGAAACAGCCTTTGTAGAAACTGCCTTTTTTTCAATTTCCACTGCGTGACTTTCACCGATGGAGATGATATCCACTTTATATGAACTTGCATCTGCACTTGTAAAATCGCTCTGGGCAAAATTGTTTTCAACCAGAATGGAGCCTTTGATTGGAAGAGGACTTTCATTTTTGAGGATGAGCTGAATCATAAAGCCGTTGGAATTGGCAATATATTTTTTACGCAAAGAAACTGGAATTTTATCATCAGAGTACTCGTCATGACCGATAAGTTTGATTTCATTGCGTCCTGAATCAAAATTCAGCTGCTTAAACACTGTCCGGCTGAAAACACCATTTTCCACAGGAAGTCCTTTTTTATAATCCTTGAACTGGGCATCTGTGAGAAGATGTATAACAAAAAGCCCACGCTGATAAATGTCCTGTACTTTGTCAAACTGTTCAATGCGGCTGAGGTTGTCAACATAATTTCCAGTATTGCGCATGATGTCCAGTTCTGTAATCTGCGCTCCATCAGGATTGATGACAGCGGTAAAATTATTCATGCGGCAGATGTAATCATTGTGACCGTCACCGTCGTAATCATAAGTTGCCAGATTTTCTTCAAAACCTTTTCCTTTTGGATCACATTCCCTCAAAAGTTTTTCGGCTTCTGTCAGATATTTATAACACTGCTGTCTGATTGCACTGTTGACAAAAACACCGTCAGGACTGCAGACATAAGCTTCACCAGCCTGTGCATGCCACAATTTTTCACGGGCTTCCTTGCGGCGGATTTTGTCACCATGAGCACTATTTACGAGAAGACTCAGATACAGCATGCGGTTGTACAGATTTTTATTCTGTCTATAAATCAAAAGCATCTGCTGGATTGTAATTCTGTCGTTTAATTCCAGCTTTGATTTAGCAAAAGGAACTTTACCCCACTGGGCAACGTCGCTTCTGATTCCTGCAGAAATATAAGAAGGAACAAATGTGCTTGTCTGGCTTATATAGTCAGAAGGAAGTTCGACCTGTACTTTTCCTGTATATTGATTTTCTATTGCCTGATAAAAACTTTCAATCCAGCCTGAATTAAAAAGATGCTTGTAAAGATTTTCATTTATATTAAGGCACAAACCGCGAAGGTCTGTTTCGTAAGCTGATTTTAAAAGATTTTTTTTGCAGTTTTTAAGAATTCCTGCTATGTAATTTTCAGGACTCATATCATCAAAAATTGCAGGTTCATCTTCGCGATAAACAGGAAGGATTTTTAAGGTTTTGCCCTGTTCGCAGACAATAAGTGGAAGATATTCATTTTTGTCCTGGGGAATAAGGGAACTGTCAAGAAGGCTGTATTCCATTCCGCAGGTTGTAAGACAATTTATAATCGAACTGTCCCAGATTGAATTTACAAGGGTAACTCCACGAGGGCGTTTTCCGGTTGCCGAGCGCAAAGTCTGGGTCATTAATTCCAGCTGCCCTGTTCTGTCCTGCTGAAAAAGAAGTGGAAAAGCCGGATTATAATAACCGCCGCCAAGCATTTCAACCTGTTTACGGTTTATCAGTTCTCTTAAAAGAGTTGTGTATTCCGGATGTTTTCTATGGATGTAATCAAGTGAAGGTCCTGAAATATACAACGCAAGTTTATATTTGGGATGTGCATAGTAAAACTGCAGGATTTTTTTATAGAGATTCTGATAGGAATTTTCTATTGCACTTTCTGCCTGAAAAACACTTGGATTAAAAGACAGTGCCAAACAAATATTAAGCATTTTTGACTACTTGTCCTTTTTATAAACTTTAATGATTTTACTGACAATACTTCGCTTGTTATCCTGGTCTTCTTCAATCTGAGGACCGTCTTTTTTGTTTACAACTGTAAGTTCAGGAGCCCATGGAAGATGCTTGGTTTTCCATACGATTCTAAGGTCATCTTCATTCAATTTGTCCCCGTTAATCATGAATGATCCCAGTTCATCATATTTAGATTTAAGGGATGGGAGGAACATACAGTAAAGAAAAACCACGATTGCACTTATGAGAAGAAAAAACAAAAACATGAATATAAAATTAATTACCACTTTTATTCCTCCTCCTAATTAATAAGGTTGAACCAGCTTACATTATATCCGTAAACAGCAATTACAATCACAGCAAAACTCAAAAGAAGAATACTGATGGTCTTTAACCCTGCATCAGGATAATGTACTTCTATTCTACCACGGAGACACCATAAAATGATGTTCATAAAGTAAAAAACAATAACACCTGTAAGGCTGATGACCATAGATTCTGCATAAGTTATTCCTTCATTAAGGGCAATAAGGACACTCAAAAAAGGAACTGAAAACTCTGTAACAGTTGAACGAACGCCAATGCTGCTGAAAATTTCTACAAAAAGAGAAATGATAATGAAAAGAACAATAGAAATAAAAGGATACATTTCTATTAAACCAAGAGGAATGAGTAGCACTTTATTAATAATGAATGAAAGACTTACAGTTCCTGCTGCAACCACACAACTTTTGAAAAATGAAACCAGGCGATTTGAAAAAGAATCACTGTCCATCAAAGTCCGGTTGGCACCAATCCCATAAAACAAAAGAGCAGAACTTGAAAACAGATAAAATAAAATAGTATTGAGCATTTTCTTATCATGCCTCCTCTTCAGCTTTCATGAATTTTTCGTTGAAAATGATTACAACTACGGCAATTACAGAAACACAGATAAATCCGCCTGGAATTGTTGCAAGAAAAGAAGCGGCTGATATTCTTGTAAGGTCAAATGGCATATGAAGGATGAAAACACCCCTGAACATGGGCAGAGTCAATGTTCCATATCCCATAATGTCCCTGAATGCAAAGACTATCAGTGCAACAATAGTGAATCTGGCAGCTTTAAGCATTCCGAATTTTAAATCATGCTTAAAGTCAACAAGCTCATTCTTAAAGAAAATCTCAAACAATGCAGAACTCATGGCAGGAATATAAATTGCAAAACCTAAAGTCAAAGCCATAAGTGGATTAAACAGAATCAGAATCTGCTTAAAAAGAATCGTCATAAAAACAAGTCCCACTGGATAGAGAACGGATTTAAGTTCTTCCAGTTTGGCCAGCTTGATGAGATAACAGATTCCAATGCCTGAAAACATCAAAAAATTAAATTCAACAAGAACAACAATTCCAAAACTTAATCTGGCAGGCATAAAAACCAGCATGGAAATAGCACAGGCAATATAAAAATAAATTTTGTTCCTGATATTTACAGAATAATTCATCAGTCTGCCACCTCATTCAAAATAAGTGGAATTTTTTCTTCCCAGTATTTGATTCCCGTTACATTAACTTTTTTATCCAGAACAATGTTCGCTCTGCCAGTTTCAACTCCATAATCAACAAACTCACCCTTTTCCGCTCCAGTCTGATATCTGAATACTGCAGGAACAGGACCACAGATTGTAGGAATTCTCATAATGATGGCATACTGATCACTTCTGTTGATTTTAAAACAGGCCATGCTTGTTGTAAAAGCAGATGTAATTTCTACCTGCTCTCCAAGAACGATTTCGTTATTTTCAGCCTGACAGAGTACTTTCTGGGCATTAGCCCTTAAACCCATATTCCATGAAAAATTAGCTGCATATATCAAAACTGTAAGGATTGCAGTAAGAACGACAAAAATTCCAAGGACAACTCCAAATTTTGTTAAAAACTTTTTTGTTGTTTCAGGCATTTTTCCCCTCCTTCACCTGCTGAACATTCTTAAGCAGATTATTCATAACGTGATTTTCAACTGCAACGTGTTCAAAATACTGAATGACAGGCGAAATAATATTTGCAACAAGAACCGTAAATACGAAACCGATGGAAGAATCTCCAGGTCCCATAATTAAAAAGGCAAAGATTCCGCAGACAATTCCATAAATCACTTTTCCGGCTGTTGTAACAGGTAAAGTTCCTATATATTGAAGAAGGAATATTGAACTGAACAAAGTTCCGCTTGTTAAAAGTGCAAGTAGAACATCTCCGTTTCCTGGAAGTCCTGCTCCAAAAAGAGGACAGGCAAAACGTACAAGCAGTGTATACACTGCAATAAAAACTGCAGGAATAAGTGGCTTTAAGAAATTAAAAGAAAAAAGTACAATTGAAACAAAAAGTGTAAGCAGATTGAATCTGAATGCAGGAATTACAGACTGAGAATCCAGTAAAAGTGAAACATAACCTTCAGGAACATTTACTTTAAAAAGACTGAAAATTGAATCATTAAGGCTTGTTGTAACAGGAGCATCAAAACTCAAAACAGGGAAAATTCCAGACTGAATCAATGAAAGAGAAGGATTTTTTGTCTGAAGGATATCCCTAGTAAGTGAAAACTCAGGAAAGAGGTTTGCTCCAATTAGCCAGCAGATTGAAACGGCTACGGCTGCAGTATTTACCCAGGTATCGGCAAATCCACCAAGAACGTAGCGGATCATAAGAATTGTACTCAAAGTTACAAAGAAAACTGCTAGAGGTGGAAAATCACAGGGAAGTAAAAGTCCGATAATAAATGCTCTTGAAAGTGTATTGAGCCATTTAAATGGAGTTTTTCTGGAATAAAAAACATCAAGGCTTTCACAGACAATGCTTGCAGCTATTGCAGAGGCTATGATGACAAGGGAATTCCAGCTTTCTGTCAAAAACAAAAGCGCAAGGTATGGCAGAAGAACTGCAACTTTGGCTATTGTTACAGTATGAATGGAAGGTTCAATGTATTTAAAAGGCTTTAACGAAACGTAATCGTAAAGATTAGTCTTTATTCTGTTCATCTAAAGTCTCCTTAAGCAAAGCTATAGTCTGAGAAACAGGAAGTCTGGAAGGACAAACTGCATTACAAAGCTGACACTGTGTACACAAAATTGAAGTTGAATCAAAATCGCTTCCCAGAGATCCGTTAAAATGTCTGAAAACGTATGAGCGGTACAGCATATCCGGATAAAGTTTAACAGGGCAAATATTGCGGCAGTTTCCACAGCGGACACAGGTTTCAGTGAATTGTTTAGCATCCTGTGAAGAAGGAAGGAATTCAATCGTCTTTACATTTTTACCAACAGGCTTATCAAGATCTTTTTCTGCAAAACCTGTCATTATTCCGTTGATTATTATAGAAGAAACTGTTCTTTTGAAGCCGCCGCACTGTAATGCAAGGTCCCGGTATGTTGTTCCAGTCCTTACCTTCATGATTGCAGCAGTATTTATACAGTCACCTGTAATATGAATGTATCTATCTATAACTGGTTTATTGAGGACAATGGCCTCCCAGGTGCTTAAAGCTGTATAAACGTCGACAAAAAGGTCATTGCATCCTGCATCAGGGAAATCTTTTTTTGCTGCCTGAACCAGATCATGCTTAAAGCCACATGGATAGACAGCTGTATCAATGCCAAGCAAAGAAACTTTTACACCGCCAGTCAATGGTTTTACAAAGCCATCCATATCAAAATCTTCAGGAAGCTTTTTTTTGTCAAAACAAAGTACGATTCCCTGGGATTTGGCAGCTTTTGCAATTATCTGGATACCTGTCCTGATATTTTCAAAAAAATTGTCAGAAAGATAACTTTCGATGATTCTGTTTGGATCTTCATCAAAGAGACGGACAAAGAGAAGTCTGGAATTTTTAGTTTCAAGTTCTTTTATCTGTTTTGAAAGGTTTACACATCCCGAGAATGTGTTTACAACTCCCTTATCTTCAAAAATATAGCAGAGGGTGTTTGAATCAAGTTTATCAAAGGCAGACTCAATGATTTTTTTCCCTGTAAATGAAAATTGTCCGCCCAGCTTGATTTTTACGGCTTTTCTGGAATCATCAAGTTTATCAATATTTACAAATTCCTGAATGGTTCCAGGCACAGAAGAATGAATTGAAAAATCACTACCATTAACAATCTTCTGTCCTTCAAGAACCTGATCCCCTGTCTTTACAAGAACTTCATCATTTTCTTCATACGGAATAAAAACATAGTGAGGAACAAAACTGTTTACGCAGGTTTTGAACAAACCTTTATCAATTGATTCAAACTCAGATGATGCGACCATTTTTTCTTCTTCCAATTACATAGTATAAGGCAACTGCCACTGGTATTAAACTTAAAAGTACAACAATTAAAGTTCCGTATTTTTCATAGGCGCTTCCGGAACTTCTTGTGTACCCGAAAGAAACTTTTTTTCCCTGTTTTAAAAGTACCTTTTCAAGGGCAGGATATTCCAGTTCTTCAACATTTTTATAAACTGTATTCCTGAAGCTGGAATTATAAACAAAAATTTCTTTTTCTTCAGTAATAATTTTTCCGTTCACTTCCCTATAGTCTGGAACAGTAATGGTTTCACCTTCAAAAGCAGGTCGTTTTTCACCATCAAGCTTTTTGTATGGAAAAGTAATTGTATTCCAGGCCCACTGATTAAAACTTTCCATATCTGGCAGCCGTCCGTCACTTATACTGACAGGTCCTGGCAAAGCAGGTTTCAAAGGATCATTTTCTCCTTTTACAGAAAGTGCATTTCCCCACAAAGTAGTAAGTACAATAAGGGAACAGCAGATGGCGGTTACTACAGCAAGATTGATTCCTTCTTTTCCAATCATCGGCATTCCATTGGCACTTCTGATATAAACAAAATTAAAGGAAGTATTTCTGGAAATCAAAGTTTCTTCAATAAATTCAATTGCATAAACAAAACAGATGGAACAGCAGCATACAAGAAGATAAAAAACAACACTTAAAAATGAAGAAAGTATAAGTAAAATTGCAGGAAGAACCAGAAGGCTTACAACCTGTGTCGAATGAAGGGCTGTTTTTACAAAATTCTTTCTCTTGAAAATTCTTATAAGGAATGAGAAACCACAGATACAAAGACAGCATGCAGCACAGACAGAATATAAAGGACGGCAAAAAGCAAGAATTACAGGAAAAACACTTAAGGCAAAAACAGTCTTTTTATTTCTGGAAAATACAATATTCAAAAATGCAAAAATAAGGCAGACAAAAGGTGCAAGCCATGGAAAAGATTCTGAACTGTCAGTTCCAGCCGTTGTATTTGAAAGGGATGAAAGTTCATCAATAATTTTCTGGATTTTTGCACTGTTAAAGCCTGGTATATAAAAAATCCTGCAGGAATTCGTTTCATCAGTAAAAAAACCGTTTCTCTGATAAAGATAAGATCCAGAATCCTGAAACTGAACTGGAGAAAGTCCTGACTTAAGTGGAAAGTTCTGATTAATACGGCTGACTGCATTGTCGATGCCATTTTTTTCAAGAATTGCAAGAATATCTTTTTCTGAAAGTTCAGAACTTGAAACATAAAGCATCTGATATCCGTTCCACATTCTGGAAACAGGTACGGTCCTGAACGTCAAAAAAAGAACAAGAGAGACAAAACAAACTGCGATGCTTAGGAAGAAATAATTTTTCTGAAACATCGTGCTTACATCTGCTGTGAAATATTTGGAATGTGGAAAATTACTGCAAAAATTACGCCGATGATACTTCCTACAAAAACATCAAGGGCATCGTGACCATGTACTTCTTTAAGACGGCTGAAATCAGGATCAATTCCATTGTTTTTAAGATCTTCCCCAATTTCATTGATTTTTTTTGCCTGTTCTCCGCTGGCTTTTCGTACCCCCACTGCATCACGAACTACAATCAGGTAAAAAGCAAGACAGATGAGGGAAAGATCGTCTGTAACTCCATTTTTAAGGATCATTGACATGGTAAGACAGCTTACAAGAGACGAATGTGAAGAAGGCATATTTCCTGTTCTCCACAAAAGAAGTTCAATAAAATCCTTTAAATTAGAAACTTTATTTTTACAGAAAGAAATGATTGTCTTGATAATCTGGCAGCAAAACCAGCCTGAAAGACAAGCAATGAATATATTATTTGTTATTAAAGCAATAAACTGATTCCAGATAAAAGTCATAACGTTTATTTTATTACGACATAAAACTTTGGTCTAGTATAGCATTCAATATATATGTAAGAAATGCAGTTTTTCTGCTATAATTTCATTATGAATTTTATTGATTTTACAGCCGGTTCAGATGATGCAGACAGAAGGCTGGATAAGCTTGCACGAAAATTTCTCAATGAAAAATCACTCTCCCTTCTCTACAAATCAATCCGCTCAGGCTTGATAAAAATCAATGGCAAAAAAGCAAAACCGGAATCAAAAGTTAACAGCGGCGACATAATTTCGGTTGCAGATTTTCTTCTAAAACAGGCAACAGAAGAAAAAACTGAATTTTCTACAACAAAAAAAACTTTAGATAAAAACCAGATAATTTTTCAAAACGAACATATTTTAATCTTGAATAAACCCTATAACATTCCAGTACAGAAGGCTCACAAGGAAGATCTTTCACTGGACCAACTTGTAAAAAACAATTTCCTTCATCAGCAGAAAGAAGCTTCACTTTCATTTACACCAGGGCCCCTTCACCGCCTTGACAAAAAAACAACAGGATTAATAGCTTTCAGTCAGAGTTTAAAAGGTGCCAGATGGTTCAGCGAAGGAATAAAAAACCACTCCATAAAAAAAATCTACCTTGGAATAGTAAAAGGCAGACTTAACAACGAAGAAAAATGGAATGACAGAATTTCCAGAGACAGGGAACCATCAAAGAATTTTAAAACAGTAATTCAGGACCTGAAAGAAGGAAAAGATGCCGACACCATTGCAATTCCTCTCAATTACGGCATTTTTGAAGGAAATCCTGTAACTCTTGTTCAGTTTAATATTGGAACAGGAAGAACTCACCAGATCCGTTTTCAGTCTTCACTCCACGGCCACCCGCTTTTAGGCGATTCAGCATACAAAGGCGGAGAACTCAGTGAAAAAAAATACGGAAGAAATTTTTTCCTCCACGCTGCACATCTTTCAATTCCAGCCGATAACCCGTTGAACCTTCCTCTCGAAATTGACTGTCCGGTTTCTGATGATTTTTTAAGTTTTTTACAAGTTTCATTGATAAATGAATCTTTCAGTCTTAAAATCTAAAGTATGGATTTGCTGGAAATTCTTGGAATCAGAAAAAAGGGTCTCACTGTAATGGCGTTTTACGGTCCAAGCGGCACTGGAAAAAGTTTCAGGGCTAAGCTTATTGCCGACCAGTACAACATTGAAGCCATTATTGATGACGGTCTTTTGATTCAGGATGAAGAAATCCTTGCAGGACATTCAGCAAAGCTTGAAAAATCCTACATGGGAGCTGTCCGCGCAGCCCTCTTTGATGACAAGGAACACAGGGATGCTGTTGCAAAAGCCCTTAAAGAAAGTAAAATTCATCGTCTTTTGATTCTTGGAACTTCTGAAAAAATGGTTAAAAAAATTGCAGCCAGACTCCAGATTCCAGAACCTGAACAGTACATCAGGATTGAAGATGTAGCAAGTCAGGAACAGATGGACGAAGCCCGCAGAAGCCGCCAGATTGAAGGTAAACACGTAATTCCTGTTCGTTCATACGAAATCAAATCCAACGACGAACACGAAAAAAAATATCGTAAAATCTTCGTAGATTCTATCCGGGTTTATTTAAGCCGAAAGGGATGGTTTTCAGGCTTCTTCAAGAAAAAAGACACTGAACCAGACCAGAACACAAAGCTTTTTGAAAAATCTGTCGTAAAACCGGCATTTGCAACTACAACACGCATTGACATTTCTCAGGCCGCTCTTGCAAGAATGACAAGTCACTATGTAAGCCAGTTTGATGCCCTTATACGATTAAAGGGAATGACAATCAAAACAGACGAATCCGGATACAAGTTTTCGATCAGAATTGATGTACCCTTCGGAACAAAACTTGCAGAAGTTGCCGAACGGCTTCAAAGGTATATTATTGAAATGATCGAAAAAGTATCTGGTATTCTCATCGAAGACATTTCAATCATCATCGACAAAATCATTACACCTAAGCAGATTGCCTGACATTTTCAGGCAAAACCTTATTTTTTTTCTGTCGATTCTCCACCATGGCGTTTTTTCAATTTTGGAATTTTAATCGAAACTCCAAGCATTTTTAATGATTCTTTTATTGCATATTCCAGTTCTGTACGCTGAGGATTGATAGGCAGAACAAAATTACGGACCTGGGACCATGTTTTTACGTAAAGTTCTCCCGTTGCAGATTTTGTTTCAACTTCAGCTTTCCAGTCAGTAAGGTTACTGATAAAGTCATAAACGAAATAAACAAGTTTCTGTCCAAGACGAAGTTCACTTCCCTTTTCTGCAACAAGAGCATCAAGCTGTGCCATATGTTCCATATAAGATTTTTCAAATTTTCTGTCTTCGTACATCATGGCTGTTGCACTCGGCTGAAGATACATGTAAACGTCAGTTTCAAGGGCACTGCCGATAATTTCACAGGCACGGCCACTGTTTACGATTTTTAAGAATTCCTCAGTGAGACGTGAAGGACTTACAGGAGAAAGAAGATGAGCTGTTTTCCGGATCCGTCTTTTCATGAGCCATGGGATACGAATTCCAAGACTTGTTGAGTATTTTATTGCCCGGAGCATGCGGACAGGATCTTCAACAAAAATTCTGTCAACAGGAATTACGGGAACAAGATTCTTTTTAAGAATATCCTTAAAACCGCCAACATAATCTATTACATGTTCTTTTATCGGATCATAATAAAGGGCATTAATTGTAAAATCCCTTCGCTGAACATCTTCATCCTGAGTTCCAAAAACATTTCCAACAGAACCGTCGCAGATTGAGCGGAAAGTAGAAACTTCATAAATTTTATCTCCGAAAAAAACATGAACAAGCCTGAAACGGCGGCCGATAATGCGGGAGTTGTGAAAAAGCCGCTTAATTTTGCTTGGAGTAGCATTTGTTACAATGTCAAAATCTTTTGGTGTTTTGCCAATGATAAGATCCCTTACAGCCCCACCAACAATATATGCATCAAAACCACATTCCTTAAGACGTCTGACAATATCATAGGCTTCCCGGTCAACCTTTGAGGCAGGGATTTTATGTTCTTCTTTTGTATATATAACAGCCTTTTTTACAGGCTTTCCTTTTTCATCTTTTCCGTATCTGTATAGCACAATGGCAAATATTTTATATGATTTTCAATGTTTACTCAATGCAAGTGATTTTATTGAAAGAAGAGCAAAATTCGTGTAAAATCATTATAAATTAAACAATTATGGTTATACCCTAATTGGAAAAGAGAGGATTTTATGAAAAAGTCTACACTTATTGCCTGTGTTGCTGCTGCAGCCCTCGCATTTACAGGATGTGGTGAAAAGAAAAACTACATTCTCGCAACAGGTGGTACTTCTGGTACTTACTATGCATTTGGTGGTGTTCTTGCAAATCTCTGGAACACAAAAATCGAAAACATGAACGTTACAGCTCAGTCTACAGGTGCTTCTGCTGAAAACCTCCGTCTCATCAACAATGGCGATGCTGAATATGCAACTGTACAGAATGACGTAATGGATTATGCTTTCAACGGAACTGATATGTTCAACGGTAACAAACTTGAAAACCTTGCTTCAGTTTGTACACTTTACCCTGAAGTTGTTCAGATTGCAGCTTCTAAAGACAGCGGAATCAAATCAGTACATGATCTTCGCGGAAAACGTGTTTCTGTAGGCGATGCAGGTTCTGGTGTTGAATTCAACGTTAAACAGATTTTTGAAGGTTACGGAATGACTTTTGATGACATCAAAAAGAACAACCTTTCTTTCAAGGAATCTGCTGAAGGTATTCAGAACGGAACTCTCGATGCATGTTTCATTACTGCAGGTGTTCCTAACGCTGCCCTTCAGGAACTTGCATTTACAGCAGGTCTTATCCTCATCCCTGTAAATGGTCCTGAAGCTGATTCAATTATGAGCAAATACAGCTATTACACAAAAACTGTAATTCCAGCAGGAACTTATAAAGGTACAGATGTTGACACTGAAGCTGTAGCAATTAAAGCTACACTTGCAGTTAACAAAGATCTGGATGAATCAGTTGTTTACAATATGACAAAAACAATCTTCGAAAACCTTGAAGAACTTGGAAATGCACACGCAAAAGGAAAAGAAATCACTGCTGAAAAAGCAATTACAGGTATTTCTGTTCCATTCCACCCGGGTGCTGCAAAATACTTCAAAGAACTCGGCCTTATTGCTGAATAATTGAATATGTGACAGGGCTATTTAAAGGCTCTGTCACAATCATTTTTATGAAAAAGCTGCTTGTTGAAATTATCCTGGTAATAACCATTGTTTTGAATCTACCACTCTTCAAAGTGCTTTCAGTTTCAAACATAAAAAACCCTTCAGAAAAAATTTATTCCAGAAATGCACTTAAGGAATTTATAATCGGTTACACACATTCCGTAAATAAAGGCCGTGTACACGACTGGTATACTACAAAAAATGGCAGAATCATACTGAAGAAAACCGTAGTAGTATCTTATGGAGCCGGCATTCCTGAACCTGAAGAAATACAGAACTGCGAATTTACAGTTACAGAAAACGGCTATGAACTGACAATAAACAGAACCATGGACAACTTTCTCATGGCAGTTGGTGTTATTGCAGAACATTCCATTACCATTGCAGGCAATGAATTTTCCCTGAAAGATTTTTTTAAACCACAGACAAGTCTGATTTTTCAAGTAAAACGAGTTTCACTCATTGATTTAATATATACCAGATTAAGGAGAAATCGCCGTGTCGGATACAACTAACAACGACGAAGAGCTTAAAGAGGCTCCAATTATTGAAAGTCTTCTTCCAACTAACAATGAAGAAGACATGAAACAACTGATGAAAGATCTGGACAAGGAACAGTCTTTCCGTGAACATCACTGCTGGCGACAATACATTACAGTACTTGTTTCTGTTGCATTTTGTATTTTTCAGCTATTTGCAACTCTTTCAGGCCGTATTCCAGCTCAGCTTGTTCGTTCCACACACCTTGCTTTTGTACAGTTTCTTGCATTTCTGCTTTTTCCTGCTACAAAAAACATGCCTAAGAACACTCTTCCTGTTTACGATATAATCCTTGCCTTTATTGGTGCCGGCTGCTGGTCTTATTATATTGTTTTCTATGATGAAATCGTTCGACGTGCAGGTGCATATACACCACTTGATATCATTGTCGGAGCCATCGGAATTGTAATTCTCTTTGAAAGCTGCCGCCGTATTGTAGGCCTTCCGATTATGATCATTGCAGCATGTTTCATTCTTTATGCATTTATCGGTAAATATCTGCCTGGTTTCCTAAACCACCGCGGATATAAATATACACGTGTTGTCAGTCACCTTTTCTACACTACAGAAGGAATTATGGGAACTCCAATCGGAGCCTGTTCAACCTTTATATTCCTGTTTATTCTCTTTGGTGCTTTCCTTGAAAAAACAGGTATCGGACAGTTCTTTATTGATACATGTAATGCCATCGCCGGCGGTGCAAGCGGAGGACCTGCAAAAGTTGCAGTTCTTTCTTCAGCACTTTTAGGAACAGTTTCAGGTTCTTCTGTATCAAACACAGTGGGATCGGGATCCTTTACAATTCCAATGATGAAAAAGCTGGGATACAAAGGTGAATTTGCCGGAGCTGTAGAGGCTGCTGCTTCAACTGGTGGACAGCTTATGCCTCCGATTATGGGTGCGGCAGCATTCCTTATGGCAGAAAGTGTCGGACTTCCATACATTACAGTAGTAAAGGCTTCAATTATTCCAGCCCTTCTCTACTTTGCAGGAATCTTTATTACTGTTCACCTTGAAGCTCATAAACTTGGCCTTAAAGGTCTTCCAAAAAATGAAATTCCACCTTTCCTTCCCCTCTTCCTTTCAAGAGGATACATGATTCTTCCTTTGATTGTAATCATTGCTTTCCTTTGTATGGGAAAAACTGCTACTTATTCAGCCCTCATGGGAATTGTTTCAATCATAATCATTGCGATTTTAGTTTCATTTGTAAGTGTTGCCCGTGGATTTAAACCTAAGTTCACACTTAATGATCTGATTGAAGTTCTGACAACTGCAGCCCGCAGCATTATTTCAGTTGCCATTGCCTGTGGTATGGCCGGAATCATCATCGGAATTGTAACCCTTACAGGACTTGGACTTAAAATGGGTGCAGGGCTTGTAGCTCTTGCCCACGGAAAACTCTTTATTACCCTTATTCTCACAATGATTTCTTCTATCATTCTGGGTATGGGTGCTCCAACAACAGCAAACTATCTGATTACTTCAACAATTACTGCAACAGCTATCGTAAAATGTCTCTATGGAAATGGAGAAATTTCTCCAGAGCAGCTTTTGCCTGCACACATGTTTGCATTCTATTTTGGTATTATTGCTGACGTTACTCCACCTGTAGCCCTTGCCGCCATTGCAGGAGCCGCCATAGCAAAGGCAAAACCTATGCGAACGGCAGTAAATGCAACAAAACTTGCCATCGGTGCCTTTATTGTTCCCTATATGTTTATTTATAATCCGGCAATGCTGATGATTAATTCAACACCATTATCAATTATTCTGATTACAGTAACCGCATTAGTTGGAATGTTTGGTATCAGCGCAGGTCTTGAAGGATATGCATTTAACCATACAGGTTTCTTAAATGAAACAAATATGGGTACCGGTATCAAGAAGACAATTTCATTTATTGAACGTCTTATGTTAATCGGATCAGGTCTGTGTCTGATTGATCCAAATCCTGCTACTGATATTGCAGGAATTTCTGTTCTGACAATTCTTATTGTAATTCAGATATTGAGACGAAAGTTTGCAGGTAAAAAAATCGCAGCTTGATTTCAAGTTGTATTGAACAATGATTTTCATTAAACTAATTCAAATATATTAAATTTGCAGGAGCAATTTTATGAAAAAAATTATCAGCGGAAAAGTTCGTGAAGTTTATGATCTTGAAGACGGACGCATGGTTATCGTTACAACAGACAGAATTTCAGCCTTTGATGTAATTCTTCCAACAATGATTACAGATAAAGGTAAGGTTCTTAACGCTCTCTCAAACTTCTGGTTTGACCTTACAAAAGACATTACAAAGAATCACATGATTTCTTCTGACCTTAAAGATATGCCAGCTGAATTCCAGAAGCCTGAATATGAAGGCCGCACAATTCTTGTTAAAAAACTCAAAATGATTCCATATGAAGTAATCGTTCGCGGTTATATGTTCGGCTCTATGTACGAAGCATACAAAAAAGGTGAACCATTCCTTGGCCATTCATTTGACAAAAAATATGAACAGGCAGAAAAGCTTGAAAAGGCAATCGTAACTCCTTCTACAAAAGCAGAAGAAGGTCACGACATCAATGTAACTCTTGATTACATGAAAGAAGACCTTGAAAAGAAATTCCCTGGCAAAAACCTCGGTGAAAAAATCGAACAGACAGCCCTTGCAATCTTCACAAAATGTGCGGAACATGCTTCAAAGAACGGAATTATCATTGCAGATACAAAATTTGAATTTGGTCTTGATGAAAACGGAGACCTTGTTCTCGGTGATGAAGTTCTTACTCCAGATTCAAGCCGTTTCTGGAATGCAGCTGAATACAAAGTTGGAACAAGTCCTGCTTCATACGACAAACAGTTCATCCGTGACTGGCTCAAGGCTAACAACCTGGCTGGAGACCCTTCTATCAAAGAAGTTCCTGCTGACGTTGTTGCCCAGACATCAAAACTTTATCACGAATGCGTTAAAAAAATTACAGGAAAGGATCTGTAATAATTAGCATTTTTTGATGATGCAAAGCACTTCAATTTTTGAAGTGCTTTTTTTTGGTTACCCTGCAAAATATTTTGCAATTTTAATAAAAAAAGATTCAATAAAATCACTACTTCGGAAATATACAAAAAATAATCAAAACATAAACAATTCAAAACGATAGTATAGAATTACGGATTTTTTGTTTTAAAAAATCTATATCTAAAAAAAAGAGGAATAAAAAATGGAATCTCTTTTCCTTCCTTTGCTTGTTGCTGCTGCCGTACTTGCTCTGGCATATGCAACATTCAGCTTCTTTAAGGTTAAAAATCTTGAAGAAGGAAATGAATTGATGCAGAAAATTGCTGCATACATTCGTAGTGGTGCTAATACATTCATTAGCATTGAATACAGAATTCTTGCTGTAGTCGTTATTATTGTTGCTGCACTTGTATGGGCCGTTCTCGACTGGTACGTAGCTGCTGCACTTCTTCTTGGTTCAGTTATGTCTGCCCTTGCAGGTATGGTTGGTATGAAGATTGCAACTTATGCTAACGTACGCGTTTCAAACGAAGCTTACAAAACAGAAAATCTTGGACAGACTCTTAAAGTTGCTTTCCGCGGTGGTTCTGTAATGGGACTCTGTGTTGGTGGTTTTGCACTTCTCGGTCTTTCTATCGTTGTTTTTGTATTCGGTTCAGAATACGGTTTCAACTGGCTTAATGAAACTGGCAAAATGCCAGCTATGTGTTCATTGACAGGTCTCGAACTCGTAAGATTCCCTAATGTTCTTACAGGTTATGCCCTTGGTTGTTCTATGGTTGCAATGTTCAACCGTGTTGGTGGCGGTATTTATACAAAAGCTGCTGATATGGGTGCTGACCTTGTAGGTAAAACAGAAGCTCACATTCCTGAAGACGATCCTCGTAACCCTGCTACAATCGCTGATAACGTAGGTGACAACGTAGGTGACGTTGCTGGTCTTGGTTCTGACCTTCTTGAATCTTATGTAGCTTCTATCGTTGCTGCAATCGCTCTTGGTTATAACCTTATCGGACACGCAAAAATTACTCTTGAAGCTGGTTCATTAGTACTTAAACCACTTTACACATTCCCACTGGCATTTGCTGCTGCTGGTCTTATTGCATGTGTAATCGGTGTTGCTTCACTCCTTCTCCGTAACCTTTCTACTTCAAAGAAAGTTCACAATCAGTTAAACGGCGCCACTTACGTTGGTGCTGCACTTACTATGATTGCAGGTTACTTTATCTGTACAAAACTTTTCGGTGATACTTCTGCTGAAACTTTGAATGCAATTGGTTTTGCATGCGGTAAGTATTCTCCATTCATTGGTGCTGCAGTTGGTATTGTTTCAGGTATCCTTATCGGTTCTATCGCAGAATACTACACATCAAGCGATTACAGACCAACCCAGATTCTCGCTGAATCTTCAAAAGAAGGTCCTGCCTTAACAATTACTTCAGGTCTTGCACTCGGTATGCGTTCTTGTATGGCTCCTTGTATCGTACTTGGTCTTGGTATCATTGTTTCTTACTATACAGCTGGTCTTTACGGTGTTGCTATGGCTGCTATGGGTATGCTTTCATTCGTAGCACTTACAGTTTCTGTTGATACATACGGTCCAATTTCTGACAATGCCGGTGGTATTGCTGAAATGTCACAGCTTCCAGAAGGAGTTCGTAAGATTACTGATACTCTCGATGCTGTTGGTAACACAACTGCTGCCATCGGTAAAGGTTTCGCTATTGGTTCCGGCGGATTGGCTGCATTGGCTCTTATGCTCTCTTACATGTATGCCCTCAACCCAGAAAGCAAAGAATTGCTTCCAACACTCAATATTATGGATCCAATGACTCTCGCTGGCTGTATCTTTGGTGGAGCTCTCCCATTCCTGTTCTCTGGAATGCTTATTGATGCTGTTGCTATTGCTGCACGCAAAATGGTTGAAGAAGTTCGCCGTCAGTTCAGTTCTAATCCTGCAATCCTCGAAGGAAAAGCAGATCCAGATCATGAACAGTGTATCAAGATTTCTACACAGGGCTCTATCGGACAGATGAAAGTTCCAGCTCTTATGGCTGTAATCATTCCTGTAGTTTGTGGTCTTTTGTTTGGTGCAGAATTTGTTGGTGGTGTTCTCATTGGTTCAACAGTTGCTTCAATCATGATTGCCATCTTCACAGGTAATGCTGGTGGTGCATGGGATAACGGTAAAAAGTTCATTGAACAGGGCGGAATCGAAGGATTCGGTAAAGGTTCTCCTGTACACGATGCTGCTGTCGTAGGTGATACTGTAGGTGACCCACTTAAAGATACTGTAGGTCCTTGTATGGATATCTTCATCAAGATTATGTCTACAGTTTCTCTCGTTGCAGTTTCTGTATTCAGTACATACAACGTATGGAACTGGCTGTTTCCAAAGGTTGCTGAAATAGCTCCAAATGCTGCTGAAGTAATTACAGAAGTAACAACTGTAATTGAACAGGCCGCTCCAACTATCCTTCAGTAATACTGAAAAATAAAATACAAAAAAAGGGGCTGTCTTAGAAGTTGTATAAAACTTCAAAAAGGACAGCCCCTTTTTTAATAGTTTTTATAAATCATCTGCTTTTAAACCTGGAAGTTATCAATCTGATCTCCAATCTGCTGAACCGAAGTTTTAACAGATTGTGAAATGACATTAAGTTTTTCTCCAGTGTCTTTTATTCTGTCTGCACTCTGCCCCATCATATCAACTTTACTGATCATCTGACCTGTTGCATCCTGCAAATGTTTAACTTCTTCAAGAATAGCTGCATTTCCGGCAGACATTTCGCGGGAAGCATTCTTTACTTCCGCAGTACTGTCGCTCATGGTATGAAGTACTTCAATAATCTGTTTAGACCCCTGCTGCTGTTCTTCCATTGCAGATTTAATCTGCCGTACAAGTTCATCAGTAGACTGAATACTATCGGTAACAGCTCCAAAGGTATTTGAAGTTTCGACACTGGCTTCAACAACTGTATCAATTGAGCCAGTAATGCTCTTTAACTGTTCACCAATTGTTTTTGACTGCATTGTAGAATTTTCTGAAAGCTTTCGGATTTCATCTGCAACAACCGAGAAACCTTTTCCGGCTTCACCGGCATGGGCCGCCTCAATCGCAGCATTCATTGCAAGAAGGTTTGTCTGAGCCGCAATCGACTGAATAACTTTATTTGCTTCCTGAAGCATCTGGGACTGATCTTTAATCTGATTAACTTTCTGCCCCATTTCTGTCTGTTTAACAATTCCGGCCTTAGCCTTAGTTTCAAGATCTGTAAATGAATCAGCCATCATTTCCACAGAATGATTTACAGAAGCAATATTGCCAATCATCTGTTCTACTGCAGCACTTGCTTCAGATACACCAGAAGCCTGTTTTTCAATCATGCGTTCAAGAGATTCAATATTTGAAGCAATTTCATTTACCGCCCCTGCTGTTTCAGAAACTGATGAACTTTGATTCTGGATTTCGGAACGAACCATGCTGATGTTAGCCATAATATCAGTTACAGAATCCGTATTGTCTCCGATACCAGAGTGCATTTCTATCTCAGAATTATCAAGATGAACTTTAGATTCTTTAATATCTTTTACAATATTATGAAGTTTATCCATGAATGTATTGAACCCTGTTGTAACTGAGCCAACATCATCAAATTTTGTTACGGGGATACGTTGTGTCAAATCGGCATTTCCGCTGGCTATTTCATTAAGCTGCCTGTCAAGAACACGAAGAGGCTTAAGACGGCGCCAGATGCTTACTGCAGAACCAGCAACCAGAAGAACTGCAATAATAATGATAATCATCATCATAACACCGGTTAATTCACTTGCAGTGCTTAATACTGTTGATTCTGGAATTACAATTGCAAAACTCCATTCAGTTCCGCTTACTGGACGGTAAACAATAAGCTGTTTTTTTCCTTCATGTTTTATCCACCCGTAACCATCTTCGCCACTAATCATATAAGCGACAACTTCAGACATACCTTCATATCCATAGGCATCTGAATCAAGAAAGTTAAAAGTAATATTTTCTTCAAGCTCAGGATGAGCTACAGCCATACCCGTTGAACCAATGAGCATTCCATAACCTTCATCAGAACGGATATCAGCACCTTTTATATTCATAATTGAAGTCTGTATTGTTGAAAGAGAAACAGCCCCTGCAATAAATCCCACATTTTCTTTTCTCATGCTTACAGATTTACAAACAAGAATCAAAGAGGTATCAAGTGTATCTCCAAAAGGATCTGTTATTGCCTGCTTTTTATCGCTTTCTTTATAATCTTCATAAAAATCAAAACCATATGCGTCATCAACAGTTCCATCATCAAAATAAACCTTATCGTCAGCATAATTGAAATACGCAATATACTTAAAATCAGAACTTCGTCTGTTACTGCGCAGTTTAATATAATTAATAAGACCTTCTACACCTTCGCCATTTTCAACAGGTTCACATAGTGTATACATTCTGAGCTGCTGCATGAACCTTGAATTCCTATAAGACAAACCTGTAGTCTGAGCTTCTACAAGCTCCTCTGTAGTTGAAAGAAAATCCTGCCTCAGGTCACTTTTTAGAACAAGTCTGCTTGCAACAACTAGAAGTGTAAAAAGAACTACAATAACAATTGAAAGTTCAAGAGCAAATGAAAGTGAAAGACTCTTTTTCTTCAAAGTAATATCTCCTTAATTTTTTAACGGAAATTTCCGTAATGAATAAGTGCAAAAAAAAAGTTCAGTCCCCTTAAGAAACTGAACTTTATTAATTATTTAAATATTATCATGAATAAGCTTTTTCTGCAAGTTGAAGATACATCTGATCAGCAAGCCCAAATCCTGCACCTTTAGTCATCATTGTAGCATACTCATCATAAAGCATATCTTCATACATGTTTTTTGCATAACTGTTTTCAGACCCTGTTTCAGTTTTCATGACAGTTTTACGCATGGAAGAAATCATCATCTTAACAATATATGATTCCATTTCCAGGGATTTTTCATATAACTTTGATGTTTTGTCAATTTTTTTTGGAACAACATGTGGATTTGCCTGATTTGCTGCAGCGCCTCTTGGAAGTGCAGTCTTTGCATCTTCACCCTTGAATGTTCCTGTAAAACCTGAAGTATAATCACCGTTTAATCTTCCGTCAGTAACAGTCTGACTTGAAGAAACATTCTGTCCAGCCCCTGTAGAATTATAAATTTCCTGTACAAGTGCATCAAATTTTGCTTTATCTCCGGTCATTTTAGAACTTTGTAAAGCTCCCTGACCATTGGTAATTGAACTTATTCCACCGACTGTCATAAAAATCCCCTTTATTTATTTATCGGCACTTTAGCGCTTAAGGTTTACAGCTGTTGAAAGCATGGAATCAGTTGTCTGAATTGCTTTTGAGTTAAATTCATAAGCTCTCTGAGCAACAATCATCTGAACCATTTCATTTACAACACTTACATTAGACATTTCAACAAACTTGTGTTTAGTTGTACCAAAACCTTCAAACCCCGGACGGCCTGCAACAGGTTCACCGGAAGCTGCTGTCACTTTATAAAGATTGTCACCTGCTCCTTCAAGACCTGCATTATTAGGAAATCTGTAAAGCTCCAGCTGAGCAACATCTACAGGATCATCCTGCCCAAAAATCTTAACTGTTACACGACCTGTATCAGTTACAGTAAGGGAATGAATATCAAAACCTTCAGGCATGATTACTTCTGGCATAACTCGAAGACCATTAGAATTAACAAGCTGACCGTTCATATCAACTTTGAATGATCCGTCACGTGTGTAAGCATAACCACCATCATAAGTCTGAACCCGGAAGAAACCGTCACCTACGATAGCAACATCTGTATCAATTCCTGTAGCCTGTAAAGACCCCTGGCTGAAAATCCTCTGTGTTGCAGCCACTTTTGTACCTGACCCCTGCTGGATTCCAACTGGAGTTACTGTGTCTTCAGTTGCAGGAGTTCCTGCAAGTTTTACGTTCTGATAAATCAAATCTTCAAATTCAACACGCTGCTGTTTATAACCAGTTGTATTTACATTTGAAAGATTGTTTGAAA